>NZ_CP046444.1:3626493-3928701 GCF_014083945.1 Granulicella sp. 5B5 | reverse complement strand
CCACATCCATCGCGCGATGCAGAGCGATGGCAAGGTGTCAAACGACGAGCAGCGCGTGCATGTGCTCTACGCGCGGCAGGACGTGACCGGCGCGGATCGACAGCACGCGCAGAACTACGAGCGCGGCGATGTCATCCGCTACTCGAAAGGGTCGAAGCGCTGGGCGTCGAGGCCGGAGAGTACGCGCGGGTCACGGCCACAGATCGAGAGACAAACACGCTCACGGTGAAGCGACACAGCGGCGAAGAGCTGAGCTACGATCCTCGCCGGTTGCAGGGCGTGACGGTCTACCGCGACAGCGAGCGCACGTTCGCCCAGGGCGACCGGGTGCAGCTCACAGCGCCGTACCATGCGGAGAAGCTGGCAAACCGCGAGCTGGGCACGGTGGAGAAGATCGACGGCGACGGCCATCTGAAACTACGCATGGACTCGGGCCGCGAGGTCGAGTTCAACGCGCGGCAGCATCCGCATCTCGACTACGGCTATGCGGTGACGAGCCACAGCAGCCAGGGCCAGACCGCCGACCGCGTGCTCATCCACGTTGACTCCGCGCAGGCCCACGGCGAGCTGCTGAATAGCCGCATGGCTTACGTGTCGGTATCGCGGGCGCAGTTCGACGTGAAGATGTACACGAACGATGCGAAGACGCTGGGCAAGAGCTGAGCCGGGACGTGTCGCATCCGTCAGCGATCCAACAACAACAGGATGCGGGACAGCGCATCGGGCCGCAGCCGGTGGGCATGGAAATATCGCAGGGCCTCAGCATCGGTTGAAAGACGGCGCTGGCGGTACTCTCCGCTGCGCCATCCGTAAAGGCTCTCCGCTGCGCTTCGATGAACGCGCACAGAACGCGCGGCCTTGACTGATGGCTCCGCTGCGAGTGGTTCCCAATCATGAGGAGCATGTCTGCTCCTCTGTTCTTAAAAGAACCAGAGAGACGACTACTTGCTTCGGCGGCGGCGATGAACGTGTCGATGGTCGTCAGCAAAGCCCGCTGCTGATAGATGGGCAGGCTCTCAATCTGCTCCATCCGTCGCACGAGCTTAAGGCTGGGCTGCTTCGTCGTCTTCGCCGCGCCGCTCTTCTTACGCGACTGCAACAGCTCATCGACGGTGACGCCCAGGACCTCGGCAAACCGCACGGCCATGTCCGCAGGGAGGCGTAGCCTGCCACGTTCGTAATCGGAGACGACGACCTGAATCAGGCCGGTGCGTTCGGCCAGCTCAACCTGAGTGAGTCCCCGTTCCTTGCGAACCTGGGCGAGGCGGAGGCCCAGCGTCTCCTTCTGGGCGGGCGTGGGGGCGAGCTTGGACTTCTTCGGCATGCCCTCACTGTAAGGGCACTCTTCGAGAAAACTGTGCATAGATGCCTTCCCTGATATAACAATATGCTGTATATCTTCTTACAGTCGCCGACTGTAAGAAAAATACCAAAAGGTCTTGACACGGTTTTAGACGGAGGGCTGAAAAATGGCAAGAATCCCGGAGGATGAGGTCGAGCGGCTCAAGAGAGAAGTCTCTGTCCAGCGGCTTGCGGAGGCGCGAGGGATCAAACTGCGTCGGCTGGGGGCCGACCTGCACGGCCTCTGCCCGTTCCACGACGACAAAACGCCGTCGCTTATCATCACTCCGAAAAAGAACCTGTGGCACTGCATGGGAGCCTGCAACGCGGGCGGGACGGCCATCGACTGGGTGATGCGGGCCGATGGCATCAGCTTCCGTCATGCGGTCGAGCTGTTGCGGGCCGACCATCTGTCGGCCACGCCGATCCAGCCGGTGAAGGTGGGCACGGTGCGGAAGCTGCCGCCGCCAGTCGCGCGTGAGGCGGACGACCGGCTGCTGCTGAAACAGGTTACGGACTACTACAACGAGACGCTAAAGCAGTCGCCGGAGGCGATGAAGTACCTGCAATCGCGCGGCCTCACATCGTCGGAGATGATCGACCGGTTCCGACTGGGCTTCGCCAACCGGACGCTGGGGTACAGACTACCGGCGAAGAACCGCGCCGCCGGTGCGGAGATGCGTGGCCGGTTGCAAACGCTGGGCGTGTTGCGGGAGAGCGGCCATGAGCACTTCAACGGCTCCATCGTGATCCCGGTGTTCAATCGCTCCGGTGAAGTGGTCGAGATGTATGGGCGGAAGATCACGGCGAATCTCCGCGAGGGAACGCCCGACCATCTGTATCTTCCCGGCGCTCATGCGGGCGTGTGGAACGAAGAGGCCGTGGCCGTCTCGAAAGAAATCATCCTGTGCGAATCGCTCATCGACGCGCTGAGCTTCTGGAGTGCGGGCTTCCGCAACGTGACGGCCAGCTACGGCGTAAACGGCTTCACAGCCGATCATCGTGCGGCCTTCGAGAAGCATGGCACGGAGCGCGTGTACATCGCCTACGACCGCGACGAAGCGGGCGACAAAGCCGCCGCCGCGCTTGCGGTGGAGCTGATGCAGATGGGTATCGAGTGCTTCCGTGTGATGTTCCCGAAGGGCATGGATGCGAACGAATACTCGCTCAAAGTGCAGCCAGCAGCGAAGAGCTTCGGCGTGTTGCTCAATAAGGCTGAGTGGCTGGGCAAGGGCAAACGGGCGATGGGCGATGCGAAGCCGCGCGTGATCGAGATGGACATCCAGCCGGAGCCAGAGCCGGAACCCATCATCGAGCCTGAGCCAGCAGTGATCGAAGCAGCGGCTAAAGAAGAAATCATCGAAGAAGAATCCATACTGGCCGAGATCGAGAGCCAGGTCGAAGCCGCCGTCGAACCCGTCGAAGAAGAACCAGAGCCAGCCCCCGCAGCATCCCCCATCGAAATCAAAAAGGATGTTCCTCTCTTAGCCGCCATGCCGGAGCCGGTTGCGGCGATGGAGCCAGCGGCAGCGCCCGCACCGACCATCGACGTGCCGGTGGAGGTGCGCGGCGAAGACATCTTCCTCACGCAGGGCGACCGCCGCTATCGCGTGCGCGGCCTGAATAAAAACATGAGCTACGAGCTGTTGAAGGTGAACGTGCTTGTCTCCGGCCATACGCCGCGCGGCGAGTCGGCCTTCCACGTCGACACGCTCGACCTGTACTCCGCGCGGCAGCGCGGGGTGTACATGAAACAGGCAGCGGAGGAACTGGGTATCAAAGAAGAAGTCATCCGCCGCGACCTTGGCCGGTTGCTGTTGAAGCTGGAGGAGCTGCAGGACGAGCAGATCAAACAGGCCCTCGCTCCAAAAGAAGATGCCGTGACCATCAGCGACGAGGACCGGGCCGCAGCGATGGAGCTGCTATGCGACCCACGGTTGCTAGAGCGCATCGTCGAGGACTTCGCCCGGTGCGGTGTGGTGGGCGAGGAAACAAACAAGCTCGTCGGCTATCTCGGCGTCGTCTCCCGTCACTTGGATGCGCCGCTAGCCGTGATCGTGCAGTCGTCCTCCGCAGCGGGCAAAAGCTCGCTGATGGAAGCGGTGCTGGCGTTCCTGCCCGAAGAGCAGCGCGTGCAATACTCCGCGATGACGGGCCAGTCGCTCTTCTACATGGGCGAAACCGACTTGAAGCACAAGGTACTCGCCATCGTCGAAGAAGAGGGCGCACACTCGGCTTCGTATGCGTTGAAGCTGTTGCAGTCGGAGGGCGTGTTGACCATCGCCAGCACTGGCAAAGACCCAGCCACAGGCCGACTGCTGACGCATCAGTACCGCGTCGAAGGGCCGGTGATGATCTTCCTTACGACGACGGCGATCCACTTGGACGAGGAGCTGTTGAACCGCTGCCTCGTCCTCTCCGTCAACGAAGAGCGCGAACAAACACAGGCGATCCATCGTGTGCAGCGTGAGGCGCAGACGCTTGAAGGCTTGCTCAAACGGCGCGACCGCGATGCGATCCTCGCCGTGCATCGCAACGCGCAGCGTCTTCTTAAGCCCGTCTTCGTGGCGAACCCGTATGCGCGAGAGCTGACGTTCCAGGACGCGCAGACCCGGACGCGGCGCGACCACATGAAGTACCTCACGCTCATCCGCACAATAGCGTTGCTCCATCAGCATCAGCGGCCCCGGAAGATGGTCGAGCATCGAGGCCGCGCGGTCGAGTACATCGAGGTCACGCTGACCGACATCGCGACGGCCAACAAACTCGCGCATGAGGTGCTGGGCCGTTCGCTCGATGAGCTGCCGCCGCAGACGCGGCGGTTGCTGCTGGCGATCGACACAATGGTCGCTGCCGAGTGCGATCGACAGAAGATGGAGCGATCGGACTATCGCTTCTCGCGGCGCGACGTGCGGGCCTATACGGGCTGGGGCGATACGCAGTTGAAAGTCCATCTGCATCGGCTGGAAGAGATGGAGTACCTGTTGATCCATCGCGGCGGCCGAGGCCAGAGCATGGTCTACGAGCTGATGTTCGCGCGGCCGAGTGACGGCGGCCGCCCGGTGTTGGGCGGCCTGATCGACGTGGACGCGCTCTCGAAATATCGCTACGACGAAAAGAAGTCGGGGCCAGCGGGCCAGTCGTCGGGGTCAAGTCGGCCCCAAGTCGGCGGGGTGTCGGGTGCGGTTAAAGTAGCCTCGCCGCCAGCATCCATGCGGGTTCCAGAGGAGATCGAGTTCGGCATCGCCGAAAGCACGTATACGGGCGCGCAGCGAAACGGCCACTACGCCCTGGCGATGCAGGGGGTGAAGTGATGGCGCGTGTGAAACGAATCGCAATCATGGACAGGCCCATGCCGCCGACGCAGCTTGCGGCCTTGCTCAACGAGCACGTAGCCGCGCTGCGTGTGCGGGACTACTCGGAGAACACCATCCGCAACCAGCATCTCCATGTCCGTTACTTCCTGGAGTGGTGCGCCGAGCGTGGGCTGACCGAGCCGGTCGAAGTGACGCGGCCTGTGCTGGAGCGGTATCAGCGCCATCTCTTCCATCAGCGCAAACGCGACGGCGAGCCCCTGAGCTTCCGTTCGCAGCACGCGAAGCTGGTTGCTCTGCGGTCGTGGTTCAAGTGGCTAACGCGACAGAATCACATCCTTCATAATCCGGCGTCGGAGCTGGAGCTGCCCCGCCTTCCGCATCGTCTACCCCGCCATGTGCTGACCGCTCAGGAGGCCGAGCAGGTCTTGCAGCAGCCCGACATCCACGATCCCATCGGCCTGCGCGACCGGGCGATCTTAGAGGTGCTGTACTCAACCGGGATGCGCCGCATGGAGGTGATATCGCTAAAGCTCTACGACCTCGACACCGAACGCGGGACGATCCTCATCCGTCTGGGCAAGGGCAAAAAAGACCGCTTCGTTCCGGTCGGCGACCGGGCCGTCGCATGGCTCGAAAAGTATGTGCGTGAGGCCCGCCCGCAGCTCTCCACCGAGCCGGACAATGGGACGCTCTTCCTCGCGCACACTGGCGAAGAGATCAACCGCGACATGCTGACCATGACGGTGCGGGCGTATGTAGTCAAAGCGAAGACCGGAAAGAGCGGCGCTTGCCATCTCTTCCGCCACACGATGGCGACGCTGATGCTGGAGGGCGGAGCGGACGTTCGCTTCATCCAGGAGATGCTCGGCCATGCGCGGCTCGACACCACGCAAATCTATACCCGCGTCTCGATCCGAATGCTCAAGCAAATCCACTCCGCATCCCATCCCGCCGCGATGCTCAGAGCAAACGATCATGAAGACGGCGAAGCCATGCTCGTTCAGAGCCATATGTGGCCCGGCGATCCGGCCCCCACTGCGGAGGAACTGTTCGCCGCTCTCGACTCCGAAGACGATGACGAAAACGCTTAAATCTTCTTCTTTTAGCTGCTGTTCTTAGCTGCTAAAGAGAGAGCCAATCTCGCCCGGAATCGACGCGGGAACTCATACGAAATCTCTACGCCGAACCCGCTCCCGAACCGTACAATCGAATGCAAATGCAACTCGGTTCCGACATCCAAATCCGGGACGGGCTTCTAGCGGAGATGATGCTGCTAAGAGAAAAACCGCGTCTGGGCTTCGGACATGCCGAATCCACTGTGCATCAGGGCCTCAAAGCAGCTAACTATCTGAACCACGTTAGGGATACAACGACCGTAGTCCGGTACTCATGGCAGATGTCGTTGATGGCCCAACAACAGGGATTATCTTCAAAGTCTGGTAAGGCAATCGACAAAGCCGCCAAAAAGTACGGGTACGACGCATCCGTGTTCAAAGCCGCGATGACTCAAGCAGGCAGTCAATACAAGTTAAATCCCAACCTTCTAGTCGGTTTGGGGATGCGTGAATCAAGTCTGAATCCCTCTCAGCCGAACGGCGGTTTGTTCCAAATTCAAGACCCTAAGGCATATGGAATTGATCCAAAAGACATTGGGAATTTCGAGGTTCAAATCCCTGCAGCTGCAGCTTTCCTTTCGGGTAATATCTCCCACTTCAACGGCAATGTTGATCTAGGTGTAGCGGCTTGGACTCTAGGCAGGGGTGGAACGAGCCACTTCTTCAATGAAGGCGGAATGCCTGCAGTTCGGGGTGCATTGTTGTCTGCCAAGCATCCAGACTATGGAACGGTTGGCGGTTACATCGATTTCATAACAAGTTTCTGAGGTGTGTCATGATTAGGATTCGTTTGGCTATGCTGTTTGTTGGCTGCGGTTTGCTGACTGCGCAGTGCGCTGGCTTGCAGGCGCAAGTTGCCTCGTCGCAGGCAGGTGTTTCCGCTGACCAATTGCGAAGCTTCGCTCAGCAATTGCCTAGTGAGCCAGCTCGGATTCAGAGCCTGCAAATCTTACAGAGCGGACAGGGACCTTTGATTGGCGTCGCTAGGTTTTCCGCCAGTGATGGATGGGAGCTTTCTGTATACGGGGCCACCAGCGAAGGAAAATTCGTTGAGCGCTGGCATTCCGGAAAACTCGCAGATTCATTTCGGGTTAGCTATCCGAACGCGCTGAAGACCTTCAGCTTCGGGAATGAGGATGGTGTTGAATTCGAAGGGTGTGCTCCGCACTCTTGTCCCGAAGTGTTCTCCATACTTCTCTACGTCCCGTCAATTAGCAAGGATTTTGTAGTAACGAGTACTTTTGGGAAAACCGCGTACTCTCAAGAAGCTCTTTTGCCACAGAACCTGCGCTATAAGCAAGCCTTGGATCAACTGCTCAAAGAGCATTAGGGAGGTTACTGAACCTGGCACTTAAGCTTCGGCCCAACAACAGAGCGATGGAATCGCCGGACAGATTAATCACGAAACGATGGGAATGAAGGATTCGAAGACGGAAAATGAGTCCCTTGCAAGCGCTGAAAACAAAATTGCCCATGTTCGCCTCAACGGAATCAAGAAGTGGGGTAGCAATGAGAAGGCACAAAAATACGCGAGTATGGTCTCTGCAATCGAGAATGGACCAGGATTTAAGATCTCCCAACAGGCCGTAGAACAGGCCATTAGAGAAGACTCTAAGGGTATTGACCCAACCAGCGGTGCGATCTATTACAACATGCGCACGGAGAGCCAATTCAAGCACGGGGGCACCTTTCAGGGGCAGACGGTCCATACGGCCTCAGGGCCTTACATATCACCGAGCAAGTACACGTACATCATGACTTATGGGTCACCGCCCCAGTGAAGTTAGGAGGAATTCATATGCTGAAACTGATTGGATATACGGCTCTCCATCGCACTGACAAGCAGAATTCACAGCAATCGCTTTTTCAGCACAGCGTGAGCCTTCCCCTTGTGACGTTGCTCATCGTGATGATGTGTCTCTTGCCTACTTGGACGAACGCGCAGGATACCACGACAGAGAATAGTAACGTACCGCCCCGTCTGAATGGGGCCTTGGGGTGCTTGGTGAGAGCCGATTTCGTACGGCATTACGACCTGAATTATTTAGGCCTTAAGGTGGGGGATTGGGCGTGGGTTCGGTACCAAGTTGGGTCTATCCCGGAAATGGGAGATACGCCCAGATTATTCAATATTGTCGTTTACTCGCCGGACGGACGGAGGGGAATGCTTTTGTTTGCGGACCCCGATGATGCCGGAGGTTTCAATGCACTTGTGAATGCGTATCGCCTTCATCGTTCCAACTCCAAATGGGAGGCTGATTACGGCAATGGGGGTTATGCGATGTATGAGGCCGTCGGTAAATTCGTTACCGAGCTTTCTCATAGTCCGCGTTATAAAACTCAGCTCGCACCGGGCGGCAATGAATGCAAAGCGGACGAATCGCAACATTGATAGACACCGTTGATGGCCCAACATCAGAGTCCCTATCAAGCTGGCAATCGTGAAGCAAACGTGGTCTATCACGAGACCGCTGCACTTCGGCCAGTTCCTGGACAATCGGATGATGGCGACCTTCACGATGCAAGGGTTGATGCGGCACACGTCTATAACAACGTGACGAACAAGTCAGCATTCCAAGATTCCGGGACCCTTAGTGCGAGAGAACAGAAGGATCTCGCCGGAGGATATCCGCCTGGAGTGCGAGCGTACAACGATTCCGTTGATGCAGTGAATGAGGCTGCTCACAGCGCTGACCCGACGAATGGATCAAGACACTTCTTTGTGCGTGACACGTCTCTTGGGGATGCCCAGAGAGTTCCCTCCTGGGCAAACGGAAATCAGATCGTGTTTGGGCCTTTCAAAACTACCGCCAACGGAGATGGCGGTATAAGCAAAGGCGACACAATCTACATCTGGATCAACAATACGAGGTAAACCCGATGAAACTAATCTTTGTACTTTTCTTGACGGCTCTCGTTTTGCCGCTGAAGGCTCAGACTCCGTCGCAGGGAGCGCGAGATTCTAAACAGCTTTTACCTGCCGTAGCCCAAGCTATCGAGGATGAGCTGTACGACCTGCGGCATGAAGGGCTCTATTTTCAAATCGACGACAACAGCGGTGGGGATAATAGCCCGGCACAGATAAGCATGTACGTCAGCAAAACTATCGCGCCGAATGGAACGGGCGTTGTGGTTTACAAAGACATGCCCTATGGAGAGGTGTATCGGTATTTTGTTGTTGATGCTGATGGAATGGTTGAACTGTCCGGAGAGCCGACGTCGAAGTTCCCTCCGCATGGAGGGAGCATGTTGACGGTTTATATGACGGATGAGGAAGTATGTGATTTCATTCAGAACAAGGCCTATAAAACAAAATTCACTGTGAATCCGAAGGCCTCTGCTGAGCGCGTTCGCGATGCTGAAAATCGTCAGCTAAAGCGTACGGGATATTCATTTAGACTGCACAAAGGTCCGGGGCACAAGTGAGCCAAGGGGTCATCGTGCGATGCTCTATGCCTACGACGCATTGGCTCGCTGTGTTGGCCCAACAACAGAGTGCTCCTAGCCCGCTAAAAGACAACAAAGGGAATGTGGTGAATGGTGCAAGTGGCAGCCCTGCACTGATCCCTGGCGGTTTCGATCCCAATGCCGTTGTTAAAGCGGGTACTCGGGATAATGCCTTGGGTGTGGTGTCACCAGCCTTAGGTGCCGCAGCTACCGCAGCTGATCTGTCTAAGTTCAGAAGAGGCGGAAGCTGGGACTTGCAACGGCTGAGTGGAAACTTCGACCCGCGTTTCATCGATTCGGCCACCATCTTGATTGGTATGTATGCAGCTTCGGCTGGCGTAACGCGTGGCCAAATTCTGAGTATCGAAAACGACGTAGCGAGGAATAGCAAATATGCGGCGGGCACACCGATGGATTCCACGTATACGCATCTTCCGGTGCGGAATGTGACAAACACCGACATCGGTATGCGGCTCATTCAATAGGGTGCGCACGTCCCATAGGAGGGGCCATGAAGAAGAGAAACAAAGTCATCCTGGGATCGGTAGCCGCACTTGGGCTTGTAATGGCGCTGGCGATCTACTTCCTCTGGCCTCGCAATCACTTGGAGGTGCAGGTAAAAGAGACCAGAAAGAGTCCTGATGGAAAATGGGATGCAGTCGTGCAAATGGAGGTCTACAACTCGGCGTGGGTTGTGAACGATGCAGTCTATGCCGTGCGGCTAAAGGGGCCAGCGCAGAAAGATCGTCTAGGCGACTTGGTCATGAATGTGCCGGTGAATTACCCCGACCCTGAGCCCTCTATAGGCTGGAGCAACGGCACACTCGTCGTGACCCTGGCCGATCATGAAAAGTACCAGTACCTCGCAAACCCTGTTAGTGGTATCCCCATCGACGTGCAGCAGAAGTGAAGGCAAGGCCGTCCTCCGGGGCGGCCTTACTGCGTCTGGGAGGCCTGTGGACGAGCCGGTGGGCTGTCCTCTGGTCTCTGCCGACCTGAAGAAAAAGCACGGTGCTCTGCACCGGCTGTAGGGGTGACACGTCACCCCCAAATGGGATGCTGTTGGTAAACGTGACCGATATCCACGTTTACTGGCGTCAACACGCAGGAAATCAGTAACTTGACTGCCTCACCATAGGGAAAGGTTTTTATGCGTTTACGCGCGTAAACCAGCGTGTGCCCCAGGGTGCATGCTATGTAAACGCATTGATAGACAATGGCTTGCCGCATCCGTCGCTTGACGGCAAAAATCGCAGGGTGCAAGCTATTTTTGAGGCGGGCTCCCTATGAGCACTCCCCGCATCCCGGCTTCGTTGCAGTCTCCAGACTCGCCGAGTGGCGAAGCGCGTCCGGTTCTTCGTGCCAAAACCATTGCAACCAGGGTCACGCGGGAAGAGCTGGCCGAGGTAGAAACCGCCGCCGAAGTCGCGGGGAAGACCTTGGCGGAATGGCTGCGCGAGCTGGCCCTGAAAGCCGCACGGGAGCGTCCAGCAGACCCTACCGAATTGGTGCTGGCCGAGGTCTCAGCACTACGCTACATGCTCCTGAATCTCTTCCACGCAACGGCCCAGGCGAACGCCGAAGGCAAGCATCTGCTGCCCGATTCCGTGGTCAAAATCCGTGACCAGGCCAATGCGCGGAAGCTGGCGGACGCCCGCAAACTGCTCGAAGAGTTTCTGTCTCAGGACGGACCGGGAGGTGGTGAGCGATGAAGAAACTTCTCTTTGTCGTCGTCGTCGCCGGAATGTTCCTTCTGTCCGCAGGCTTTGGGGTGTTTCTGCGTCCACTGCTCTATACCCTGGCGCCGCTCCAGCGGTACTACGTCGGCGCCTATCTGGCCAGTTCCTGGCATGAGAAAGATCCGTCAGCAACGAGCGAGATTCAATGGATATGGAAGTTCAAGCCCGCAGCCGGATCGAAGAAGAGCAAACCGAACCTGCAATATGCACTTGCTACCGAAGCCGACCTGCTTCCGATTCCGGCTCGGGAGCTGCTCTGGAAAGGGGACATCCTGCCCTTCTGGATGAACCGGAAGGCAGAGATAGACGGCTGGACGGGCATCGAACGAGGTTTGCCGACGGAGGTGAACTCAGCGAAGCTGGCGGCGCTGCTTCGGGAGGAATTTTTCTATGGAGAGCCTGTGTGGCACTACTTTGTACAACCAGCTTTGCTGCTCGTCGCTGCACTGCTTCTCTGGTTGCTGATCCTGTCGTGGCGGAGCGCTCGATTGGAGCGGTATCTGTGGGGAAGGCCGGTTCCGCTATGGCGAGAGCTGGGGCAAAAATTGCTCAGCTCGGGCGCTGGCTTCAGGAAGAGTGTCCGGGCGCAACGCGCACTACGAGCCTCTGCCCAGAAGCCTTTGATTGAGGTTCGTGCCTTAGCGAAACCGGCAACGACGCAGCAGGCCACGTCAGTCGCTGCGGCACAGACGGCACTGCCGCCTACTCAAACACCGGCTGCAAAGAGCAACGGGTTTGCGTGGGATGAGTCCAAAGGGATTGAGTGAGGCGACGACAGGAGCAGCGCACAGATGCTGACCATCTCCAAACCGCTGTCGGCAAGCCAGGTGCGAACGTACCATGAGCGGGAGTTTGCCTCGGAGCGGCAGAACTATTGGAGCCGCGACCAGCAGGGGCATAGCGAGTGGCAAGGCAAGCTGGCCGAGCAGTGGAGTTTATCGGGTGCGGTTGGCGATGAGCACTTCGCCAGGCTTACCGAGGGCCAGCATCCGCACACGGAAGTGCAGCTCGTTCGTCATCAGGTTTCCAAAACCTATGAAGGCAAGTTCGGCAAGGAAGTGACGAGCGTGGAACATCGCGCCGGTTGGGATGCTACGTTCTCCGCGCCGAAGTCGGTTTCTCTCACGGCCCTGGTGGGCGGCGATGAGCGTGTGCGAGAGGCGCATCGGGAGAGTGTACGGGCAGCTCTGGCCGAGTTGGAGAAGTACACGCAGGCGCGGATCGGCAACGTCCACGCGCCGGAGACGACAGGCAAATTCGTTGCGGCTACCTTTGAGCACGACACCGCGCGGCCTGTGGACGGTTACGCCGCGCCGCAGCTCCACACCCATTCGGTGATCTTCAACGTCACCGAGCGCGACAACGGACAAACCCTCGCCTTGCAGCCGCAGGAGCTATTCGCGTCGCAACGCTATGCCACCAGCGTGTACCGTTCCGAGCTGTCGTTGCGATTGCAAGGGTTGGGCTATGAGCTGGAGCGCGGCAAGCATGGGCAGCCGGAGATCAAGGGCTATACGAAGGAATATCTGGAGGCCAGCAGCCCACGCCGGGAGCAGATCAAAGACCATCTGCGCGAGATGGGACTTGACGGAGCCGGAGCCGCGCAGGTTGCCGCCCACAGAACACGGGACAGCAAGGAGCTGCTATCGCCCGGAGAGGTATTAGAGCGGCACCGCGAGTTGGCGGCGCAGTATGGACATCAGGCTGACAAAGTTGTGGCCGGGGCGCGGGCGCATGAACAACGCCACGTCTACGAGCCGGACCGAATCGCGCAGCAGGCAGTCACCTATGCCCGCGATCATCTCTTCGAGCGTTCCGCCGTGCTGGACCGGCGCGAACTTCTGGAAGCGGCGCTCAGCCGTGGCATGGGCGAAACAACGTATGCACATATCCATCAGGAGTTTTCGCAGCGGGCCGCTCGGGGCGAGTTCCGCACCGTCGATCATGCCGGAGCGGGACAGCAGTACACCACCGCTGCCATGCTTCGCATGGAACGCGAGATCATCGCTCGGATGCAGGAACGCAATCAGCGCGGGATTAGTGACCCGATGCTAGTGGATGGGCGTATTCGGGTTGGGACGGAGAACCGCCACCCGGAGCTGAATGCCTCGCAGCGCCAGGCCGTTGACCAGATATTTATTTCACGTGAAAGGATGGTGGGATTGGATGGTGTAGCCGGGGCAGGCAAAACCACGACGCTGGCCGTCATCCGTGAAGGCGCGGAAGCCCAAGGGTACAAAGTGGAAGGCTTCGCGCCCACGTCCCGAGCGGCGCAAAAGCTGGCCGACGCAGGTATGGAGACATCCACGCTGCAAAAGCATCTTGTGCGCGGACAGCAGCCGGACACCGGAGAGCGCCGCCTGTATGTGCTCGATGAATCTTCGCTTGCTTCCACCAAGCAGATGCACGAGTTTGTGAATCGCCTGCATCCGAATGATCGCGTGTTGCTGGTCGGTGATCGTCGGCAGCATGAGGCGGTCGAGGCCGGGCGTCCCTTCGCGCAGCTCCAGGATGCGGGCATGAAGACCGTCAAGCTCGAAGAGATCGTCCGCCAGAAGGACCCGGAGTTAAAACAGGTGGTCGAGCAACTTGCGCGTGGCGAGGTGCGCGAGGCCGTGCAAGGTTTGGAGCGGCAGGGTCGCGTCCATGAGATTGCGGGCCGCGAAGAACGTATCGCCGCGATTGCGAAGGAGTATGCGAAGTTGCCGGAGGGCACTCTGGTCGTCTCGCCCGACAATCGTTACCGCGTGGAGATCAACTTGGCGATTCGTGCCGAGATGCAGGAGCGCAGTTTAGTCAGCAAAGAAGAACATCGCATCGGGGCGCTTGTGCCGCGCCAGGACCTCACCGGGCCGGAGCGGACATGGGCCGCGCGCTATGAGTTCAACGACGTCGTGCGCTACGCGCGTGCGTCGAAAGAGACCGGCATGGAGCGCGGCGAATACGCGCGGGTCAAGAGCGTGGATGCTGACAAGAACCTGTTAACCGTGGTGCGGGCCGATGGCTCCGAGCAGACCTATGATCCTCGACGGCAGCAGGGCGTCTCTGTGTATCGGGAAGAGCCGCGCAATTTCGCTGTGGGTGATCGCATCCAGTTCACCGCGCCAGCGAATGACTTGAAGGTTGCCAACCGCGAATTGGGAACGGTGGAAGCCATCAACGCGAACGGAAAGATGCGACTAAAGATGGACGGAGGCCGCGACGTGCAGCTCGACGCGCGCGAGCATCCCCATCTCGATCACGGCTATGCGGTGACGAGTCATTCGAGCCAGGGGCAGACCGCCGAGCGCGTCTTGATTCACGTCGATACCGAGCTTGCTGCGAAAGACCTGCTCAACAGCCGCATGGCATACGTCGCCGTCTCGCGTGGCGCAGAGGACGCGCAGCTCTTCACCAACGATCGCACGAAGCTGCCGGAGGCGTTAGGGCATGACGTGTCCCATGAGAGCGCCCACATGCCAGCGATAAAGCTGGAACAAGCGATCAAGTCGCCGCAGCCCGAGATTGCGCCGAGGCACGAACATAGTTACGGATATGGACTCGAACTCTAAGAACTGCTAACCCGTCTCAGCGCATCACCGATTCGTTGCTTTGAGCGAAACACTTTAGCGTCGTCCCGCAAATATCTTTCTAGGGTCTGCGGAGGACGGTTCCTCCGCGCTGCAACCGCTTGCGCGTTCTCCGCTGCCACCTCTGCGGAAGTTGCACTCCCGCAACGCCCTCGCTCTAGTTCCTGTGCGCTGACGCGCACTCGATACGGAAACCAAGCCTCGCTATGGGGCGCTGCCCCCCGCGCTCTGCAAGGCCATTCGCCCTTCGGGTTTTGGCTCCCCCACGCTGCGTGCGGTACCCCCAAAAAGCTCCGCTCGAAGACCTTTCCGTTTGCTACCCCCGCCTTCGCCAGGTGGCGTTCGGCATGTACATGCCGCGTTTCAACGCGGACGTGCAACAGCCAGAACCCAAGGAGGAAGCACCCATGAACACCATCGCCGCCATCGAAGCGAAGAAGCCCACCACTAAGCAGGAACTTATTGCCGCCAACATCAAGCTGCTGATTGAGCAGTTGGAGGCCGGACACTCCGAAGCCCTCACCCACTACCTCACCGCCATGAGCCGCTTTCACAATTATTCTTTCGGGAACGTCTTGGAGATCGCCAGACAAATGCCCGCCGCGTCGCGCATTGCCGGGTTCTGGACGTGGAAGAACCTTGGACGCAGCGTGAACGCGGGAGCCAAGGGCATCCGCATCCTTGCTCCCATCGTTGGCGTTCGGCGTAAGAAAGACATTGAAGCCGAGAAGGACATCACCAAGCAGAACGAGCGGATGCTGCTCGGCTTCCGCAACGCCTACGTCTTCGACATCTCCCAGACTAATGGTGTCGACTTGCCGGAGATGGAGAGCGTCATCGGCGACCCCGGCGAGAACATCGAGCGCCTCACCGCATTCCTCACCAGCAAGGGTATTGCGGTGAGCTACAGCGAAAAGATTGCGCCAGCACTTGGCATAAGCTACGGCGGACGCATCACGCTGCTACCCGGACAGTCGAAGGCTGAAACCTTCAGCACGCTTGTCCATGAGGCAGGACATGAACTGCTGCACCGCAGCGAGCGGCGCACGGCAACGACGAAGACCATGCGCGAGACCGAGGCCGAGGCCGTCGCGTTCGTTGTCGGCAAGGCTGTAGGGCTGGTGAATGGTTCGGCGCCCGCCGACTACATCCAGCTCTATAAGGGCAATGCCTCCCTGTTGGCAGAG
Source organism: Granulicella sp. 5B5 (assembly GCF_014083945.1). Lineage (GTDB taxonomy): Bacteria > Acidobacteriota > Terriglobia > Terriglobales > Acidobacteriaceae > Granulicella. The sequence continues at coordinate 3,912,986 of NZ_CP046444.1, read as the reverse complement.
AGCTTGGAGGTCATCCAGCAGACCGCCAGTGTCATCCTCGCCGCGCTGGAGCCGCCCGTCGCGGAGGAGTTACCCAACGAGGAACTGGCCGGGATCGCAGCATGACCGCGATCATGTAACAATTTCCACGACACGTGAAGATCAGACAGACGGGAGCAGGTGCTTCCGTCTGCCTTTTCGGCGGCGCGGGAGACACCCTGCGGGTTTCTCCCGGCCCTCTTCCGCAAAGAGAAAGCTGTCATTCACACCGAATTCTGCACAAACCGTCTGCACAGTTCCTGCACAGCCAAGATCAGCCCTATTAGCTCATTTCCTATCAGTATTTTCCGAAAGGCTATTCACCCTGCGGGAATGACAAACAAGAAAAGCTACAATCCCAGCTTCTTGACTTCGTCGTTGTAGTACTTGCGGTAGAGGATGTCCCATTCCTGGGAGCCCTCGGGGATGATGCGGCGCTGGGAGGCGATCTTCTGGCGGGCGGCTGCGTCGAGCTTGGTCTCCTCCATGAGGAGCTTCTCGAGGGCCTTGCGGGCCTCCTGGCGGATGGTGTTGCGGTCTTCGAGGAAGTCGACTTCGTCGATCTCGGCGAGCGTGTCGGCGATGGTGTGGGCGAGCTTGTTGAGCTTGTCGCGGGAGATACGCATTAGAGCACCGCCTTGTACTTGCGGGCGAGCTCGTTCTTGACCTTCTTGAACATCTCCGGGTAGCTGGCGCCGGTCTTGAGCATGTCGTCCTGGAAGGCTTCGAGGATGACGCGGACCTCATCATTGATGCGGTCTTCGAGGGCCAGCTCGTCGATCAAGGCGGCTGTGACGCGCTCATCGACCAAAGCAGGCTTGTCGGTCTTGATCATCTTGGCGGCGACCAGGTGCTTCTGGGTCTGGCGCGCAAGGTAGGCAACGTAATCCTTCGAGAAAATCATGGGCAATTCGAGTTTAGCACTGTAGAAGGTGTTGATGGCAAAGGCCGAGGCCGCTGGAGAAGTTTCGGCGGACGGGCGCAGAATCTGCGAAAATGGGTATTGGATTGAACCCTATGGCATTTGACGATTTGACAGCAGTGAAGGACGACATGGTGGCGTTTATCGCCGGGCACGGCCTGCGGCGGATGAACGCCTTTGTGCCCGAAGACGTACCGACCGTGCTGTTTGAAGAGGACGACGTAGACGGCTGGAAGGACTTTGTGGAGCATGCGAAGGCCGCCGGAGCGCCGTTTATTACGATGAGCGACGTGATCCTGGAGCCGGAGGACGTGTCCACGTTGATAGCGCAGCTGCGGGACGACGAGTTCCAGCTGGGCGACACGGGCGCGGGCGAAGAGGCGCAGGACCTGATGCAGCATGTGGGCAAGGTGGGATACCTGCAGCTAGGCTTCTCGCATGGCGGCGTGGTGTTTTTGTATGAGACGGCGACGGAGTGGTACGACCAGTTCCAGGAGTTGATGGACTCAGTGAATGAGCTGGGGCACATTATTGTGGACGACCGCGACGACGAGTAACGGCAGACAGTAGATAGTAGTGGGTAGACCGTAGTGAACGACTTGAGTGGTGAAGACCCGTGGGTGGTGGTGGGGCGTGGGAGCGGGGATGCTTCCCTGCTGGTGCGGGAGCTGGGGGTTCCTGAGGGCATAGCGCGGATACTGGTGGGGCGTGGGTTTGGGACAGTCGAGGCTGCGCGTGCGTTTCTAGAGCCTTCGATGGGACAGCTGCATGATCCTTTGCTGATGCTGGGGATGCGCGAGGCGGTGGTGCGGCTGCGGGCGGCGCTGGTGGGTGGCGAGCCGGTGCTGATCTATGGAGACTATGACGTGGATGGCACGGTTGCGACGGTGCTGCTGAAGACGGCGCTGGAACGCGCGGCCGTGCAGTTGGGGACGACGGCGGATGTTCGATACCACATACCGCACCGTGTGCGTGAGGGTTACGGGATGCAGGACCAGCGCATCGCGGACGCTGCGACAGAGGGCGTGCGGCTGGTGGTGAGCGTGGATACGGGGATTCGCGCGTTCGCTGCGGCGGAAGAGGCGAAGCGCGTCGGGCTGGACCTGATTGTGACGGACCATCATCTGCCGGATGGCATGCAGGGAGTGCCAGAGGCAATTGCAGTGGTGAACCCTAACCAGCCGGGATGCGGGTATCCGTACAAGGTGCTTTGCGGAGCGGGTGTGGCGTTCAAGCTGGCGCAGGCGCTGCTGGAGGATGTGACGCCGGAGGCGGAGCGCGCGAAGCTACGCGAGAAGCTGCTGCCTTCGTTTTTGAAGCTGCTGGCGGTGGCGACGATTGCGGACTCGGTGGCGTTGACCGGGGAGAACCGGGCGATTGCGGCGATTGGACTGCAGGAGTTAAGGAAACCGGCGCAAGCTGGGCTGCGGGCGTTGCTGGAGCTGGCGCAGATTGATACGACGCGGCCGATTGCGGCGGGGGATGTGGGGTTTCGGCTGGCACCGCGGATCAATGCGGCGGGGCGGATGGATATCGCAAGCGATGTGGTGGAGCTGTTTTTGACGCGCGATGGTGAGCTGGCAAGAACGCTGGCAGAGAAGCTGCATCGGCTGAATGATGAACGGCGGGCCGCGGAAGCAGAGGCGCTACGAGCGATCGAGGCACAGATTGAGGCGATGCAGAGTGAGGACGGCGAGGTGCCGGGGTGCCTGGTGCTGGATGATGGCGAAGACAGAGGGCACGCCTGGCATAGAGGAGTGATTGGGATATTGGCGTCTCGCGTGGTGGACAGGACGGGCAAGCCAGCGCTGGTGATTACGCATGAAGACGGTGTGGCGTATGGGTCTGGGCGGTCGGTGGCGGGGTTTCACCTGCTGGATGCGCTGACGGCAGCGCATGCGGCCAAAGAGGGCGATAGGCTGCTGACGCGGTTTGGTGGGCATGCCCATGCGGTGGGGTTTGCGCTGCCGTCGGAGAGTGTAGGTGAGCTGCGGGTGCGGATGGCTCAGTACGCGGACGATATGGGGATTGAAGAGAGCGATGCGACGGCGGTGGAGTATGACAGCGAGGTGAGGCTGGGAGAGATCACGCCGGCGTTCTGGGAGACACTGGAGCGGCTAGGACCTTATGGGATGGAGAACCCGGAGCCACTGTTTGTGGCCCGTGGGGTGCGGATAGAAAGAGAGCCGCGGTCAGTGCAGGAACGGCATCTGCGGGTGATGCTGGAGGACGCCGAGGATGGTGCGAAGCTTGGGGGCATGGCGTGGGCCCGGCGTGTGAACTGGGCAGATCGGGCTCAGGAGGAAGGCTGGATGCAGGGGGCGATGGTGGATGTGGCGTTTCGTCTGCGCGAGAACCGGCACCCGGATTTTGGCGGAATCGAGATGGAGATTGTGGCGTTGCGCGGGGCACGCGGAGGGGATGAGGTGTCGAGGTAGCCACAGGGGCGCGAAATTCTTTGGTGCGCGGAGAAGGCAGATTGCGTCCTATGAAGAGCGAGACGAGATTTTAGAGAGATGAGACGATGACGGGCTGGTCATGTGCGAGAGAGTGTATCTCCAGCCGTCTTATATAGTTAAGAACTGATTATGGCTCAGCAAGTTTCAGGTCGTTCGAGGACATGGTTGTGGGTGGTCCTGGCAGTTGTGGTGGTGGCGGGTCTTTTCTTCGTGCGCAGCGGGGAGAAGCGGGTAACCGTGCGGGTGGCTGAGGTCCAGCGGAGCACCATCGATCAACGGGTTTCGACCAACGGCAAGGTGGTGCCGACGGTCGACTTCCAGGCACATGCACCGACGGGCGGCGAGGTGAAGGCGCTGTACGTTTCGCTGAACGATACGGTGAAGGCCGGACAACCGCTGCTGCGGCTGTCCGACGCGCAGGCGCGGAAGGACGTTGCGGCGGCAGAGGCTGGAGTGGCATCGGCAGAGGCGCAGCTGGATGCGATGAAGAAGGGCGGAACGCAGGATGAGCGTATCGCCGCAAAGGGTGATTTGGAGTCGGCTGAGTTGCAGCAGAGGCAGGCGGCGGGATCGGTGGCTGCGCTGGAGAAGCTGCAGGCGCAGGGAGCGGCGTCGCTGAACGAGGTGACGAGCGCGAAGCAGCGGCTGGCCGAGTCGACGGTGAAGGTGAACCAGCTGAAGACTCGGCAGAGCGACCGGTACAGCACGGGCGATCTGCAGACACAGCAGGCCGCTGTGCAGCAGGCGCAGTCGTCGCTGGATGCCGCGCGGGCCGAGCTGGCGGCGGTGGATGTGAAGGCGCCGTTCGGCGGGACGGTGTATGCGATCCCCGTGTCGCAGTATGACTTTGTGCAGGCAGGGGACGCGCTGCTGGATGTGGCGGACCTGAACAAGCTTGAGGTGCTGGCGTACTTCGATGAGCCTGACGTCGGCAAGCTGGCGAACGGACAGCCGGTGAAGATCGTGTGGGACGCGAAGCCGCAGTCGGTGTGGCATGGCCATGTGCTGGAGTCGCCGACGACGATCATCACGTATGGGACGCGCAATGTGGGCGAGTGTTTGATCTCCGTTGACGATGCGCATGGGGACCTGCTGCCGAACACCAATGTGACCGTGACAGTGACGACGATGCAACATCCGGATGTGCTGAGCATCCCGCGAGAGGCGCTGCACTCGGACGGCAGCAGCAACTATGTGTATCGCATTGTGGGCGATAAACTGGTGAAGACGCCTGTGCAGGTAGGGTTGATCAACCTGACGCTGGTGGAGATTACAGGCGGACTGAGCACGGGCGACAAAGTCGCGCTGAATGCTACTTCGGAGGAGGACCTGAAAGACGGCCTCCCGGTAAAGGTTGAGAACTGAAGACGAAGCTCCAATTAGTTTTGTGCGCCGTTGCGGCGGCGGGAGTTTGCACGGCTGCCTGCGCTGCGATGCGGGCACATGCGGCTGGCTCGATGGAGGCGGAGCGCGTGTTAATGAACGGGCGCGTGGACGAGGCTGTCCAGATGCTGAACGTGGAGGTGACGGAGAACCGCACGGACGGCGCGGCGCACCTGTTGCTGTGCCGCGCGTACATCTCCGTGCAGAGGGTCGATGCAGCTGTGCCGGAGTGCGAGACGGCTGTACGGTTGATGTCGCAGAACAGCCGCGCGCAAGACTGGATGGGGCGGGCTTACGGCATGAAGGCCAATAGCGCCGGACCGTTCACAGGCTTGAAGCTGGCCCATCAGGTGCGCGAGGCGTTTGAGGCTTCGTTCTCGTTAGATCCGCACAATGCGGATGCTGTGAATGACCTTGCGGAGTACTACGTTGGCGCGCCGTCGCTGGTTGGCGGAGGAACAGACAAGGCTGACGACCTTGCAGACCGCGTGCAAGGATACATGCCGCAGACGGCACACCGAATCCATGCTCTGTCGGCCGAGAAGCGGAAGGACTACAGTACGGCGGAACGCGAGTTCAGCGCGGCGACTTCAGTGAAGAACGCACCCGAGGCATGGGTGGACCTGGGCGGCTTTTACAAGCGGCGCAAGCAGACTGCGAAGGCCGTCGATGCCTTGCAACATGCCTATGCGGCTGACGCAGCGAAGAATTCCGCCGTGGTCGATGTCGCGAGTTATCTGATGGACATGCACGTAAAGCCGGCACTTGCAAAGAAGGCGCTGGAGCAGTACCTGGCCAACGATGCGAAGAGCGATGCAGCACCAGTGGTCCATGTACATGTGCTGCTGGGCCGCTTGTTGCAGGCCGATGGCGACAGAGAGGGCGCGAAGGGCGAGTTCAATAAGGCGCTCCAACTGGCCGCAAACTATGGACCAGCCAAGAAGGCGCTGCAGGGACTTTGAGAGTTGGACGCAATGATGAAGCCTAGAACGCGATGGACGATGCGGTTGGCAACTGGGGCCCTGCTGTTTGGCAGCGTGGTTTCTGTGTGCGCGGGACAGATATCGCTGACGACGGCAGTTGACCTTGCGCTGAAGAACGATCCGCGTGTGAAGATGGCCCACGCCAGCGTGACCAAAGCGCGGGCCGTGCTGGATGAAGCGCGCGATGTATACATCCCCAACGTCGGGATCAAAGGCGGCTATGGAGCTTCGACAGGCGTGCCGCTGAGTGTGCCGGTGGTGTTCAGCCTGGCGAGCGAGTCCCTGCTCTTTAACTTCTCGCAACGTGACAACGTGCGGGCTGCGAACGATGGGCTGAAGTCCGCGCAACTGGCGCTGCTGGATGCACAGCAGCAGACCACGGAAGATGCAGTTGAGACCTACCTGAACCTGGACAACGTCGAGCAACGTGAACAGGCCATGCAGCAGGAGGGCGGATACGCCGGAAGGCTTGTGATGATTGTGCAGGAGCGGCTGGATGCAGGCCAGGACACACGCATGGACCTGCTGAAGGCACGCAGGACGGCGGCACAGATCAAGCTGGCGGTGCTGAACAATGAGGATGAGATCGCGGGCCTGCGCGAACACCTGGGACGGCTGCTCGGAATGCCGGGGGCACAACTGGAGACAGTGAAAGAGTCGATTCCTGCGCTGCCTGCAGCCAACACACTGAGTGCGACGCAGGTGGAGAGCCCTGGGGTGCAGTCGTCGTTTGCAGCCGCACTGAGCAAGCAGGAACAGGCGTTTGGGGCGTCTCGATACAGCTACCGTCCACAGGTAGCCTTTGAAGCGAACTACAGCCGCATTACGACGACGCAAACAAACTACACGCTGTATTACCCTGGGTTTGCGGGGCAGCACTCGGACAATGCGCTGGCCGTGGGCATTGAGATCTCGATACCGATCTTCGACTATGAGCACCGCGCGCATGCACGCGAGAGCGAAGCTGATGCTGTCCGTGCCATCGCTGAAGCGGAGAACAACCGCATTCAGTTTCTGGAGGGGCGGTCGAAGCTGCAGCGGAACGTTGAAGAGCTGAGCGCGAAGCGGGAGATTGCGGACCTGGACCGCGAGATCGCGCAGGAGCAGTTGAATACGATCCTGATCCAACTGAATAGCAGTTCTAGCGGAGGTAGCGCAACGCTGACACCCAAGGATGAACAGAGCGCGCGACTGCAGGAACGTCAGCGGTATGTGGATATGCTGACGGCCGAGCAAGAGCTCAATCAGGCAGAGATCGGCTTGATGCGACAGAATGGCGCGCTGGCTGATTGGCTGGCGAAGGCGATACAGGCGTCGCCAGCAAGCAACACAAGACCTTAGGCGTGTGCCGCCGAGCAGAAAACCCTGTGTAAAAGCGCGAGAGCAGATACTTTGACGGCACTCCTTGACGACGCGGAAAAGGGCGCGTGTGAGAGTGCAAAGTGGTAAACTTGAGGTTGATATGTCACTCAAGACGCTATTCTTAAATCCGCCTTCCTTTGAAAACTTTGATGGTGGCGCCAGCTCCCGCTGGCCCGCGACGCGTGAGATCGAATCCTACTGGTACCCGGTGTGGCTGGCCTATCCGGCGGGGATGCTGGAGGGGTCGAAGCTTCTCGATGCGCCGCCCCACCATGTGAGCGCGGAAGAGACGATCGAGATCGCCAAGGGCTATGAGTTTCTGGTGCTGTTCACCTCGACGGTTGGCTGGTCGGGCGACCATGGCCTGGCACGTGCGATCAAGAAGGCGAACCCTTCGATCAAGATCTGCTTTGTTGGACCGCCGGTGACGACGGACCCGGACCGCGCGCTGAATGAGTGCGAGGTGATCGACTTTATCTGCCGCCGTGAGTTCGACTACTCGGTGGTAGAGTTTGCCAATGGCAAGCCGCTGAACGAGATCCTTGGTATCAGCTACAAGGATGCGAACGGCGTGATCCAGCACAACCCGGACCGGCCGCAGGTGGAAGACCTGGACGCGATGCCGTGGGCGACGAAGATCTACAAGCGCGATATGGACGTGACGAAGTACAACGTTCCGTTCCTGCTGCATCCGTATATCTCTCTGTACTCGACGCGCGGCTGCCCGGCGCAGTGCACGTTCTGCCTGTGGCCACAGACGCTGAGCGGCCATGCGTGGCGCAAGCGGTCGAGCGACGATGTGGCCGCCGAGATGGCGTGGGCCAAGGAGAACTTCCCGTTCGTGAAGGAGTTCTTCTTCGACGACGATACGTTCAACATCCAGAAGGCACGCACCATTGAGCTGTGCGAGAAGCTGAAGCCGCTGGGCATTACGTGGAGCTGCACGAGCCGCGTGACGACCGATCGCGAGACGCTGAAGGCGATGAAGGAAGCGGGCTGCCGCTTGCTGATCGTGGGCTTTGAGTCGGGCGATCCGCAGATCCTGAAGAACATCAAGAAGGGAGCGACGGTTGAACGTGCGCGCGACTTTGTGAAGGACTGCCACGACCTTGGGCTAATTATTCATGCCGACTTCATCCTTGGCCTGCCGGGCGAGACGAAGGAGTCAATCCGCAACACGATCGACTTTGCGAAGACGCTGGATTGCGAGACGATCCAGGTGTCGGTTGCGCATGCGTATCCGGGCACGGAGTTCTATGACTTCGCCAAGCGCAACAACTTCATCACGAACGAGAAGATGGAAGACGGCGGCGGGCACCAGATGGCGCACATCGAGTATCCAGGGCTGCCTACCGAGTATGTGATGGAGATGGTGCACAAGTTTTATGACGAGTACTACTTCCGCCCGAAGGCCGCGTTCCGCGTGGTGTGGAAGGCGATTGTGAACCGCGATGTGCCGCGGCTTTATGTGGAGGCGAAGAGCTTTATGAAGCTACGGTCGCAGCGTAATAAAGCGGCGCGCGCGAAGAAGGAAGAGAATGCTCTGAAGGCACAAGAGAGCGTCAGCATGAATGCGTAGTGCGTAAACCGAGCAGCGAAGAGGGCCGGCTGTTGCCGGCTCTTTTCTTTGCCTAGCACTGGTAAAACTCTTGCACCGTGTGCGGAGCTGGAGCGTCTGAACACTAGAGGCCGCATGAAGCGGCGCGATAGATTGGATCGATTGTGAAGCACAAACTTAAACCTTCGCAGTATGCGGTGCTGCTGGCGATTATGCTCACGGCCTCGGTCGGCGATTCCCTGCTGGCGCGAGGGATGGCGCAGGTGGGGCATGTGGACCTGCATCATCTTGGGCTGCTGTTCAAGGCGCTGCTGAATCCATATGTGGACCTGGGGATTGTGCTGCTGATCGGGTTCTTCTCCGCGTATACGACGGCGTTGAGTTGGGCGGACCTGACATTCATTATGCCCGCGACGGCGTTTGGGTATGTGGTGATCGCCTTTCTGGGCAAGGTTTGGCTGCATGAGACGCTGACCTGGTCACGATGGCTGGGGATTGCGTGCATTGTTTGTGCGGTAGGCTTTGTGGCGGGTGGGCCTTCGCGGACGGAGCATGGGGAGCTCGATCTGATGGATTCAGGGGTGGGGCGATGACAGGAGTGAATACGGCCCTGCATGCATGGGCGGCGATTGTGTTTGTTGCCGTAGTGGCCGTGGCGGGCGAGGTGTTGATCGCGAGCGGGATGCGGCAGCTGGGCGACCTGGATGACATTCGCGCGATGCGTGGACTCAGTGGCACGATTGCAGCGGTGCTGACGAACATGCGGTTCGTGGCTGGTGCGCTGTGCATGGCGGTGAACTTCTTTGCGATGCTGTTTGCGCTGAGTATTGCGGAGCTGTCGCTGGCGGGGCCAGCGATTGCGGGGTTGACGTACATTGGCAATGCGGTGGCAGCGAAGATGTTTCTGCGCGAGAACGTGAACCGGCGGCGATGGATTGCGGTGACGTTTGTGACGATTGGTGTCGTGCTGCTGACTCGCTAGCAGATGAGGCGCATGAGGCCGCTGGGTGGAAGCTCCGGAACCATGAAGGACTTGCCTGCGATGGCACCGGCTGCGAGGCGGCCGCTGCGGGCTGCGCCTTCCATGGTGGAGGGCCAGTTGGTGCGGGTCCAGTCGCCGGCGAGGTAGAGGTTGCCGCCGGGGGCGTCCTGTGCGGGACGGTATTGATCGAGACCGGGGAGCACGGAGAAAGTGGCGCGGGCTTCCTTCAGGATGCCTGCTTTGATGATTTTGGAATCGCGGGTGCGCGGGAGGAAAAGGGCGATCTCGCGAATGGCCTGTTCGAGGATGTCTTCGCGGGTGCGGTGGAGTTCTTTGAAAGATGCGGCGATGACGAGTTCGAGATAGCTGGGCTGGCTTTCTGCTGAGGCACCGCCGCGGATGCGGGTCTTGTTGAACATCCACTGGATGCCGGTGCCGAGAAGCGCAGCCTGCGGGAGGTCTGTGACTTCGCGGTCGTACCAGAGATGGACGGTGGTGATGGGCGCGTGCGCGAAGTGAGAGAACATCGGGAGGATGCGGGCGCGTTGAGGGGCGTCCTCGGGGAGCGTTTGCAGGAGGCGCTGAGTTTGCTCGAAGGGCGTGGCGAGGAGGAGTCTGGCGGCGCTGTGCTGGTTGCCTTCGGAATCGGTGGCCTGCCAGATACCATTGGGGAGCTGCTCTATGCGGTCGACGCTGCAGCGAAGCTGGAAGGTTGCGCCGTGGCGCTCGGCTAGTTCAGCGAACGCAGCGTAGAAGACGGAGAGCGGCTGCGTGGGGATGGCCTGGCGGCCACCTGCGGAGGACTTGAGGAATATCTCGTGGAATACTTGGCCGGCGTACTTTGTAGAACAGCGGTCGAAGGAGTCGTTGAGGGTGGCGACGACGAGAGGCTCCCAGAAGTTGCGGATAGCCTGCTGCGATGCGCGCTCGCGCTTGATCCATGCGGAGAAGGGTTCATCATCATGCGCTGGGTAGCCGCGCAGAAACTTCAGCAGAGATGTGGCGACAGCGACCTTGTCCGAGACGGAGAGCATGGAGGCTTTGAGGAAACCGAGTGCTGCGTGGGCGGGTGCGGGGACGGAGCTGGTGCCGAGATCGCTGCGGCGGACGCGGCCTGTTCCTTGCTCGATGTGGAGGAACGGGATGGTGTTGTACCAACGGAGGTGCTGGTCGGCTCCGCTGCGTTGGCAGAGGTCTATGAGGTTAGTGCAGCAGCCGACGAGGACGTGTTGCGAGTCGATGACCTCATCGAGTGCGGGATGTGGATAGGAGTAGGCGCGGCCGCCGACGTAGGGTTTGCGCTCGAGGACTGTGACGCGGGCGCCGGACTCGGCCAGCGCTACGGCGGCAGAGAGGCCAGCTACGCCTCCACCAATGATGAGGACGTCGGAGGTGCTGGCTGCCGTCATCCGAAGAGCCTTGCGGTGATGGATTGAAGGACGCCGACAGCAAGGATGGAGAGCTTCTGCGAGGTGGGGACGGAGACGCGCTCGCGGAAGATCGCAGAGGGCTCCGCGGCGATGCGGTCGAGGAGGCGGTGATAGATGCGGACGAGGACGCGCATGGCGGGGCGAGAGTCGGCGTCGAGTAGCGGGATGAGACGGTCGGCGCTGAGATAGAGGTTTTGCGCGGTCAGCTCAAAGCCGCGGAGGAGTGCGAGGTCGTTGGGCTCGATGGGTGCGCCGCTGGTGATGGCGAGAAGGTGCTGCGGAGTGACGTTGTGCTCGCGGAGCTGGTCAGCGGAGAGATAGATGCGGCCGCGCTCGGCGTCTTCCTTGATGTCGCGGAGGATGTTGGTGAGCTGAAATGCTACGCCGGTGTCGATGGCAAGTTGCTCGGCGCGGCTATCGGTGTAGCCGAAGATGCGGATGCAGACAAGGCCGACGACAGAGGCTACGAGGTAGCAGTAGTGATGGAGTGCGGCGAAGGTTTCGTAGACCTGGATGGCGCGGCCATTGACGTCTTGAAGCAGGACGCCTTCGGGCTGCGGCTGGAGATCAAGCGTGGTTCCGGCGACGAGTTGTTCGAGGAGGTCGTCGGTGATGCCAAATTGCTGTTGCGTGTGATTGACGGCGAGGAAGATGGGGTCGTCAGTTGTGATGGTGCGTGAGGTGCGCCATGCGGCCGTCCATGCGGCCATTGCCATGCGGCGGGCTTCGAGAGTCATCGACTCGTCGTCGGAGAGGTCGTCGGCTTTGCGCATGAAGGCGTAGATGGCGCACATGGCGTCCGATTTATGCTGCGGGAGGACGCGGAAGGAGTAATAGAAGTTCTTGGCCTCGCGCTTGGCGATGGCGCGGCAGGCTGCGTAGGCTGCGGTCAACTGTTCGTTTTGTGCGGTGCTCATGCCTGTGTCTTCCCCGGCCTGGGCCTGAAAGCGGAGGTGAGCTTGCCCCAGAGCGCGCCGCCGAGAAGGCGGAGTTTGGCGGCCTTAGTGACGACGGGACGTGAGGCGAGGGTATCGTAGTCCTGCGCGGCGATGGCGTCGAGGATGGCGAGGCCGCCTTTGACGAAGAGTGAGAGCGTTGCGGCGAGTTCGGCGTCGACGAGCGTGACGATGCGCTGGCCGCGAAGCAGGCGGGCGCGGGCGTCTTCGACAAGGGAGTGCATCATGGCACGGACGTTGGCATCGAAGTGACGGGCGATGAGCTGCTCGTCGGAGACGTTAAAGCGGGCCATGACGTCGGCGGGGATGTAGCGGCGGCCACGTTCGCGGTCCTCGACGATGTCCTGATAGAAGTTGGCGAGCTGTAGGCCGGTGCAGATCTCGTCGGAGAGTTGCATCAGCTCGTCAGAGCGGTAACCGCTGACGAGGAGGACGAGACGGCCGACGGGGTTGGCGGAGTAGCGTGAGTAGTCTTCGAGCGTGGCGAGCGTGGCATGGTGCGTGTAGACCTGGTCGCGCTCGAAGGCGGAGATGAGGTCGTCGAAGGGCTCGATGGGCAGGTTGCACTGTGCGATGGTTGGCTGCAGCGCGATAAAGACAGGGTGACGCGAGAGTGCAGGGGTAGCGAAGCACTCGTGCAGCATGGCGCGCCACTCGGAGAGTAGGCGGGTTGCGGTTGCGGTGTCGGCTACCTCGTCGCCGAGATCGTCGGAGGTACGGCAGAAGGCGTAAACACTGTGGAAGTGCGGGCGCAGAGCCGACGGAAGGAAGAACGTGGCGACATGAAAGTTTTCGTAGTGTGTGGTGGCGAGGGTCTTGCACCACTGCTGGGCTTCGGCGAGCGATGGGCGCTGTGCCGGTGTGCGGTAGAGCTCGGGCGCGCCGATGAGCTGATCGGAGACCGGTGTTGCAAGAGTTGTGCTCATGCGGCCTCCACTGCAGTAAGAGGCTCGGCCGCGGTGATGGCCTGCTGTGGGTAGATGGCAGTCTTGATCTCCGGTGCGGTGCCTTCGGCGGGGCGCGTGAGCATGCGGCGGAAGACTTCGGGGACGTCTTCAAGCGAAGCGGAGCCGGTGATGAAGTCGTCGCAGAGGAAGCGGCCGGAGCGGAGTAGATCGAAGGCGCGGCGGGCGGTCGACGGCGTGTGGTGGAAGCTGGCCTTGATGGTGAGGTCAGAGTAGTGGATCAAATTGGTATCGAAGGCGGCGGTAGTGCCGGCGGGCGGGCCGCCGAAGAGGTTGACGAGGCCACCTTTGCGGGCCATCTGAACAGCCCACTGCCAGGCCTCGGGAGTGGCGACGGCTTCGAAGACGATGTCCGCGCCGCGGCCTTCCGGCGTGAGGGCGCGGGCGGCGGCGATGGAATCTTCGACGTCGGCAAGGCGGACGACCTGTGCGGCGCCGAAGTGCTTTGCGGTGGCGACCTGATCCTTGCGCTTGACGACGGCGATGACGTGCAGGCCTTCCAGCGCGGCGGCGTGGATGAAGAGCAGGCCGATGGGGCCGGCTCCGAGGACGATGGCCGTCTTGCCTGCAGTGGCGTTTGACTCCTCCAAACCGCGCATGACGCAGGCCAGCGGCTCGGTGAGCGCGGCGTGCTGGAAGGGCATCGCATCGGGGAGCAAGAGGGTGTTCTTTTCGACGATGCGGGCGGGGATACGGATGTACTCGGCGTAGGCGCCGTTGTTGAAGAGGAGGTCGTCGCAGAGGTTCTGCTGGCCGGCCTTGCAGAAGAAACAGGCGTCGCAGGGTGCGGAGTTGAGCGGGACGACGCGGTCACCGACTTTGAAGCGGGTGACGCCCTTCCCTGCCTCGATGACGGTCCCGGCGAGTTCGTGGCCGAAGAGGCGGTCGAGGGTGAGCATCTTCGCGTGGTAGCCGCGGCGGTAGACCTTGAGGTCCGTGCCACAGGTAAGCGCGGCACCGACGCGGAGGACGAGTTCGCCCGGGCCAGCGGTGGGGATGGGCATCTGCTCAATACGCAAGTCCTCTTTGCCGCGCAGAACGGCGGCGGTCATGGTATCGGTTCCGTCGCGGTGGAGCAGAGTGGCCATCACCCTATTTTCTCATCTTTCACCTCAAGCAGAAGCGGCTTGGGGTGTGCATGACAGATGCGTGACAAGGTGAAGACAAGACACAACTCTGTGCGACGTAGGGCGTGGGGTGGAGCATCTGATACCCTGAGCCGTAAGCCTGAGACATGCCACTTACTTCCCCAGAAGCGTTCGCGAAGAAGATCGTCGGTTCGATCCAGGAGTACGCGCTGCTCTGCGCGCGCATCATCGGGAACCTGTTCTCAACGCCGCGGTACATTGCGGACACGTATACGCAAATGGACTCGATCGGATTCGGATCGCTGCCGATCGTGGTGCTGACCGGATTCTTTACCGGCTGCGTGCTGGCACTGCAGGCGGCTGTGACACTGAAACAGTTCGGCGCGATCAACATGACCGGGCGGCTGGTCTCGCTCTCGATGGTGAAGGAGCTGGGGCCGGTGCTGACGGGACTGATGGTGAGCGGCCGGAACACGTCGGGCATGGCCAGCGAGCTGGGCTCGATGAAGGTCTCCGAGCAGATTGATGCGATGCGGGCACTGGGGACGGACCCGATTCGCAAGCTGGTGGCGCCGCGGCTGGTGGCCTCGGTGGTGATGCTGTTCTTCCTGACGATCATCGCGGACGCCTGCGGGATGGCGGGCGGTGCAGCGGTGTCCGTGCTGCTGCTGCGGCTGAATGCAGCGACGTTCCTGCACACCTCGTATATGTCGCTGCAGTATGGCGACGTGGTGGAGGGGCTGGTGAAGCCGCTGTTCTCCGGGTTCATCATCGCCACAGTGGGCTGCTACTACGGGCTGAAGACGACGGGCGGAACGCGCGGCGTTGGTAAGGCTACGACGCAGGCGGTGGTGGTTTCGTCGGTGTTCATCATCCTGGTGGACTTTCTGGTGACGCAGCTAATGATCGGGATCTTTGGGAGGTAGCCGATGGTGGGACGCCTGACCGAAGCGGAGGTCTCCGAGCGTTTGGCCGCAGGAACGCCTGTGGTGGAGTTTCGCGATGTTTCGATTGGTTTTGACGGGCACCAGGTGCTGAAGAACATCAGTTTTGCGGTGGCCCATGGGGAGACCAGAATTATCCTGGGGCCGGCGGGCGGCGGCAAGAGCGTGCTGATGAAGCTGACCAATGGCCTGCTGATGGCCGACAGTGGGGAGGTTCTGGTTGTAGGACAGCCACTGAACGAACTGAACGAGAAGGAGATATTCAGCCTTCGCGCGCATGTGGGAATGGTGTTCCAGGAGAGCGCGCTGTTCGATTCGATCGACGTGGAGGACAACGTCGCCTACCGGCTGGAGGAGGAGCATGTGCCGGAGGCGGAGATCCACGAGCGGGTGGTGGAGGCGCTGCGGTTTGTGGAACTGGAGAAGGCGATTGCGAAGTATCCGCCGGAGCTGAGCGGCGGCATGCGGCGGCGGGTTTCGATTGCGCGGGCGATCATCAGCAGGCCGGACCTGATTTTGTACGATTCGCCTACCGGTGGGCTGGACCCGATCACGTCGACGACCATCATTGAGCTGGTGGTGAAGCAGCGGGATGTGTCGCATACGACTTCCCTGCTGATTACGCACCGGCTGCAGGACGCGTTTACGCTGGCGACTCACCGGTTCGACCAGCAGGCCGGGCACATGGTGCCGATACCGAATGGCGGGATCGATCCGGGGACGAAGTTCCTGGTGATCAACGAGGGGCGGGTGGTCTTCGACGGGTCGACGGAGGAGCTGGTGCGGACCAGCAATCCGTGGCTGCGGGCGTATATCAGCTAGGCACCCTCCCCCCGGTTTTTGGGGCTATGATCCGCAGCGGATTGGGGTTAGGCTGGTAACCAGTTCGGTGGTTACCCTGGGCGTGGGATGAGAAAGAGCTGTGAGACGACAAAACCCGGCCTAGGCCGGGTTTTGTGCTTCAGTTCTATTGTACGATGCGTGTCAAGAGGCCAAGGCTACCGCCAAGGACGCGGAGTGAGCGAAGTTTCGCCACGGCGGTATCACCCCTAGCCGACGGCGAGGGTGCGGTGGAAGAGGTCGAGGGCGAGGCCGAACATGGAGCGGGCGAGGTCGGGGTCGTAGCGGACGCCTTCGTCGCGGAGGAAGGCGTGAGCGCCATTGACTTCGTGCCAGTTGAGGCGGGTTTCGACCTCGTTGAGGCGGTTGAGGACCTTCATGCGGCCCTCGGTGGGGATGTGGGGGTCCTGGCGGCCCCAGACCATGAGGAGCTCGCCTTTGATCTCGCCGGCGCGGGCCATGGAGTCGTCGTGCATGCCTTCGCCGAGGCCGCCTTTGTGGATGTCGGTGGCGTAGAAGCAAACAGCGCCGCGGACCTGGGGGTTCATAGCGGCGCGGAAGGCGAGGTGGCCGCCCATGCAGATGCCCATGACGCCGAGCTTACCGGAGCAGTCCTCGCGGGAGGCGAGGTAGTCGAGCACGACGCGGGCGTCGTCGTCGTACTGCTTGACGGGCTTGGTGGTCTTGAGCGCGTTGCCTCTGTCGGAGCCAGCCTGGTCGTAGGCGAGGACGGAGCCGAGGGGTTCGTACTCGTGATAGACCTCCGGGACGGCAACGACGTAGCCGTGACCGGCGAGTTGCAAGGCGGTGCGGCGAATAGGAGCCGTGACTTGAAAGATTTCGGAGAAGAGGATGATTCCGGGATACTTACCGGGAGCCGCGGGGCGGACGAGGTGGGTGCGCATGGGGCCCGAGGGGGTGGCGAGGTCTTGGTATTCGGTGTCGATGACAATCATGCAGTGATTTTACGCCGGTGACGTGAGAGGGCAATATGATTGCTCGCGGGTTGCTAACGAGCCGTGTAAGGTGTTGTCTAAGTCATTACATTCAAACTATGTGGAGCATGGTGCCGATGGATTGCCTGCGTATGAAGCGGATGGCTATTGCAGCGCTGACATTGCTGGTGTTCGTGGTCTCGTGCCGCCGGATGCCGGGGCAAGCTCCGGCTAATACGCCGGTGGCGGCTTCTCCGACGTTCGCGGTGACTACCGTAAAACCCAATACCACTGGCAGTCAGGACGCCAGCACGGAGATGTCGGGCGGCATCTTCACGGCGACGAATGTCACGTTGAAACGGATGATAGCAAGCCGGGCGTACGGGATCTCCGATGCAAGGATTTTTGGTGGACCGAAGTGGATGGGCTCAGCCAAGTTCGACATGCAGGCGAAGATGGAGTCCGCCGATGCCCAGAGGGTGAAGACTCTGGACCGCGCACACCGGAGAGCCATGCAGCAGCCGATGTTTCAGCAGATGCTGGCTGACCGCTTCAAGCTGGCGGTCCATTGGGAGACGCGCGAGATGCCGGTGTATGAGCTGGTGGTGGGCAAAAAGGGATCGTTGCTGACTCCGGCAAACCCCACGGAGGGCGGGTCGGGCATCGATTCCGACGATAACTCACTTGTGGCAACCAATGTGACGCTGGATGAGCTGGCACAAACATTGACGCAGGAGCTGCAGCGGGACCTGGGACGCGTGGTGGTGGACAAGACCGGGCTGAGCGGACGCTACGACGTGAAGCTGAAGTGGACTCCGGAGGATGACGGAACGCCGGGTCAGCAAGCCGCCGATGCTCCACCAACGATCCTTACGGCGATCCAGGAGCAGCTGGGGTTGAAGCTTGAGCCCTCGAAGGGGCCGGTGAAGGTGCTGGTCATCGACCATGTGGAGATGCCCAAGGGGAATTAGGAGTTCGTCGCTACGGTCTCCGGGGCTAAAGCCCTTCAAAACATCGCTCGGTTCAGCGGCCTGAAGGCCGCTGCTCCCTCCGAAGAACGGCGGACCTATTGGTGGGTGAATCGTTGAGCTATGCGGGATTGGCGCGGAGGAGGAGGCATGTGATGTTGTCGGAACCGCCGTGGGCGTTGGCGAGGGCGATCATGCGGGCACATGTTTCGTCGGCGGGTTCGTTGGCGGTGTCGGTGACGATCTGGGCGAGTTCTTCGCGGGTGACGTGGCGGGTGAGGCCGTCGGAACAGAGGAGGAGCGAGTCGCCGGGGGTGAGGGTGGCGTCGTAGAGGTCGGGGGTGACGTCCTGGTCGACGCCGATGGCGCGGGTGATGACGGACTGGAAGCTGGAGCGCTCGGCTTCGGCTTCGGTGAGGAGGCCGCGGCGGACCTGCTCGGCGACGTAGGAGTGGTCGAGCGTGAGCTGGGAGGCGCCGTTGGCGGTGAAGAGATAAGCACGGCTGTCACCTACGTTGAGGACCGTGACGGAGTCACCCGTGACGCGCGCGGCGACGAGGGTGGTGCCCATGCCGCGGAGGGCGATGTCGAAGTTCGCACGGGTGAGGACGGCGCGGTTGGCGGCAGCGGCGGCGCGGGTGAGGGCGCAGCGGGTACAGTCGGCATTCTTGTCGTTGAGGGTGAGGAGTTCCTGACGGGCGATTTCGAGGAAGGTGTCAACTGCGATGCGGCTGGCGACCTCGCCGCCGGCTGCGCCACCCATGCCGTCGCAGACGACATAGAGGCCGAGCTCTTCGTCGGTGCCGAAGCTGTCCTGGTTGCTGCGGCGGCGAAGACCGACGTCGGTGCGGGCAGCGGCTTCGATCTTCGGGAGGACGAACATGCTGGCGACTGGACCTCGGGGCGCATTTTCCACAGTAGCTGGGCTATGGAAAATGGCCGCATACCAGTATAGACGGAGTGGCGGTAAATGCGAAGCGGGTCGCGATTGGGCGGTACAGAGCCAGAGGAGGATTTTATATCGGGCCTTTGGCCCTCTGCGAGATTGATGGCCGTCCCTCCGGGGCTAAAGCCCCTTTTGATTGCAGCTGGTTTACGGCAGGGCTGAAGCCCCGCCCCTTCAAAGCAGGGACTTAATCTAATCAGGCCTTCCCGAGACATCACGCCTCAGACAAGGGATTGGGAGGCGAGCGGGAGGGTGATGGAGAAGACGGAGCCTTCGCCGAGTTGGCTGGTGACGGTGAGGGAACCGTGGTGGGCCTCCATGATGGCGCGGCTGATGGCGAGGCCCATGCCGGTGCCGGAGGTGTGGCGGCTGACGGAGTTGGCGCGGTAGAAGCGCTCGAAGATGAGCTCCTGTTCGGAGGAGTCGATGCCCTGGCCGTGGTCGGCGACGGAGAGGGTGACGGTGACGGGGTGGCGCTCGGCCGAGATGAAGATGGGGGTGCCGGGAGCGGAGTACTTCGCGGCGTTTTCGAGGAGGTTGATGAGGACTTTTTCAATGTAGCCGGCGTCGGCGAGGATGGGTGGAAGCTGGGGGATGTGCTGGTGGAGGTCGTGGTCTGCGAGGACGGCGGAGGAGGCATCGACGGCGGCGTCAACGACGGTGACGAGATCGGTGGGCGTGAAGGCCATGTGGACCTCCTGGGCGTCGAGCTGGGCCATCTCGACAGCCTCGGAGACGAGGCGGTTGAGGCGGTCGGTCTCCTCGTCGATGACGGTGAGGAGGTCGCGCTGGGAGGCGGCGTCTAAAGCGTTGGGACCGCAGGGGTCGTGTATGAGGAGCGTGGTGGCGGAGGCCTTGATGGAGGTGAGTGGGGTGCGGAGCTCGTGGGTGATGGAGTCGATCATGAGGGAGCGGAGGCGCTCGCTTTCCTTGGCGGCCTCGGCGCGGGTGACGCTGTCGAGGGCCTGGGCGCGGTCGAGGGCGATGCTGACGAGGCTGCCGATGGCGTCGAGGGAGTCGGTGGAGAGATGGACGCCTTTGATGATGAGGAGGCCGCGGGGGCGGACGCCGACGCGGATGGGGATGCGCGACTCGAGGACGCCGAAGTGGGTGGCAGTGACGGTATCGGTGACGGTGTCGGCGCCGGCGAGGGTGAGTGCGTGCTGGCGCATGCCGATCTCGTCCATGGGGATGGCGGCGGGGTCGCCGGCGAGGTAGCGGCGGTCGCCGTCGAGGAGATAGAGCGCGACGGCGTCGGCGTGCGTGACGAGCATCACCGCGGGGGCGATGGCGTTGAGCAGGCCAGCGACGTTTTCGGTCTGCAGGAGCTCGCGGCTGAGGCCGTAGAGGACTTCAATCTCGCGCTGGCGCAGGCGGGCGTCCTCGGCTTCTTCGCGGACGCGCTCGGAGAGGCGCGCACCGACGACGGAGGTTGCCAGAAAAGCGAAGAGCGCAAGCCAGTTCTGGGGGTCGCTGATGGTGAGCGTGCCGATGGGCGGGAGGAAGAAGTAGTTGTAGAGAAACGTGGCCGCGATGGACATGACGACCGCGTAGCGGAGGCCCCATCGCGCGGCGAGGAAGAGGATGTAGAGAAGCAGTGTGAGAGCGACGGTGGTCTGGTTGACGTGGAGCTTGAGGTGGCAAGCGGCTACAATTCCAGCCAGCACTACCGCCGCGGTCGACCACTTGAGGACTGCGATGAGTCGCTGAGAGTTCACTAGGAGATACTACGACGTTGGCGAACAGCGAGGCACCGAGGAAGAGGCCTGAAGACTGGCTGCCAGCGGCGGAGCCGGAGAAGACTCGCGGGCGGTTCAAGGTGTTTCTGGGCTATGCGCCGGGGGTGGGCAAGACGTTCAGCATGCTCGGTGAAGGGATACGCCGGCATGCGCGCGGCGAAGATGTGGTGATCGGCTATGTGGAGACGCATGGACGCAAGGGTACCGCCGAGCTGGCGACGCAACTGGAGCAGGTGCCGCCACGGGAGATCGATTACAAAGGGACACTGTTTCGTGAGATGGATCTGGACGCCATTTTGAAGCGGCGGCCGCAGGTGGTGCTGGTGGACGAATTGGCGCATACGAACATTGAAGGCAGCCGGTTTGCGAAGCGCTATGAGGATGTGCTGCTGCTGCTGGAGAACAACATCGATGTGCTGAGCACGATCAATGTGCAGCATGTGGAGAGCCTGGGGCCGCGCGTGCAGAGCCTGACGGGCGTTATGGTGCGCGAGGCCGTGCCGGACTGGGTGCTGGACCGGGCAGATGAGATCGTGATCAGCGATTTGACGCCAGAGGCGCTGGCGACGCGGATGCGGCGTGGGGACATCTATCCGCTGGAGCGGGCGGAGAGGGCGCTGCAGAACTTTTTTCGTCGCGGGAACTTGATTGCGCTGCGCGAGATGGCGCTGCACAAGGTGACGCGGGCGGTGGACCGGACACTCGATGACTATGTGAAGAGCAAGCAGCTCGGGGCACATTGGTCGGTAACGGAAAAGGTGGCGGTGTGCATCAGCGCGAGTGCGCAGGCGCGCGACTTGATTGCTCGTGGAGCGCGGCTGGCTGAAGGTTTGGGCGGAGAGTTTTATGTGGTGCATGTGCATAACCCGAAGGATGACGAGCCGGAGCGCAAGCGGACGCTGGAGGCGAGCCTGCTGTTTGCGAAGAACCTGGGAGCGCATATTGTGCAGCTGACGGGGAAGAATATTCCGGCTACGACAGCGGCGTTTGTGAGCGAGAACAGGATCACACAGGCGATCTTTGGGAGGTCGGCGCTGAAGGGCATGAAGAAGTGGCTGTACTATCTGGCTATCCAGCGGTTCATGTCGGCTGCGCCGCATGTGGACCTGCATATTGTGAGCCAGGAGAACCGATAGCGATGCGAATTCTGATCGTGGACGATGAGCGGCAGATTACGCGCGTGCTGCGGACTTCGTTGCAGAGCAGCGGGTATGAGGTTTCGGTTGCGAACAATGGGATGGAGGCGTTCAGCGTGTTCAAGAGCGCGTCGCCGGACCTTGTGATTACCGACCTCTCGATGCCGGAGATGGATGGGCTGGAGCTGACGCGGGCGATCCGCGCGATCTCGGAGGTGCCGATCATTGTGCTATCGGTGCGCGAGCAGGAGCCAATCAAAGTGGCCGCGCTGGACGAGGGCGCGGACGACTATGTGACCAAACCGTTCAGCATGCAGGAGCTGCTGGCGCGAGTGCGCGCGAACCTGCGCAAGGGGCTACGCAACGAGCCTCCGGCCGCCGTGATTACGGTGGGTGATCTGCACGTCGATACGGCTTCGCGACGCGTGAGTGTGCGCGGCGTGGAGACGCACCTGACGCCGAAGGAGTTCGATCTGCTGCTGCAACTGGCGAGCCATCCGGACCAGGTGATGACGCACCGGCAACTGCTGCGGAACATATGGGGACCGGCGGGTGAAGACCAGCCGGAGTATCTGCGCGTACTGGTGGCGCAGCTGCGCAAGAAGCTGGACAGCAACGACAGTGGGCGGTACATCGAGAGTGAGCCGTGGGTGGGGTATCGGCTGCGCGGAGTGGCCGGCCCAACTGACGAATAGAGCAGGCGTTAGTCTGGCGAACTTATGACTTCTTAACGCTTTCCCTACGGACTTCCAATGGAAGCGGGGCGTGTAATGGAGTCCGTGAGGTCGTTGGACGTGCAACTTCGTAAGGCTGTTACCGCTGTCGTTTTCTTGTTTTTGGGTTTGTGTTTCAGTGAGGCGCAACAACCGGCAACAGCCGATGCCCCGATGCCAGCGGTAAGCGGGAATTTCTTCCAGCGGTTGGGTGAGGCGTATCACGATGACTGGTTCCCTGCTCCGGCCGCAGGCAGTGCGCCCATAGCGGAGCGGCGAGGGTATGCTGCCCCGTTGGATTCGACACCCTTTCCGAGTCCGGATTACTCAGTGGGTGGAACGCCGGTGATTGGTGCGCCGGATACGCAGACGTACCCACTGATGCAAGCCATCAACGAGAACCGCAGCCGGACAAAGATCTATGGCTGGTTCAATGGCGGATTCAACGTGAGCACCAGCAACAAAGGTGATGGGGCGAATGCGCCGGCGGCGTACTATGTCAATCCCAATCGCGTGATCCCAGATCAACAGGTGCTGTATATCGAGCGGCTGCCAAATACGGTGCAGACCGACCACGTGGACTGGGGTTTCCGGTTCGCGCAGCTCTATGGGCAAGACTATCGCTACACCACAGCGAAAGGTTACTTCTCACAGCAGCTACTGCTGGAGAACCATGAATATGGCTACGACCCAGTGATGTTCTACCTGGACATTTATGTGCCGCATGTTGCGAAGGGCATGAACATTCGCGTGGGGCGCTACATCTCGCTACCGGACATTGAAGCGCAGTTGGCACCGAACAATTACACGTACTCGCACTCGATTTTGTACACGCTGGACCCTTATACGCAGACGGGGATTGTGGCGAGCATCAAGCTGAGCGATCACTGGTTGCTGCAGACGGGATTTTCCGGCGGCAATGACGTGGCACCGTGGACGAAGGATGTGAAACCCACCGGCACGGCATGCGTGGACTACACCTGGAGCCACGGGGGCGATGCGCTGTATACGTGCGCGAACTCGTTCAATGACGGGAAATACGCTTACAACAATCTGCAGAGCTACTACGAGACCTGGTACCACAAGCTGAACTCAAGCTGGCACACGGACAGCGAGACCTGGTACATGTATGAGCGCGATGTGCCGAACATCGCAGGCAATGTAGCGAACCCGATCAAGCCAGAGACCGGCGCGAATGGGGCTTTCTGCGCTTACGGCGAAAAGACCTGCTTTGCGCCTGAGGTGGGTGTGGTGAATTACGTGGAACACGAGTTCAACACTCACCGTTACCTCTCTATCCGCAATGAATTTGTGGACGACATCAGGGGCCAGCGGACCGGGTACGCGACAAAGTACAGCGAGCACCTGATCAGCTTTGGGCAGTGGATTGGCTCTACCGTGCTGTTTCGTCCGGAGGTCCGGCTGGAGCACTCCTATGACCTGGCGGCCTATAACCTTGGCACAAAGAAGACACAGTTCGTTGTGGCTGGTGATATCACGTACCACTTTTGAGGATGGAGAGTTATGGGTGACGCAGTGGCTTTGCTGATGTTGGTTGTTTTGTTTCCGCTGAGCCTGGCTTATGTGGCAGGGTGCGCGCGCTTGAACGTCGCAACACGCGGAGAGGAGAGACGATGATCCAGAATATTGTGCTGTTGGCGGTCTCGGCCTTGTTGCTGGTCTACCTGGTGTATGCGCTTTTGAAGCCGGAGAAGTTCTAGATGTCACTGAATGGGTGGTTACAGATTCTGCTGTTCACGGTGCTGGTACTGCTGCTGGCACAGCCGATGGGCAGCTATATGACGCGGGTGTTTGAGCGGCGCAAGACATGGCTCGATCCGGTCTTTGGACCTGTGGAGCGGGTGCTGTATCGCGTGACCGGCGTTGATGCTGAACACGAGATGCAGTGGACGGAGTATGCCGTTGCAATGCTGGCGTTCAGCGCGGCGACGATGGTGCTGACGTATGTTGTGGAGCGGCTGCAGGGGTTTCTGCCGCTGAACGTACAGCACCTGCCGGGCGTTGCGCCGGATGTGGCACTGAATACGGCGATCTCGTTTACGACGAACACGAACTGGCAGAGCTATGTGCCGGAGTCGACGATGAGCTACCTGACGCAGATGCTGGGGCTGGCGACGCATAACTTCTGGTCTGCCGCGGTGGGGCTGGCGCTGGCGATTGCGTTTGTGCGCGGCATCGCGCGCCGCGAGAGTAAGACGCTGGGCAACTTCTGGGTGGACCTGACGCGTGGCACGCTGTGGGTGCTGCTGCCGATCAGTTTTGTGTTTGCGATTGTGCTGGTATCGCAGGGCGTGGTGCAGAACTTTCGTCCGTATGACAAGGCAACGCTGGTGCAGCCGCAGACTGTGACTGATGCGAGCGGCAAGAGCACGACGGTGACGACGCAGACGATCGCGCAAGGGCCGGTGGCCTCGCAGGAGGCGATCAAGATGCTGGGGACGAACGGGGGCGGGTTCTTCAATGCAAACAGCGCGCATCCGTTTGAGAACCCGACGCCGCTGTCAAACTTTTTGCAACTGCTGTCGATCTTTGTGGTCCCGGCAGGGCTGACGGTGACGCTGGGGAAGATGGTGGGGTCTCCGAAGCACGGCGGTGCGGTGCTGGCGGCGATGGCGGTGTTGTTTCTTGCGGGCGTGACGACTTGCTATTGGGCCGAGGCGCAGCCGAACCCTCTGCTGCATGATGTGGACCAGGCGCATACGCAGATGCAGCCGGGCGGCAACATGGAAGGCAAAGAGGTTCGGTTCGGGATTGCGAACTCGGCACTCTTTGCAACTGTGACGACCGATGCGAGCTGCGGTGCGGTGAACTCGATGCATGACTCGTTCATGCCGCTGGGCGGGATGGTGCCGCTGGTGAACATTCTGCTGGGCGAAATTGTGTTTGGCGGCGTGGGCGCTGGCCTGTACGGGATGCTGGTGTTTGTGGTGCTCGCGGTGTTCATCGCCGGACTGATGGTGGGACGAACACCGGAGTACCTGGGCAAGAAGATCGAAGCGTATGACGTGCAGATGTCGATGCTGTACCTGCTGATCTTTCCGTTGATCATTCTTGGGTTCGCTGCGGTGGCGGTGCTGATGCCGCAGACTGGGCTGAGCGTGCTCGCGAACAAAGGGCCGCATGGGTTGAGCGAGGTGCTATATGCGTATGCGTCGGCGACGGGCAATAACGGCTCGGCGTTCGCAGGGTCGAACTGGAACACGCATTGGTACAACTACTCGCTTGGGATTGCGATGTTTATTGGGCGGTTCCTGATGATTGTGCCGATGCTGGCAATTGCAGGCAACCTGGCGCGAAAGAAGATTGTGCCCGAGAGTGCCGGCACGTTCCCGGTGACAACGCCGCTGTTTACGGTGCTGCTGGTGGGTGTGATTTTGATCGTAGGGGCGTTGACGTTCTTCCCTGCTATCAGCCTAGGGCCGGTGCTGGAGCACCTGCTGCTACACGCCGGAAGCGCGTTTTGAGACTGCCTCCGGGGCTAAAGCCCCGCTTGATGGATGAACCGAATTGCCGGGGCTGAAGCCCCGGCCTACCGAGATGTGGCAGGGAGATTGAGTATGTCGACCGCAAGAGAGTTGAAGGGACGCCAGTCGCTGTTTGATGGTGCGATTGTGCGGCGCGCGAGCGTGGATGCTCTGCGCAAGTTGGCGCCGCAGCTGATGATGAAGAACCCGGTGATGTTCGTGGTAGAGGTAGGCAGTGTGCTGACCAGCGTGCTGCTGGTGCTGGACACGGTGCGGCACACGGGGCACTTCAAGTTCGATGTGCAGATTACGCTGTGGCTGTGGTTCACGGTGCTGTTTGCGAACTTTGCCGAGGCGATGGCCGAAGGGCGCGGCAAGGCGCAGGCCGATGCGCTGCGGCTGGCGAAGTCGGAGACGACGGCGTATCGCGTGAACAAGGCCGGTGATGTGGAGGAAGTGCCGAGCTCGCAGCTGCGTGCAGGCGATGTGGTGCGCGTAGTTGCTGGGCAGATGATTCCTGGCGATGGCGAGATTGTGGACGGTGTCGCGTCAGTGGATGAGTCTGCCATTACGGGCGAGAGTGCGCCGGTGATTCGCGAAGCTGGCGGTGACCGCTCCGCTGTGACGGGCGGGACGCGCGTGTTGAGCGATGCGATTACGGTAAAGATCACGTCGAACCCTGGCGAGACGTTTTTGGACCGCATGATTGCGCTGGTGGAAGGTGCTGAGAGGCAGAAGACTCCGAATGAGATTGCACTGAATATTCTGCTGGCGGGGTTGACGATTATCTTTCTGCTGGCGGTGGTGACGCTGCAGCCGTTCGCGATGTACTCGGGCGCGCCGCAGACGATCTTTGTGCTGATTTCGCTGCTGGTGTGTTTGATTCCAACGACGATTGGCGGGCTGCTCTCCGCAATTGGCATTGCGGGCATGGACCGGCTGGTGCAGCACAATGTACTGGCGACCTCGGGCCGTGCTGTGGAGGCGGCCGGTGATGTGAATACGTTACTGCTGGATAAGACGGGGACTATCACGATTGGCAACCGGCAGGCTTCGGAGTTTGTAGCTGCGCCGGGTGTGACCGGAGAGCAGCTTGCGGATGCGGCGCAGCTGTCGTCGTTGTCGGATGAGACGCCGGAGGGGCGCTCGATTGTGGTGCTGGCGAAGGAGCAGTATGGGCTGCGCGGGCGTGAGCTGGCGAAGCTGAATGCTGAGTTCATTCCCTTCTCTGCGACGACGCGCATGAGCGGCATCGAGGTGGATGGACGGAGTATTCGCAAGGGTGCTGTGGATGCGATTGCGCGCTACCTGGAAGAGCATGGCGTGAGGATGCCGAACGAGGTGCGCGAGTCAGTGGAGACGGTGGCGCGCAGTGGCGGTACTCCGCTGGTGGTGGCTGAGAATGGGCGCGCGCTGGGCGTGATCCATTTGAAGGACATTGTGAAGGGCGGGATGCGCGAGCGGTTCGATCAACTACGCGCGATGGGTATCCGCACGGTGATGATTACTGGCGATAACCCGCTGACGGCTGCGGCTATTGCTCGCGAGGCCGGTGTGGATGACTTTCTTGCCGAGGCCAAGCCGAAGGACAAGATGGACCTGATCAAGCGGGAGCAGGCCGAAGGCAAACTCGTTGCGATGACAGGTGATGGGACGAACGATGCTCCGGCGCTGGCGCAGGCCGATGTAGGCGTGGCGATGAACAGCGGCACGCAGGCTGCGAAGGAGGCCGGCAACATGGTCGACCTGGACAGCAATCCGACCAAGCTGATTGAGATTGTGGCAATTGGCAAGCAGTTGCTGATGACGCGTGGGGCGCTGACGACGTTTTCGATCTCGAATGACATTGCGAAGTACTTTGCGATTATTCCGGCGATGTTTGCAGGCGTGTTTCCGGTGCTGAATGCGCTGAACGTGATGCACCTGCACAATGCGGAGTCGGCGGTGCTGTCGGCGGTGATCTTCAATGCGCTGGTGATTGTGGCGCTGATTCCGCTGGCGCTGCGCGGAGTGACGTACAGGCCGATGTCGGCGGCGGCGCTGCTGCAGCGGAACCTGATGGTGTATGGGCTTGGCGGGATTATTGTTCCGTTTATTGGAATTAAGCTGATCGATATGTTGATTACTGCGGTTGGGCTGGCGTAGGTCGGAGGGACGAGATGAAGAAACACATTGTGACGGCGGTGCTGTATACGGTGGTAACGGCGGTGGTGCTGGGGATTGGGTATCCGCTGGCGGTAACGGGCGTGGCGCGGCTGTTGTTTCCGAGGCAGGCGAATGGCGAGTTGATTGTGCGCGATGGGAAGCTGGTTGGTTCTGCGTTGATTGGGCAGCCGTTTACGGGGCCGGAGTACTTTCATAGCCGTCCTTCTGCGGCTGGGACGGGCTACGATGCGGGCGCTTCGGGTGGCTCGAATCTTGCGCCGACCAGCAAGGCGTTGATTGATCGCACCGATGCGAGTGTGAAGACCGAACAGCGGAATGGGCCTGTGCCTGTGGATCTGGTGACCGCCTCTGGCTCGGGGCTTGATCCGGACATCACGCCTGCGGCGGCGGAGTATCAGGTGACGCGCGTGGCGGCGGAGCGGAAGGTGCCGATGGCGGCGGTGGAAACACTGGTGCAGCAGCACATTACGCAGCGGCAGCTGGGTTTGCTGGGTGAGCCGAGGGTGAATGTGCTGGAGCTGAACCTGGCGCTGGATGCGATGACGAAGCGGTAATTGTTTGGGGGCACGAAAACAATATTGAATGGATTGCATTGATTGAATCGCTTCAGTTAGCGCAACCTGCCAGACAGGGTGCATAATTTCCCTATGGCTGATAAGACTCCCCCGACGCAGCTTTCCCCCGATGATGTGACCCCGACGGCTGAGAATGAGCAGCCGGTGAGCGGCCGCCTGAGCCGACGGTCATTCCTGACGCACCTTGGTGCTGCGGGTATTGCCGCAACGGCGCCTCCGCTGCTGGGAGCGACGCCGGCGCCGGTAATGGAGCCTGCCGCTGCCGCACCGCCCGAGGCCGAAGGTGTCGTTTCCGTGACGCTGAAGGTGAACGGGCAGGTGCATCCGATGAAGCTCGATCCGCGGACGACGCTGCTGGATTGCCTGCGCGAGAACATGGACCTGCCCGGCACGAAGAAGGGTTGCGACCATGGCCAGTGTGGCGCGTGCACGGTGCATGTGAATGGACGGCGCGTGAACTCGTGCCTGTCGCTGGCGCTGATGCATGAGGGCGATGAGATCACTACGATCGAAGGCATTGGGCAGCCGGATGATATGCACCCGATGCAGGCCGCGTTTGTGGAGCATGATGCGTATCAGTGCGGGTACTGCACGTCGGGACAGATTATGTCTGCCGTGGCGTTGATGAAGGAGCCGGTGGGCCCGACGGACGACGATGTGAAACATGCGATGTACGGCAATATCTGCCGGTGCGGCACGTATCCGAATATTGTGGCCGCAGTGCAGCAGGCACGGCGCATGGCCTGAGCCTCTGTTTAGAAGAGACTTCGAAACACCAACGCAAGACGAAGCGAATGGAGTTCCCGATGGAAGCATTCAAGTTCAGCCGCGCGACAACGGTGGAGCAGGCAGCGGTTTCGGGCAAAGGCCCGGTGGCCGCTATGCCGGAGGCACGGTTTGTGGCAGGTGGCACGACGCTGATCGACCTGATGAAGCTGAATGTCGAACGGCCTAAGGTGGTGGTCGACATCAATGGCCTGCCGTTGGACAAGATCGAGCCAACGCCAGAGGGCGGACTGCGGCTGGGTGCGCTGACGCGGAACTCGTACGTTGCTAATTATGACGCGGTGAAGCGCGATTATGCGGTGTTGTCGGAGGCGATCCTTTCGGGGGCATCGCCGCAGCTGCGCAACATGGCGACGACGGGTGGCAACCTGCTGCAGCGGACGCGGTGTCCTTACTTTCGCGATACGGCGCATGCGTGCAATAAGCGCGAGCCGGGGTCTGGTTGCTCGGCGATTGATGGGCACAACCGAATGCTTGCCGTGCTGGGTGGGAGCAAGGACTGCATCGCGACAAATCCTTCAGACCAGAACGTGGCGCTGACGGCGCTGGAGGCGACGGTGCATATCCACGGGCCGAAGGGCGAGCGGATGGTGCCGGTGAATGAGTTTTATCTGCTGCCGGGTTCGACTCCGCACAAAGAGACCGTGCTGGAGCCGGGCGAGGTGATTACAGGCGTGACGCTGCCGAAGCCGGTGGCGGGTGCGAAGTCTTTGTACCTGAAACTGCGTGACCGTGCGGCGTATGAGTTTGCGCTGTCGTCTGCCGCAGTGGTGGTGAAAGTGAATGGTGGCAGGATCGAGTACGCGCGTGTCGCGCTTGGCGGCGTGGGCACGAGGCCGTGGCGGTCGCTGGAGGCTGAGCGCGAGCTCGAAGGCAAGAGGGCCGATGCGGCGACGTTCCGCAGAGCGGCTGAGGCCGCGCTGCGCGATGCCAAGCCAGCGAGTGAGAACGGGTTCAAGATTGAGCTTGCGAAGCGCTGCATTGTGCGCGCGCTGACCAACGCTACTGTGAGTGCATAAGAACGAGAGTGCCTAACCGCGCGGTTCGCGCAGGAGACAGAGTCCTATGATGTTCAGCGAGTTTCTCGACTTTATCCAGTCCGGGCAAGGGCAACCCGGTGCACAGGCGCCGGTGGGTGACCCGTCGGAGATCATCGGCACTGCCCTGCCCCGCATCGACGGGCCGCTGAAGACGACGGGCAGCGCAAAGTATGCGTCGGACTACAACTTCAAGAACATGGTGTACGCGGTGCCGGTGTGCGCGAAGGTGGCGGGCGGGACGATCCGCAGCCTGGATGCGAGCGCTGCGAAGAAGATGCCCGGCGTCGTGCTGGTGCTGCATCACGGCAATGTGCCGCCGATCTATCGCAATGGAAGCGGTGGACGGAACAGCGAGGGGCGGCCGCCGCTGACGGATGAGGTGATCAGCTACTGGGGCCAATATGTTGCGGTGGTGTATGCCGAGACGTATCAGCAGGCGCTGGCTGGGGCGGATGCAGTGAAGGTGAGTTACAACGCCGACAAGTTCGACGTGTCGCCGAAATTGGACGATGCGATGCCGGCGATCGGTGCCGAGGGCGGACCGCGGGTGTTGAGCCATCGCGGCGATGCGGACGCGGCGTTTGCTTCTGCGCCGGTGAAGGTGGATGTGGTGTATCGCACACCGGTGGAGACACACAACCCGATGGAGATGCATGCCACGGTAGCGGTGTGGGACGGCAAGCGGTTCACGCTGTATGAGAGCTCGCAGGGTGTAGTGAACCACCTGACGGTGATGGCGCAGGTGCTGGGCGTGCCGAAGGAGAATATCGACGTCATCTCGCACTTTATTGGATCGGGGTTTGGCGGGAAGCTGTTTCCGTGGCCGCACTCTGCACTGGCTGCGGTGGGGGCGCGACAGCTGAACCGGCCGGTGAAGCTGACAGTAGACCGTTCAATGATGTTTTCGAATGTGGGCCATCGTCCGCGGACGGAACAACGGATACGATTGGGCGCTACGCCTGATGGGAAGCTGCTGGCGCTGGCGCAGGACTATCGCAACCACACGTCGCTGCATGATGACATCCGTGAGAACTGCGGCGAGGCGACGCCGTTTTTGTACAGCACGGCGAACCTGCAGGTAAGCTCGGCGCTGGTGCGGCGGAACGTGGGCACGCCGACGCCGATGCGTGGGCCGGGTGCTGTGCCGGGGCTGTTTGCACTGGAGTCCGGAATGGACGAGCTGGCGATTGCGCTGAAGATGGACCCGGTGGCACTGCGGCTCGGACTGGATACGCTGACCGACGAGAGCAATGGGAAGCCGTTCTCGTCGCGCCACTTGAAAGAGTGCCTGCAAGTGGGGTCGGAGAAGTTTGGATGGGCGAAGCGCACACCCGAGGTCGGGTCGATGAAGAAGGGCGACCTGGTGCTGGGCTGGGGCGTGGCGTGTGCGAGCTGGGGCGCAGGGCGTGGACCGAGCCAGGCGAGCCTGAGCCTGCAACAGGACGGACGTGTGCGCGTGAGCTCGGCGACGCAGGACATTGGGACGGGCACTTACACGATCGTGGCGCAGGTGGTGAGCGACAAGACGGGTATCCCGGTGAAACGGATTGATGTGAAGCTGGGCAACAGCGAATTTGTGCCCGGGCCGATGTCGGGTGGGTCGACGGCGACAGCGACCGTTGTGCCCTCGATCGCCGACGCGGCGAATGCGGCGATAAAGACGATGCTGCAGATTGCGAGCTCGTCGAAGAGCTCTCTGTTTGCGGGCAAGAAGGCCACCGATCTGGCATTTACGGACGGTCGCGTGCATTTGAAGGACAAGCCCTCTTCGAGCGGCGTGCCGTTTGGGCAGATATTGAAGGCTGCAAACATGGCCAGCGCCGATGGCGAAGGCAAGAGCGGCGGGCTGGGATCAGACACGAAGGCGCACGATTATTCGACGCACTCGTTTGGCGCGCAGTTTGTAGAGGTGGAGTGGGACCCGGGAATCGCGAGGCTGCGCGTGAGCCGCGTAGTAAGTGTGATCGACGGCGGACGGATCATCAATCCGAAGACGGCGACGAACCAGGTGGCCGGCGCGGTGGTGATGGGCGTGGGCATGGGGCTGTTCGAGGAGACGATCTACGACCCGCGCAACGGGCACGCTATCAACGATAACTTTGCAGACTACATTGTGCCAACGAGCGCCGATTCGCCGAAGGTGGATGTGCACTTCCTCGATATACCGGACCCGCAGATGGGCGAGTATGGTGCGCGCGGCATCGGCGAGATCGGGCTGGCGGGAGTGGCGCCTGCGATCACTGCGGCGGTGTATCACGCGACCGGTGTACGGGTGCGCGAGCTGCCGGTGCGGATCGAAGATCTGCTGACGGCGAAGGTCGCTGTTTAGTCGAAAGGGCGTTGGGCCGGCAAGATCCGATTTTTGTCCACGTTGTCGAGGCTCTCATCTCCGTGGTCGAGATACAGCGCAACGTTGCTCCTGAGTCGGATGGAGTAACACACATACGTTCCGGCTGGGAACAAGACCGTCCCGCCACCTGCTGTCGCCGCTGTTTCAATCGCTCGATTGATGGCGGGCGTGTCGATCGTAGTGCCATCACCCTTGGCACCGTGGTGCTTCACGTCGAACACTGACGCTGGTTTCAATGGAGGCATCGACAAGGCTTCAGCTCGTGCGCCAGGAAGTAAAAGAGAAGCGGCTGCCGTGCCTGCGACCCCCTGCCCTGCGGACTTTAGAAACTCTCTTCGCATCATGCTCATAGAACTTAGTCACACTTTCTATTTACAACGAGCTAGTCGGCTGTTATTTGATTGCACCAGAAGCTGCCGCTGAGACATAACCCACGCTACTTGAATTCAACATTGAAAAGCACCGAGACACGCGCTGTAGGGAGCTGGCATCGTCTGCGAGGGTGCGTCGGCTGGCACGCCTTCCGACACACCCTGGCTACAAACCTTCGTAGCCAGGGCGTCGACGCGAAGGCTGCGCAGTGGCTTCTGCGTCACGCGAGTTTGCGCGTCACCATGGACGTTTACACCCGCGTTGTGTCCGCAGAGGAGTGGAATGCAAATGGCCTGCATGTTGGATTGTTGCTCGGAAAATCATAACGAGGGATTTCGGTTGATCCCGAATCATCCCTCGTTTGCACGACCTGAATTGCCACTGTGCCGTAAGCTCTTTATTTACTGAGCTTATGGCGGGGACGACGGGGCTCGAACCCGCGACCTCTGCCGTGACAGGGCAGCGCTCTAACCAACTGAGCTACGTCCCCAACGTTTATTAGTGTAACAGATTCAGCAGAGGTACCATCCACAGGCGGACCATGATTTGCATCGCAGCAACAGACGTCGAAATGGTCGCATAGCGGACTCGTGAAGCCAGGCCGGATCGTCTGTTGCAGCATCGTTGGTGATGGGTAGTGAGAGGAGATTGCTGCAATCGTCTCAATCCCCTACACTGGAAGAGCATCTGGACGCGTCTCGGCGACAGACAAGTGGGCGGATAGCTCAGTTGGTTAGAGCGCCTGCCTTACAAGCAGGATGTCGGGGGTTCGAGTCCCTCTCTGCCCACCACTTTTTCTTCCAACCAAATTTCAAGTAGCAGAAACTTGCATGCCCAATCATAGTGGGCTTCATGCTCGTTGCGTCTCGTCGACTATGCGTACTTAGCGATTGCGAAACGATATTTATTTCCCCCTAAATAATAAATCCATAGGTGATTTCACAATGCTTTTCCACTTTAAAAATGACTACCACTGTTTGATTTTTTCGGAACATGACATAAATCGAATTTCCGCGTAGCATTGCCGACGACAGAATTTCACCCTGCCCGAAAGCGCCTGACCATGCTCTTGAAAGCGACCCTGTCTCTGATACTTCTCGCTGCGGCGGCTATCCACGTCTCCGGCGACGGACCTCCGAAATCACACGATGGGATTGAACGCCTCGCTCCTGAGATCTCTGCCATTCTGCCGGCCGGCGCTCATGTAGATGCCGTAGCCTCTGGCTATACATGGACCGAAGGCCCTGTCTGGGTGCACTCCGGATATCTGCTCTTCGCCGAGATCACCAGCAACAGCATCCGCAAGCTCGGCCCAGACGGCAACGTCACGATCTTTATGCAGCCGAGTGGCTATACCGGTGGAGCGCCCTACGGAGGCCGCGAACCCGGCTCCAATGGCATGACACTCGATGCTTCGGGGCGACTGACCGTTGCTGGCCACGCGGGACGCAGCATATGGCGGCTCGAGTCGCTCGATCCACATGCCACTAGAACTATCCTCGCGGATGCTTATCGGGGCAAGCGTCTCAACAGCACCAACGACCTTGTCTATCGCTCGGACGGCTCACTTTACTTCACCGATCCACCGTATGGGCTGCGCACGCAGAATGATTCCGATCCCGCCAAAGAGCTTGCGATCAATGGTGTGTACCGAATCTCCGGCGCGTCATCACACAAGCCCGGAGCGCCGCCTGCGAACGCGAGCTTGCAACTGCTGATCAAGAACCTCCCTCGCCCCAACGGCATCGCGTTCTCACCCGACGAGAAGTTCCTCTACGTGGATAACAGCGAACCGCAGAAACTCTGGATGCGCTACCCCGTTCACGCTGATGGATCGCTCGGCGAGGGCGTCGTCTTCTTCGACGCGACATCCGACCGACGTCCGGGAGCGCCCGATGGGATGAAGGTCGATCAGCGGGGCAACATCTACAGCGCCGGTCCTGGTGGCGTCTGGATATTCTCTCCTTCCGGCAAGCATCTTGGCACAATCCTACTGCCTCATCCAGCGAGCAACGTCGCATGGGGCGATGCTGACGCAAAGACCCTCTACATCACCGATAGCGGAGAGCTGTTCCGTATCCGCATCAACATCCCTGGCATTCGCCCCTGAACAGCAGCTTCGAACCATCAGGAGTTCTTCAACGATGTCTCGCCTCATCCAAAGCCTCATCGCCGCTGTCTTCGCAATTGCCCTTGTTGCACCCTCTCTCTATGCGCAACAGATGCAGTCGCTTCCGTATAGGGACACTACGCTGCCGCTCGACCAGCGTGTGCATGACCTCATCAGCCGCATGACGCTCGAGGAGAAGGTGCAGCAGATGCGCGATCACGCACCGGCGATTCCACGCCTTGGCGTGCCCAGGTATGACTGGTGGAACGAAGGTCTGCACGGTGTGGCCTTTGCGGGAAAAGCCACGAACTTTCCGCAGGTCATCGGCATGGCGGCCACGTGGGACACACATCTCGTTCATGAGATGGCGCAGATAATCTCCACCGAAGCCCGCGCCAAGTACAACCAGGCCATGCGCGACAACGACCACGAGATGTTCTTCGGGCTTACCTTCTGGGCCCCGAACATCAACATCTTCCGTGATCCGCGCTGGGGCCGCGGCCAGGAGACCTACGGCGAAGACCCGTATCTGACCGGGCACATGGCCGTCGCGTTTGTCACAGGCATGCAGGGCGACGACCCGAAGTATTTGCGGGTCGTCTCGACGCCTAAACATTTTGATGTACACAGCGGTCCCGAACCGACACGGCATCGAGCCAATGTCGACGTATCTGCGCACGACCTCGAAGATACTTACCTTCCGGCGTTCCGCGCCGCCATCACGGAGGCGCACGCGCAGTCGGTGATGTGCGCCTATAACGCGATTGACGGCGCTCCTGCCTGCGCGAACACAATGCTTCTGCGAGACCATTTACGAAATGACTGGCACTTCGATGGCTATGTTGTCTCTGACTGTGCGGCGGTTGCCGACATCAACACCGGCCATCACTTCGCGCCCGACATGGCACATGCCGCTGCCGACGCGGTAAAAGCGGGCACCGACCTCGAGTGCGGTTTTGCTCAAGGGCAGGCATTCCCTGCTCTGGTCGATGCAGTCCATCAACACCTCATCACCGAAGCCGAACTCGACATCGCTCTGACGCGCCTCTTTCGCGCGCGCTTCCGCCTTGGCATGTTCGATCCACCGTCCAGCTACGCCTACGGGCGCATCCCGATCACCGACAACAACACACCTGCCCACCGCGCGCTCTCACTGCAAGCCGCGAAGGAATCGCTTGTGCTGCTCAAGAACGAAGATGGCATTCTTCCATTGAAGGCTGGCACGCAGCGTATTGCAGTCGTTGGACCTGAAGCTGAGCTCGTGCAGTCCTTGCAGGGCAATTACAACGGGCCGCCGCAGTCGCCGGTCTTTCCGCTTGAGGGTATCGAGAGGCGATTCAGCTCCGCGCACATTGCGTATGCGCAAGGCTCCACGCTCGTCGACGGCTTCGCAATCCCCATCGAGCGGACGGTTCTCCATCCTACTGATGGACATGGGGAAGGTCTCACTGGTGAGTACTTCAGCACGGCTGACTTCTCGGGCAAGCCCGTGCTCACTCGCGTAGACCATACCATCAACTTCAACTGGGACAAGTTTGCGCCGGTCGCAGGGCTGGAACGCAACAACTTCTCCGTACGCTGGACTGGGACTCTGACACCACCTGCTCCCGGCGACTACAAGCTCGGCGTCCGCGTGAATTATTGCTATGCCTGCGAGAACACTGAAGGCTTCCGCCTCTATCTTGATGGCAAACTGCTCGTTGCCAACAGCGCGAAGAGCACGGGCGAACGTGGTCATGTCATCGACAGCACTGCTCACTTCTCCGACACCAAACCTCACGCCATTCGCCTTGAATACCTGCATGGCACCGGAAGCGCCGGGATCGACCTTACATGGCAGCCGCCCGCCGAAGCACTGCGTGCGCAGGCCGTGGCTGTGGCTAAGGCATCGGATGTCACGATCGCATTCGTCGGTCTGTCACCGTCACTCGAAGGCGAAGAGATGCCTGTCAAGCTCGACGGATTTACCGGTGGCGATCGCACCTCGATCTCCTTGCCTGTTGTGCAGGAAGAGTTGCTCAAGGCACTCGCTGCCACCGGCAAACCGCTCATTGTGGTGCTGCAGAACGGCAGCGCGCTGGCCGTCAACTGGGCGCAGGAGCATGCGAATGCAATTCTTGAAGCCTGGTATCCGGGTGAGGAGGGAGGCACCGCCATTGCCGACACACTCGCGGGCGATAACAATCCGGCTGGCCGCCTGCCACTGACCTTCTATGCCTCACTCGATCAACTTCCCGCCTTCGATGACTACTCCATGCAACACCGCACTTACCGCTACTTTGCGAGTAAGCCTCTCTACGGGTTCGGCTATGGACTTAGCTACACGGCCTTCAACTATTCGCAACTCTCCGTTCCAACGTCAGCTGTCGCCGCCGGCTCGCACGTTGTCGTTGAGGGGAATGTGAAGAACACTGGCAGCCTCGCAGGAGATGAGGTGGCCGAGCTTTACCTCACGCAGCCTGCAGGCTTCGAGACGCCACATCGCGAACTCGTTGGATTTCAGCGCATACATCTTGCTCCTGGTGAGTCAAGGCACCTCACCTTCACCATCGACCAGCGGTCACTCGGGCAGGTGGATCAACAGGGCAATCGCGTTGTCCTGCCGGGCGAGTACACCGTTTCGCTTGGAGGCGCGCAGCCTGGCGACGCTGCATCTGTCCGGACAGCACATTTCACTCTCGCCGGTCGCGCTGAGCTGCCCAAATAACTTCGGTACCCTTCGCGGAACCTTCGGTGTTGCTAAGTGGAGGGCCTGTCGTCGTACACTGACCATTGCATGGCCGCTCGCCTCATCATCAACGCAGACGATTTCGGCCTCACCCGCGGTATCAATCGCGCTATCGAAGAGTTGTATCAGGCAGGCACTCTCAGCTCAGCCACGCTCATGGCGAACGGACCTGCCTTTGACGATGCGGTCGCCATCAGCCACTCGAATCCAGGCCTTGGCGTGGGTTGTCACGTCGTTCTTACGGATGGCATACCCACGGCTCCTCTTGACGAGATTCCTACACTGCTTGGCCCCGATAGGAAAAGCTTTCGCCCTGATCTTTCTTCGTTTCTGCTCGATCTGGTGCGTGGCAAGATCAGCGAGGCTGAGGTCTTCCATGAATCGCTTTGCCAGATCAGCAAGCTCCAACGCGCGGGCATCACTGTTACACACGTTGATACGCACAAACATACTCATATCTGGCCGCCCGTTGCTCGAGCTGTCGTCGGCGCTGCGTATGCAGCAAAGGTTTCTGCCATCCGCAATCCCTTTGAGCCTCCGTGGAGCCTCGCTCTTGGCAACAGCAAGCTCGTGCGCAATCTGCAGGTGCGCTTGATGCGCTATCTGCAGCCGCGCTTCCTTGCGCTGCCGCAGATCCGAGACGGCCTAGTCCGCACAACAGACGGCACTATCGGCATCTCCGCCACTGGTAACCTGAATGCCGACACACTTCGAAGGGTGCTCGATGCCATGCCCGATGGACTTTGGGAGCTTGTTTGCCATCCCGGCTACAACGATGCCGATCTGGGCCGCATTGTTACCCGTCTTCGCTCTCACCGCGAGATCGAGTACCATGCGCTCCTCTCACAAATTTCGCAGCGCAAAGCGCAACCAAATGCTCCAGAACTCATCCACTATTCAGCGTTAGCGGAACCCTCGATTTCCGTCTCCTAGTTCACCGTACTCTTATCTGATTTCCCCAGGCACTTATGAAGATTGGCATCACCTGCTATCCCACCTACGGCGGTTCCGGTGTCGTAGCCACCGAGCTCGGCATTGAGCTGGCTGCGCGCGGCCATGAAGTCCACTTCATCACCTACTCGCAGCCTTTTCGCCTTACGGGTCGCGAAGCCAACATCCGCTATCACGAGGTGCCGGTCTCCAACTATCCTCTCTTCGAATACCCGCCATACGACCTCGCACTCGCTACCCGTATGGCTGAGGTCGCGGAGATCTACGGACTCGATCTGCTGCATGTTCACTACGCCATTCCGCACAGCATTAGTGCTCTGCTCGCGCGGCAGATGCTTGCCAAGCGTGGTATCCATCTGCCTTTTATCACCACACTGCACGGCACGGATATCACTCTCGTCGGCCTCGACCGCTCTTACCTGCCAATCACGCGCTTTGGCATTGAGGAGTCCGATGGTGTAACTGCCATCTCTGCTTACCTGCAGCAACACACTGTGGAGGCATTCGGTGTGACGCGACCGATCAAAGTTATCCGAAACTTCGTCAACTGCGATCTCTACATCCGCAACGAAGAGCTTCTCGCACAACAACGCCCGCTGTATGCAAAGCCAGATGAGCGGCTTCTCGTGCACCTCTCCAACTTTCGACCTGTCAAACGCGTGCTGGATGTCATCGAGGTCTTCGCGAGGGTCGCACATGCACTGCCTGCGCGCCTCCTCATGATCGGCGATGGCCCCGAGCGTTCCGCTGCAGAGTTTCTCGCGCGCCGTCTCAACATCTCCGAACGCGTCACCTTCGTTGGTAAGCAGGAGAACGTCAACGAACTCCTGCCGCTCGCCGATTTGATGATCATGCCCAGCGAGATGGAGTCCTTCGGTCTTGCGGCGCTGGAGGCGATGGCCTGCCGAGTGCCGTCCATTGCTACGCGTGTCGGCGGCATCCCAGAGCTGATATGGGATGGCCGCGGTGAAGGCCCCGGGGGCTCCGAGAGCAATGGCGACGCAGCCAACGGGCTCCTGTATGAAGTCGGCGCCATTGAAGCGATGGCCGAAGGTGCGATCTGGCTGCTGAGTGATCCCGCTCGCTTGGACGCCATGGCAACCGCTGCGCGACAGACAGCGCAGGCGCACTTCTGCACCTCGCGCATCATCCCTCAGTATGAACGCTACTACGAAGAGGTCGTTGCACAGCATACTCCGTAGTTAAGCGGTGGTCTGTCTGGATTTGCCTGGGATATTCTTGCGTCACTGATATCAACGCAGGAGTCTCACCATGCGCAACATGCTCTCGATTGCCCTCTTCATTCTTGCCTCTGCTGCTGCGGCGCAGAGCGCGTCTAAGCAAGCCCCTGCCGCGCCGGTTTATCATGGCGTGCAGAGTGAGTACACCGCAAAGGACTTTCACTTTGGCTCCGGCGAGACATTGCCTGAACTGCATCTGCACTACCTCACGCTCGGCACACCGCACCGTAACGCTGCTGGTCATGTGGACAATGCGGTACTCCTGCTGCATGGTACAGGTGGAAATGAGCACACACTCTTTAATCCGGTTTTTGCCGATGTTCTCTTCGGACCTGGGCAGCCACTGGATGTCACGAAGTACTACCTGATCTTCCCCGATGACATCGGCCATGGCGACTCCTCCAAGCCCTCTGATGGCCTACACATGCGGTTTCCGCACTACGACTACGACGATATGGTGCGGTCACAGCATCAGATGCTGCTCGAAGGGCTGCACGTGGATCATCTGCGGCTTATCCTCGGCACCTCAATGGGCTGCATGCAGAGCTTTGTGTGGGGCGAGACCTACCCTGACTTTATGGACGCGCTGATGCCGCTGGCTTGCAATGCTGTCGCCCTCGCCGGCCGGAACCGCATGACACGGTATATGGCAATCGAGAACATCGAGCATGATCCGAACTGGAAGGATGGCGAGTACACGAGCGAACCACTCGAAGGGTTGCGGGATGCCAACGAGATGCTGCTCATCATGGGATCGTCGCCATTGCAGATGCAGAAGCATTACCCGACGCGCGAGACGGCTGAACAGTATGTCGATAAATATCTCGAGCGCACAGTAGCTGCGACGGATGCGAACAACATGATCTATTACATCAACGCTTCGCGGAACTACGACCCGAGCGCAAACCTCGCCAAGATCAAAGTGCCAGTGATGTGGATCAACTCCGCGGACGACTTCATCAACCCGCCTGAGCTGGGCATCGCTGAAAAGCAGGTACATGAGATGCCGCGGGCGACGTTTGTGCTGCTGCCGATTACGGATGCGACACGAGGGCATGGAACACATACGGTTGCGTCGATCTGGAAGGACTATCTTGTAAGGCTGCTGGCTGAGTCGGAGCCGAAGAACTAGGATTCCTCGTGGAGTTCCATTGCGCGGTCGATGAGGTTGAGGACCTCATCGACCGTTTTGTTTTCAGCGTGGAATAACGGCTCCAGCGCTCGTCCGACTAGCAGGAGCAACGGCGCAGGGCCGCACACAAGCGCAGGCAATTCACTTAGTCTGGCCATAGCATGGCTCTGCCTCGGAGTGGCCGCATGTGAGATCGCACAACAAGGAATGTCTGTGGCGAGCCCGGTCGCAGCGAGCTCTGCCGCAATCCGTACCGTATCGCGGCCTGGCATGTAAATAGCCAAGGTTGCATCGTCCGGCAGTGGGCCGGACCACAGCGGTGCCGTCGATTGCTTTTCAGCCGCGTGATGGCCTGTGCACAGGATCAGTTTCGATGCGCGTTTGCGGTCGGTCAACGGCAGTGCGAGTACTGCGCCGGCGGCAAAGGCCGCGGTTACTCCGGGAACAACTTCGAGCGGGATTTGCGCAGACTGAAGCGCAGCGATCTCCTCGCCCGCGCGGCCGAAGACCAACGGGTCGCCGCTCTTGAGACGCACAACCGACTGCCCTGCGAGCGCGGAGTCAATCATCAGCGTGTGGATCTCGGCCTGCGTGATGCGTGGCCTGCCGCAGCGCTTGCCCACGCTGGTGATGAGCGCGTGGCGGTGTGCGAGTGCCAGTACCTCATCAGGGACGAGGTCATCATGAAAGATCACATCCGCTGTTTCGAGCAGGCGCAGAGCGCGCAGCGTTAGCAGTTCTGGATCGCCAGGGCCTGCGCCTACGAGATAGACGTGTCCCTTCTCGGCGCGTGTGATGCGGCTCATGCGGTCTCCTTCGGCAGCCAGCCGTGTTCGCGGGCGTGCTGGCGGGCGCGCATGCGCGAGGGACATTGATCGAACCCGCAGACCTCACGTTGCGCGAGTTCATGCAGCAGCAACTTGCGTTGATCGCCGATCGGTTCGACGGCTGTGACCTCGCGACGCAGACGGCCTAGCTCCATGAGCCATTCACCGGTATCCAGCGGCAACGCTGCGTTGATCTCCTTGCGCAGACTCTGTGCGAGCGCAGGGCTTTCGCCAGCGGTGGAGATGGCGATCTGCAGCTCGCCACGACGCACTACCGATGGGAAGTAGTAGTCGCAGAAGGGTGGATCGTCGACCGCGTTGCAGAGGATATTGGCGGCATTCGCCTCTGCATAAACGGCGCGGTTGACAGCGGGCGTGTTGGTCGCGGCGACGGCGAGGAATGCGCCAGCGAGATCGCCTTGCGTGTACTCGCGGCGATGCCAGGTGATCTCACCGGACTCAGCCCAGCGCTGGACTCGTTCGAGGCCTGCAGGCGCGATGACCGTTACGCTGGCTTCGGCAATGAGCAGGCTTTCGATCTTCGATTCAGCGATAGTCCCTGCGCCGATGACAACGCAGGGCCGAGCAGCGAGCTTGAGGAAGATCGGGAAGAGGCTCATGGCAGAATCTTAGCCGACGCTCGCGGGCACACGGCCCGGCGAGGGGTCGCGCTCGACGGCTTCGACGACAGCGCCATTCAGCAACGCGCGAAGAT
This sequence comes from Granulicella sp. 5B5, assembly GCF_014083945.1. Classification (GTDB taxonomy): domain Bacteria; phylum Acidobacteriota; class Terriglobia; order Terriglobales; family Acidobacteriaceae; genus Granulicella. The sequence goes on along the minus strand of NZ_CP046444.1, from coordinate 3,870,181 downwards.
CTTCGTCGCTGGTGCGGCGGAAGTAGGAGCGCAGGTCTTCACCTGGCGTACGTGCGGTCAGATAGCCGCTCAGCAGGCGTTCGATGGCTTCTGGGCAGTCCTCGGCAGCGGCGCGGTAGCCGATCTGGCGGGCGATGCCGGCGTGCTCTCCAACCGCGCCGCCGACGCAGAAGTAGAAGGCGTCGACCATCTGGCCGTCCTTCTTGAGCTTCTTGCCTTCGAGGCCGATGTCGGCGATCCAGCTCTGGCCGCAGGAGTTGGTGCAGCCGGTGACGTGCAGGCGAATCTGTTGATCGAAGTTCGGCAGACGGTGCTCCATCTCTCCGACCAGCCACTTGTTGAAGGCCTTGGTTTCGGCGATGGCGAGTTTGCAGTACTCGGTGCCCGTGCAGGCGACGGCGCCACGGAAGAAGACGGTCGGCTCGACCTGCAGGCCGAGTGCTGTGATCTTGTCTACAAGAGACGCGACTTTGTCGTTGGGGATATTGACGAGGACGATGTTCTGGCCGATGGTGGCGCGGAGGTGGCCGTCGCCGTGGGTCTCAGAGAGTGTGGCGAGCGCATGCAGCTGCTCCGGGTTCAGGCGGCCGTTGAGGACGGTTGCGCCGACGTAGCTGAGACCGGGCTGCTTCTGCGCATGGACGCCGACGTGATCGCGGTAGACGTCATCCGCGATGGGGCCTTCGTCAGCGGGGTCGAACTTGTAGCCTAGTTTCTCCTCGATAGCGGCAAGCATCTGCTCGGCGGTCCAGCCGTGGCGCATGAAGAGGTACTTGATGCGGGCGCGGGTGCGGTTCTCGCGCAGCGCGTCCTGCTCGCGGAAGATCTCGCAGACGGCCTTTACAGCGTCATACGCCTTGTCCTGCGGGATGAAGGCGTTGAGGCGCACGGCAATGTGCGGCTCGGTGGAGAGGCCGCCACCGACGCGGAGCGAGTAGCCGATCTCTTCCCTGCCGTCCTTGACGCGCTTGAGGGCGGTGAGTGCAACGTCGTTGATCTCGGGGTACGAGCACCAGATGGGGCAGCCGGTGACGCTGATCTTGAACTTGCGCGGCAGGTTGTAGAACTCAGGGTTTGCGGTGAGCTTCTGTGCGATCTCGACGGCGAGCGGCGAGGCATCGATCAGTTCGTGGCCGTCAATGCCGGCGAGTGGGCAGCCGGTGACGTTGCGGACTACGTCGCCGCAGGCGCCCTTGGGCGAGAGGCCGATCGCGGTGAGCGCGTCGACGACCTCGGGCAGCGACTCGATGGTGAGCCAGTGGAGCTGGATGTTCTGGCGGGTGGTGATGTCAGCCACGCCGCGTGCGTACTTGGCGGTGAGGTCGGCGATGACGTGCAGATGGCGTGCGGTGAGCAGGCCGTTAGGCAGACCGATGCGCATCATGAAGTAGTCGCTGGCGAGGCCTTCGCCGTTTTTGCCGCCGGTGACGCCGAGGCCGTCGCCCTGGGTGTAGACGCCCCACCACTTGAAGTAGAGGCCGGTCCACTCTGGCAATACGCTGCCGCGGCCCTCGCGGGCGAACTGGCGGACCTCATCCCAGGCATCCCAGGGGTTCTTGGCGAGCTTCAGACGTTCGGCGCGCTGCGCCTTGGTCTCTTTGGGCGCCTTAGTCTCTTGGATCGGTGCTGCGGTTTCCTGGCTCAACTGGATCTCCTATGACGGCATACAACAAAGCCCACGATGCGGATCGTGGGCGCTCGGTAGAAAGCCTGCTTCTGGTTCTTACTAAGAAGTGGCTCCGCGCGCCTGAGTGTAAGAGCACGGACAACAGGCCGCGATGCGTGAAGACTTCATAGAGCTAAGAGTAGTGACGCTTTAGCCCAGCGTCAATCCTCATAATTCTTATGACGCATAGGAAATTCTTATGAGCGACAGGAAGCCGCTTTCCTAGCTGAGTCGCGATGCGGCTTGCTTCGCCGCCTCGTAGATCTGCTCGAAGCTCTCGATGGCGTAGAGCACGGGCTGCATCTCGCTCACGTTGACGGTGGTGTTGAGCACTTCGTCTAGATTGAAGTCGCGGATTTCGGCTCCGCCGGTGACGACGTGTGTGCACTCCCCGTGGGAGGAGATGAGGCCACTGCCGTAGACCTTAAGTTGGCCGCGTTCGCGGATGACGCCGAACTCGACGGTGAACCAGAAGAGGCGGCCGAGGCGTTCGAGGTCGTCCGGCTGGGTGAGTGAGGCGCAGAGCTGGCCGTAGTGTTGCAGGAAGTCCGCGAAGACCGGGTGCGCGTGCATGGGGACATGGCCGAAGACGTCGTGGAAGATGTCGGGTTCGGGGGTGTACTCCATGGCGTCGCGGCTGCGAATCCAGATGGTGGTTGGGAACAGCCGCGCGGAGAGCATCGCGAAGAAGGCGTCCGCCGGCAGGAAGCCGCTGACCGGCGTGGACTGCCAGCCGGTGACCGGCTGCAGGCGGCGGCTGACGGCGGCGAGGTCGGGCAGTTCAGTGGGTTGGAGGCCGATCTGGTGGAAGCCGTTGAGGTACTCTGCGCTGGCGTGCTGCTCCAACTGCGGCATGCGGCGCGAGACCAGTTCGCGCCAGATGGCGTGCTGCTCAGGGGTGTAGGCGTTCCAGTCCTGCTGGATGAGGTAGCTCGCGTAGGCGTTGGGTTCGGTGGCGACGGACGACATGCGAGGCTCCTGTTCCATCAGGATAAATGAGGGATTGAGGGATACCCCTCCCCCCTCCCTATGTAGCGGAGGTATCCAGCAGAATCAGCCACTTACGGGGTGATCCCGGGGTTAAGCGACTGATTCTATATGTAGTTATGGGTATGATATGGGAAAGATTGGGGTTAGGGGTGATCGCTGGCCGTTCCGTTTTTTTGGCTATGGGTTCCGGGTTCCGAGTTTTGGGTTTCGGGTTTTTCTGTACCCTAACTCCAGTATAGAAGCTTCAGCCGGTGAATCGTTGTTTCTTTCGGGCGTGGAGAGGCTTTGGTTTGTTGAAGTTAGATCGGCAATGCGGCAAGGAGGGGTTGACAGGTTTCAGACTGTCGAGAGGTCGGCGCCTTTGGACTCCCGGCCAAAGCCTGTGAGCAGAGCGACGGCTATAGCAATGACCAGCACCGTCCAGGCGAGGACTGGCGTGAGGTGACCGTGGTAGAAGCGGTCGGCAAGCTCGGCCTGGAAGGGGCCGTTTTTGGAGCTGAGCAGATTGCCAAGCTGGTAAGCGAGGCCGGGGAAGATGGCGCGAACCGGCGCGGGTGAGAGCTCGTTGAGGTGCACCGGGATGACGCCCCAGGCTCCCTGCACGCAAAACTGCATGAGGAAGCCGCCGAGGGCGAGCATTGCGGCGGCATGGCTCCATGCCCAGAGCGGAATCATCGGGATGGAGCACAGAGCGGCGGTGACCATGACGCGGCGGCGGCCGAAGCGCTCCGAGAGCGTGCCGCAGCAGATGCCACCCAGCAGCGCGCCGATGCTGCCGACGATCGCGACCCACGATGTGGTTCGCGGCGTGAGGCCGTGGTCGTGCTTGAGGAAGGTTGGGTAGAGGTCCTGGGTGCCGTGGCTGAAGCTCATGAAGGCGGTCATCATGAGCGTGAGCAGAAGGAAGGCCGGGAGGTTGTGCAGGATGGCGCCGGCGATGTTCATGGGCTTCGGCTGGCCAGGTTGTGGAGCGGCTTCGAGCTTGCGGGTCTTCCAGGCTGGGCTCTCTTCGACGCGGGAGCCGATGTAGAAGGCCAGCAGCGCGGGCAAGGCCCCGATGAGGAAGAAGAGCCGCCAGTTCACGAGGAAGCCGTGGCCGTGGAGCAGCGGAAAGATGAGGCCGTAGGCCGCGGCGGCGAGCAGGTTGCCGCAGACGTAGCCTTCCTGCAGCAGGCCGGAGAAGAAGCCGCGGCCTTCCGACGGCAGGGTTTCAAAGGCAAGCGCTGCGCCGACGCCCCACTCGCCGCCCATCGCGATGCCGAAGAGCGCGCGGGTGAAGAGGAAGATGCCGAAGGTGGGCGCGAAGGCCGAAGCAATCTCAAAGAGCGAAAAGCAGAGGATGACCGTCATCAGCGTGCGGCGGCGGCCGTAGCGCTCGGCGAGGTAGCCGAAGAGGAGCGCGCCGACGGGCCGCATGCAGAGCGTCCAGAAGAAGGCCTCGGCGGCGGTCTTGATGTCTACATGGAAGGTGGCGGCGACGGAGTCGAGGCAGTAGGTGAGGATGAAGAAGTCGAAAGCGTCGAGCGTCCAGCCCCAGAAGCAGGCGCCAAAGGCGCGGCGTTGCAGGGGTGTGAGTCTGCGAAAGGGCGCAAGAAACATCGTGCCGGGCCTCGTTGGATACATGCCTCCAGCGGAGGCCGGGATGGTTGCTACCTTGGGCGCGACGACCCCAGGAGCGGCGCGTCGGGGTCGGGCTTGAGGATCTGGTGGTGCAGGCAGTATAACGCCAGTTCCAGCCTATCGGAGACGCCAAGCTTGTCGTAGATCTTGCGCAGGTAGTTTTTGATGACCTGCTCGGTGGTGCCGACGTGCGAAGCAATCTCCTTGTTGCGCATGCCGCGGGTGATGCAGCCGATGATGACGAGCTCCTTGGGAGAGAGCTGCGGCTGGATGCGGGGGTTCATCAGCGTGGCGGCCTGGGCGCGGTAGGCATCCAGCACCCAGCTGATGGACTGGTTGTCGATCCAGGTCTCACCGGCGGCGATGCGGCGGACGCACTCAACCAACTGGTTCGGCGAGATGGAGCGAGGCACGACGCCCTTGATGCCGCTGCGATAGAGGCCAACGGTATCGCCTTCGTCCACCTTGGCGACCTGCACGATGAACTTCGCGGTGGAGAAACGGCCGACGATGGGCGGGATGGCACCGGCAGGGTCGTCGAGCAGCTGGGCTTCGAGGATAACGACGCTCTCAGGGAAGCGTTCCAATGCCGTGTAGAGATGTTCCACGGTCTCAGACTGCGCCACGACGCGGATGTCGTCTTCGACGGCGAAGACCTTGCGCATGCCGACGCGGTAGATGGCCTGGGAGTCTGCGAGGATCACGCGGATCTGGTGAGGAGAAGATTCCTCCGTTGCTGCGCCGTTGGTTGGGAGGATAGTGCTGTCGCTCTTCATGGGTGCTCTGCCTTTAGCGAGTATTCGTCGATGACCGCCGCAGCGGTCAACTTGCCGTTCTCTTCTCCGTGACGGACGATGCGGCCTGTGCAGTGCAACAGGACATCATCGACGCCGCCCATGATAGCGGCAGGCATCTTTAAACGGAACTCGACCGGTGTCCCGACCGCAGGCAGATTGTCTGAAACAAATAGTAGGCCGTTGGCCGACACGTTTTCCGTGACAGCCTGGCACTCTCCCTGGGGTGTTGTGAGAACAATATCCAGGTGCAGGGGGAACCGAACAGAGGATCGCAAAGGAGTGGAGTCGAATGGATCTTGCGAGTCGGACATGGTGGCTCCTTCAAGAAGGCTCTGGAGTGCTCTGTATGTGCTTCCAAAGTGTATTGTACTTATGCGTGGACTGAACCCTTTTCCGGCAGATAGAGGCCTGCAGAGCTGCCAACCCAGGTCTTGTCGCGGTTGTGGTCGACTCCCATCATTAGCCCCCGGCCCATGCGGACTAGGCTGCACATGGCGGTCAACCGCCCTCCGGCCGGCCAGGCGTAGAGAATCCGTATCTCCGGCTGGGTGGGGCCTTCGGGGGTCTGGATCACGTGTTCGAAGTGGACCCGCTGCTGCAGCAGGTAGTTTTTTCGGTCTGCGACGGGTATGGCGTCGAGGTCAGCCTGCGCCGGTGCGAAGTGAATTCCCTTGCCAGCAAAGGAGTAGAGAGGCTTGAGCACCCACTGGCCGCGGTCTTCCGGAAGGCGATGCGGCTTGCCGGCGTACCAGTCCGAAAGGAAGACGGCGGGCGGCACGGTGGGGTGGTCGAGGTATGGGATGGAAAGTTTGCTGATGCGAAAGTACCAGTTCGGATGACCGGCCCACTCGACAGCGAGGTCATCGCGGTAGTTGAAGGGCAGGTGGATTTGCTTGCGGACGAGCTCATCTACGATTACGCGGTTAAAGATGCGTTGGATCGAGACCAAACCGAATTTTTCACGGTACAAAAGGCGATTGCCCTGCTTGACGAGTTGGGCAACATCGACGATGCGGATGCCGAGGCGCTGCTCGTAAACGCGGAAGTCGGGCAGGGTCTTCTGGGTCTCGGGAGCGACCTCGGCGAGAACGACGTTGGCGGGGTCGTGGTTGCCGACGATGACCTCGCGGAGGAGCTGCCAGTAGGCCGCGTCGTCAAGGCCGCTGAAGCGGTAGGCGAGCTCGGGGGAGAGCTGGTAGGTGTCGATGTAGGCCTGCGAGAGGACGGGCTGATAACCGAAGAGCGAGGGGAAGGCCTGCAGCTCGACGAGCTTCGGAACGAGTTGGCTGGAGGGGTCGCGGGCATCGGAACGAACCAGGCCGAAGTCGACGGTCATGAAGTGCGGATGGGCGTCGTCGTTGGGCACGCGGTAGGCGGCGGGGATGGCCGCGAGCGAGGCGGCGAGGTATTTGGGATTGTCGAGGAGCTGGTGGGTCAGCTCGGCTCCGGCGGAGACCATGGACTGGAGCAGCTCGGGCGCGAAAAAACAGGGCGTCTCGCAGAGGCGGAAGTCGATGTGAGAGCGGGTGCGCTCGTCCATGGTGCGCTTGAGTGCGGCGTATTTTTCTGCCGTGAAGCGCGCGTTGAAGTCACTGCGGAACGGCTCGATCATGCGTCAGTCTCCGATAAGGAAGGTGCCGTCCTGCATGATCTGCTCTTCCCTGCCGTCTCCGTTGCCGAGCCAGATGTTGAAGCGCAGGCCGACGACGTCGATGTGTGTGGCGGACTTCCAGGGCGCGCCGGTGTGGTTGCCGTAGGGGTCTCCGAAGGCGATGTGGATGCCGGGGAACTTTTCGTCCTGCAGGATGTTGCCGATGACGCGAGAGACGCCGATGTTGGTGCCGATGGCGAACTCGCCGACACGGTCGGAGTTCTCATCAGTGTGGGTGTAGGCCCAGAAGTCGCGCTCGAGGTCTTTGTTCGCGCAGGTGGCGGAGACAAGGCGGTTGGCTTCGATGTTGAGCGTGAGCGGCGTGGATTGCAGGATGCCGTACTGCGCGCAGAGGTAGTCGCCGACGACGCCGTCGACGACGAAGGTGCCGGCAACCTCGCCGGGCGCGGTGAAGCACTCGCCGCCGGGGAGGTTACCCCACTTCTCGGTGCTGATGATGCCGGAGGTCTTGAACCACTTGTACTGCGGGTTGAGCGTGACGTGGATGTCGGTGCCGGCCGGTGTGGTGGCGCGGACATAGGTGGCGGCGCGGACCTTGTCCAGCACGATCTGGCTGAGGCGGTCGACGGCGTTGAAGTCGGCGCGCATGCCCTGCAGCATGACGTCGGGCGTGATGTTGACCATGTGCGCGTGGCGCATGTGGCGGAGGTTGACGACGTCGGTCATGTCCATGCGGGAGCGGAGCTCATTGGGCTGGACTTGAACGGCGAAGATGTTGACCTGGGAGGTCTCCATGTCGTCAAGGACAGGCTGCGGCATGCCCTTGAGCGGGCGCGGGGCGAGGTCTTCGAGGACGAAGGCGCTCCAGGTGCAGCCGACGGCGGCGAGTTCGGCGGCGATGGAGGCTGCGATCTCCAGGGTACTGTGGTCGGCGATGAGTGTGACCTTCTCAGTGGGCTGGATGCGCAGGCAGGTGATGACAGCGTTGCGCGCGCCCTCGCGGTAGGTTTCGGGGTAGGTTACGGAACGGAGATCGGTGGCGGTTGTCATCGGCTGTTCACAGGGTAAATGAGGAAGAAAACGCCAAGACGCCAAGTTTCGCGAAGAGGATCAGAGGCCGGCCTTGGTCTCAGCGGCCATGTAGTCCACTACGTCGCGGAGCTTGCCGGCGTGGTCTTCGGCTTGGGAGGCGTGGAAGGCGCGGAGCTGGCGGTCGGCGCCGGAGCCGTTGTGCAGCATGGTGTGAATGTAGTTGATCGCGGTGCGCGAATCCAGTTCGTCTACCTCGGCGTCGACGAAGCGGAGGTACTCGAGGATGAGGTCGCGCTCGTTGACCTCCTGCTGCTTGCCGAAGTCGATCAGCTTGCCGTCGAGGCCGTAGCGGACGGCGCGGAACTTGTTCTCCATCAGCAGAGCGCGGGAGTACTGGCGGAAGTCGAGGTTGTCCGAGTGCAGCTTCCAGAGCTTCAGCGCGGTGGCCTGAATGAGCGCGGCGATGGCGATGGACTCCTCGGCACGGAGGGGGATGTCGCAGATGCGGACCTCGACAGTGCTGAAGTAGGGGTGCGGGCGGACGTCCCACCAGATCTTCTTTGCGTTGTCGATGCAGTTGGTCTTGATGAGGAGGTTGACGTAGCTCTCGAACTCGGAGTAGCTGGCGAAAGCGTCGGGCAGGTTGGTGCGCGGAAAGTTTTCGAAGACCTTGGCGCGGTAGGACTTGTAGCCGGTCTCCATGCCAAGCCAGAAGGGTGAGTTGGTGCTGAGCGCGAGGATGTGCGGCAGAAAGTACCGCAGCGAGTTCATCACACGGATGGCGGCTTCGCGGTCTTCGATGCCGACGTGAACGTGGAGCCCGAAGATGAGGTTGGAGCGCGCGACGAGCTGAAGGTCTTCGACGACCTTGGCATAGCGCGGGTCGGGGTAGATCTCCTGCGCGCGCCAGTCGGCGAAGGGATGTGTGGCGCCAGCGACGAGGACGAGATCGTGCTCCTCGGCCAGACGGATCATGTTGCGGCGCAGGTCGTAGATGTCCTCGCGCGCCTCTTCAATGTTGTGGCAGATGCGGGTGCCGACTTCGATGACGGACTGGTGCATCTCCGCTTTGACGCGCTCTTCGAGGCGCAGCTTGCCCTTGGAGAGCATCTCCGTCGCGATGTGCGAGCGGAGGTCGCGCGTGACCGGGTCGATGGTCTGGTACTCCTCTTCGATGCCGAGGGTGAAGGTTGGGCGCATGTGACACCTCAAGACAACAGCAAAAGCTTTGAACGCAGAGTACGCAATGTTCTCGCAATGTACGCAGAGTAAAGCTCAGGCTCCTAGAAACTTCGACCAGCGGAGGTCAATGGGTTGCGGGTTCTGGGCCTTGTGGACGGCGAGGTGCGCGACCTTTTCGACGATCCAGTCGAAGTTGTGCTGGCCGACGGAGTGGACGTCGGCGTCGGGTGCTGGGTTCATGAAGTCGATGGCGTAGGGGGTGCCGTCCTCGACGGCGAACTCGACGGTGTTGAGGTCGTACCCGAGCGCGCGGCAGAGCGTGAGGGCGTCCTTCTCCACGCGTTCGAGCAGGCCGTCCGGGTAGATCTGCGGTTCGAGGATGTAGCGCTCTGCGTGCGGGCGGCGCGGGTCGTAGGCCATGATGTGCACGTCCTGCTGGCCGACGACGTAGCAGCGGAAGTACTCGTTGAAGTGGACCGCCGCTTGCAGCGTCATGCAGAGGTCGCGGGTCTGGTCGTAGGCACAGAAGAACTCTTCCGGGTTGTGGACGCAGTAGACGTCACGCCAGCCGCCGCCGTCGTGCGGCTTGAGAAACGCCGGGAACTTGACGTAGTCGAAGATGCTTTTCCAGTCGAGGGGAAACTCAAGGTTGCGGAGAGAACCAGCGGTGATGTCGCGCGGATACTGTTTGTGCGGGAGGAGCACCGTGCGCGGTACGGCAACACCAAGTTTGGCGGCTAGAGCGTAGTTGAAGAACTTGTCGTCGGCCGACCACCAGAAAGGATTGTTGATGAGCTGCGTGCCGGTGAGCACCGCGTTCTTGAGATAGGAGCGGTAGAACGGGACGTCGTGGGAGATGCGGTCGACGATGACGGCGTAGGGGCAGGGCTCAGCCATTTTGACGCCGCCGACGTGGACAAACTCGGCCGTGATCTCAGGCAGCTGCATCGCGTTGATGCGCTCGACAAGCGCGGGCGGAAAGGTGGATTCCCTGCCGAACAGGACGCCGATCTTGATCATAGGTCGAAGGTCTCCGTGTTGCCGATAGTGTAGCGGAGAAACAAGACAGTAGTGGGTAGACCGTAGACAGTAGTGAAAACGACTTTACTGTCTACTCACTACTGTCTGACACCTATAGATACTGCTGCGCCTGCTGCTGCCACCAGGGCCAGTCGTGGCCGGTGTCGCCGCCCCAGACGTGGAGTTGAACAGGGATGCCCTTGCCGCGCAGGATTGCGGCCATGCGCTCGTTATCGTTCCAGCACTGGTCGTGGACGCCGGTGGCCAGCACGTAGGTGTTCTGGCGCATGCGGTCGAGTGTGGCCCCGTCGTGCTGGTTGGGCATGTAGTTCATGGGCATGTTGAAGTAGGCGTTCTGGTCGTGATAGCCATCGAGAAAGTTCAGCTTCTCCATGTCGAAGGCGCCGGACATCGAGAGGCAGCCGGAGAAGGTCCACGGATACTTGAGCGCCATGTTCAGAGCGTGGTAGCCGCCGAAGCTACAGCCGGCGGTGACGATCTTTGGGTTCCAGTTGCGGTACTGGATGAAGGGCACGACCTCGTTGGCGATGTAGCGGGCGTACTGCTCCTGCCGCGCGACGCGCCAGTCCGGGCCAACGTTGCGGTTGTACCAGCTCTCGCTGTCTACCGAGTCGACGCAGAAGAGCTGGATCTCGCCCGCGTCGATCTTGCCGGAGAGCGCGCGGACCATGCCTTTGTCTTCGAACTCGTAGAAGCGACCCTGCGAGGTGGGAAAGACGATGACGGGGAGGCCGGGGTCGGTGGCGGCGTCCCAGCGGCTGTAGACGAGCATCTCCATATTGCGGCCCAGCTCGCCGGAGTGTTGTTGGTAGTAGTCGCGTCGCATGGTGCGGATTCGCCTCTCCTGTGGCAAATTTCGGGCCCGGATTTGGTACTCTGAGAGCTTAGCCGCAAAGGCCAGAGACCCAGTATTCATAACGTGTTCACGACATCATCTCATCCGCCACTCCGTCCCCTGTTTCACAACCTCGCGCAGACGCCCGAGTTTGTGCCACTCAGGGTAAACGCAACCGCGCCGAGCGAGTTGGACGCCAATCCCCGCTACCTGCGGCTGCACGACCTGCGGTCTCGCTGGCTGCCCAGCCGCCGCGATGTGATGGTGTATCTGCCCGAGGCCTATCTGCAGGAACCGGAGCGGGCGTTTCCGGTCTTCTATCTGCACGATGGACAGAATGTCTTCGATGGCCGGACCTCCTATGTGGCGGACCATACGTGGCGGGCGATCGAGACCTCCGACCGCCTGACCGCAGCCGGGCTGATGGAGCCGACGATCCTGGTCGGGGTGGCCAATACAGGCGTCAAGCGCATCACCGAGTACACGCCGACGCGCGATGCCCGCATGGGCGGCGGCGCGGGCGACCGCTATGGCCGTCTGCTGGTGGAGGAGCTGAAGCCGCTGGTCGACCAGAGCTTTCGCACTCTGCAGGGGCCGCAGCACACGGGGATGGGCGGCTCGTCGCTGGGCGGGCTGATTACGCTGGCGCTGGGGCTGAAGTATCCAGAGGTCTTCGGGCGGCTGGCAGTGATGAGCCCGAGCGTGTGGTGGAACCAGCGCAGCATCCTGAATATTGTGAGCGAGTTCAAGGCGAGCGACTCACGCCCGCGGCCTCGGATTTGGCTGGACATGGGCACCGCCGAGGGCCTGCGTCACCTGCGCGATACCGACCTGCTGCATCGGCGACTGAGGCTGCGGGGCTGGAAGGATGGCGTCGACCTGCAGTATCTACGGGTGGACGGCGCGCAGCACAACGAGGACGCCTGGGCCGCGCGGTTCGACCGCACCTTAACCTTCTTGTTCCCGCCGTGGAGTTAGCTTTCGCTTGGACGCTGCGTGGCTGGCGCGGACGCGATCAAAAGTCGCGCTGCAAACTTGCGGTTTTGGGTGGAAACAGGGATACTTAGATGTTGGGTTGTGTCGTCTTATCCTTGACCACATGGTCGCTGATCGCAAGATCTTCTCGCCCAACATAGACAAAAACTGAAAGGTAAAACCCCGTCGTGTTAATGATTCGTCTCGCCCGCGTTGGCGCCCGCAAGCAGCCCCACTATCGTATCGTCGTTATCGAAAAGGACCGTGCCCGCAATGGCCGCTCGGTGGAGGTTGTCGGCACCTACAATCCCCGTACGGAGCCTGCCAGCGTGGAGCTGAAGCGCGATCGTATCGACTACTGGACCAGCAAGGGTGCGCAGCTCTCCGAGACCGTAGGAAAGTTGCTGGCAAAGAACCCACCCCAGACAGAAACTGAAGCGGCCCCTGCCGCCTAAAGTAACCCGTCTGGCATGCCTTTGGGGAGACTCAAGCATGTGCCCAAAGAGTTCCTTTTGCTCCTCCCTCTATCGCGTAGACTCACCGAAATACAACACTCTGTAGCCCGTCAAAAAGCGGAAAGCCACAGGTTTTGTGTAGCAAGTGACGAGATATTGCAAGATCACGTGATGCAGCCTGATTGGCAGAGGTAGCAGGACCTTTCACAGCAGAGTTCAAAGGCTTGCAAGCAGTTATGGCGGCTCACGTACTCCCCAGAGGTGTACGAGTGACCGAGTTTTCTGAGCGAAGCGGCAGCGTAGCTGTCGATGAGATTACGGCCCTTTTGTTGACGATTGCACGAGCCTTGGTGGACGACACGGACGCCGTTCGTGTGGAAGCGATGCAGGCGCAGGACTCTCATGTCCTGCGCCTGCATGTTGCCCCGGCCGATATCGGCAAGCTGATCGGCAAACAGGGCCGTACAGCCCGGTCGCTGCGCACCATCCTCAGCGCCGCCAGCATGAAGCTTCAAAGCCGCTTTGCTCTCGACATCGTCGAGGCAGGCCGAGTGGTCGGCGGAGCCGCTGCCGCCAGCGACGAGGACTGACGCGCCCGCTGCCGCACGCTGGTTCACGGGATAGACTAAGGCAGCCTGTGCTGCCGGTCTCTCCCGGCCACCTATGGCGACTGTTGCGCAGCGGAGGCGCCTCGCGTTTTGAGCACCACAACACCTACATCCTCTGAGACCGGTAGCTGGACCGCTATCGCAAAGCTGCTGCGCCCACAGGGCCGTCGCGGCGAGCTGCTGGCCGAACCGCTGACCGACCTTGCTGGGGTCTTCGTCAAGGGCCGCGCCGTGCGTCTTGCGGCCTCGGCACCGAAGCCTGCTGTCGCTGCGCCTGAGCGCGTGCTTGAGGACTGCTGGTCGCCCACAGGCCGCAACGCCGGGCGTATGGTGCTGAAGTTGAGCGGCTGCGACAGCATCAACGACGCCGAGGCCCTCGCCGGCTGCGAGGTGCTGATCGCTGCTGCGGAGATGCCCGCGCTCGATGAAGACACGTTTTTTGTCGGCGACCTGGTGGGCTGCGCGTTCTTCGATGGAGACCAGCAGGTGGGCACCGTCGTCGATCTGGAGTTCCCTGTCAGCGCCGATGGCCACCGCCTCGAAGACGCCGCGCCTCTGCTTGTGGTTGAGATAGCCGGGGACGAGGAGCCTGTGCTGGTGCCGTTCGTGCGTGCGTGGCTGGAGGCCGTCGATCTGAACGCGAAACGCGTGACGATGCACCTGCCTGAAGGACTGATCGGCGGCGAGGGGACCGGCGAAGAAGAAGCCGAGGACGATACGGGGAGCGACGATGCAGTTTGACATCGTGACCATCTTCCCCGAGTTCTTTGGCACCGCTGGTTTGTCAGGCGCAGAAACTGCAGGAGGACATGGCATTCTGGGGCACGGCATCCTCGAACGGGCCGTCCGGCAGGGGCTGGCGACGGTCAGCACCCACGACCTTCGTAACTTCACCCACGACCGCCACCGCACCGTGGACGACCGCCCCTTTGGCGGCGGCGAAGGCATGGTGCTCAAGGCCCAGCCCATCTTCGAGTGCCTTGATTCGCTCCAACTGGCCCCAAAGGGCGAGCGTGGGATGCGCGAACGCGTCGTTCTGCTCTCCGCACAGGGCCGCCGGTTTGTGCAGTCCGAAGCCCGCCGCCTCTCCGGCTACGCGCGCGTCGTGCTTATCTGCGGGCGCTACGAGGGTGTGGACGAACGCGTGAGCCAGCAGCTCTGCGACGAGGAGCTCTCCATCGGCGACTACGTTCTTTCGGGCGGTGAGCTGGGCGCGGCCGTCATCGTGGACGCCGTCGTGCGCCTGCTGCCCGGTGTGCTAGGCCACGCCGACTCGTCGCGTTATGAGAGCTTTGGCGAGGGCGATGAGCCCACCGAAACGCTCACTGCAGATGGTGTTCCGCGTGCCACCCACGGCTCCGGCGGCCTGCTGGACTACCCCCACTACACCCGCCCCGCGGAGTGGCACGGGCAACCGGTTCCCGAGGTGCTCAGTGGCGGCGACCATGTGGTGATCCGGCGATGGCGGCGGCGAGCGGCGCTGGCCAAGACCCTCGCCAACCGGCCGGACCTGCTCACAACTGCCGATCTGAGCGACGACGATCGCGAGTATCTCGCTGAGTTGGGCTGGAACCAGCAAGCGGGATGACCGAATCGCGCGATGGCGGCGTCTAACAGACAAGAGGCGTAGGATTCTGCCATGAGATGGCTCGCCACAGCGACGCTGCTCTTCACCGGCTTTGCCTGGCAGGCCTGCGCGCAGAGAGGCGGCGCTCCACGCGGCGGCGGGTTCAGCGCACGTAGCGCGCCTTCGTTCCGTGGCGGATTTGCAGGTGGCAGCGCCGGGTTCCGGTCGTTCTCCCCTGCGCCACGTGCCATGCCTTATCGTCCAGCGACAGCCTACCGAGGCTATGCTGTCGGAGCGCGGCCAGTTCCCTACCGCGGCTACCCTGCCCGTTCCGCGTATTCGGCATATGGATCTCGAACGATCCCGCGCCCGGTCCCCAGACCACGCCCCTATCCGCCCCGCAACCGCTATGGCCGGTTTGATGGTTCGTATGTCTCAGCCTATCCTTACGCCTCGGGTTACTGGGTCACGCCGTGGGAGCTTGGCTTTCCCGACGATGACACCGACTTCGATGCGTCGAGCAACAACGGACCGCCTGCGGATGCCTCCTATGCAACCGCGCCGCAGCAGTATGCGCCAGCGCCAGATCAGGGCCCTTACTATCCGCCTGAGCAGGAAATAGCACCGGCGACGGCCGGCGTGACCGCATCGCAATCTGAGCCTGAACAACCTGAGCCTGAAGATGCAGTCACGCTGGTCTTCAAGGACGGCCGCCCCTCCCAGCAGGTCCGCAACTACATGCTGACCAGGACGACGCTGACCATTGCCGATGGGCACCGTTTGCGCGAGGTCCCGGTCGCCGATCTCGACGTTGCGGCCACCGAGGCGGCCAATCGCAAGGCTGGTGTGGCGTTCGCCGTCCCGCAGTAAGGACTCAGGGCCGATCCCGGCAGCTCCTTTTGTGGAAATCGGCTGCAAAACCCCAGTGTTTGATGTAAACTAACACTTGCGACTTTACGCAAGGAATCTACTATGTCAATTCATCCGATTATGCAGAAGCTGGCCGACAAGCTCCAGCGCACAGACCTCCCTGACTTCGCCCCGGGCGACACCGTCCGCGTGCAGGTGAAGATCAAAGAAGGCGACAAGGAGCGTCTGCAGGCGTTCGAGGGCATGGTCATTGCCACTCGCAAGGGCCCGCAGGGCACGTTTACCGTTCGCAAGATGAGCTTCGGCCAGGGCGTCGAGCGCATCTTCCCCTACAACTCGAAGGTCGTGGACAAGGTCGAGAAGATTCGCAGCTACAAGGTGCGCCGCTCGAAGCTGTTCTACCTGCGTGGTCTCCGCGGCAAGGCTGCCCGTCTGCGCGAGGTCGAGCGCTCCGCGTAAGCTCTGTCCTTCAGGGAACAAAAGAGAGACGGCCCTCGGGTCGCCTCTCTTTTGTTTTGTACTCAACCACTTGAACCTTATGAGGCCTTGCCCAGCACCAGCGGCATGGAGACTTCGCGGCAGGACGACGGATCGCCGTTCTTGCCACTCAGCTTCACGCTCTACGGATGCGATAGCTTGCCATGGAACACGCTCCATCACGTCATCACGTCTAAAGACTTAGGGTGCGCGCAGGCCATTGGCCGCGTGCGAACATGCAGCAAGAGTCAGCGCGGCATGCCAGCGCGACGAGTGCTCAGGAAGGAGGTCGCCAGCTTGCCGCTCGGGGACACAACAGACCCGAATAGGATTCAGCTACACTGGCAGGACGATACCATGTCCGCGTTACAGATTCCTGTTACCAAAGTCTTTCCCCGCGCCGTTACTGAAACCTCCAGTAAGATGGCGCGCCTGAAGCTTCTAAAGTGCACGGACAAACACGAACGGCAGCTACGCGCTCAGGGCTTCGCCACCCTGGCGGGCGTGGACGAGGTCGGGCGTGGCTGCCTCTTTGGATCAGTGGTCGCTGCGGCCGTCATCCTGCCGGAAAAACTATCCCGGTTGAAGAAGCTTGGCCTGCGAGACTCCAAGCAGTTGCCCGAACCAGCCCGCGCCGAGCTCGACCGCGAGGTCCGCGCCATCGCTCTGGCCGTCAGCATCGCCGAGGTCGACCCCGCGACCATCGACCGCGTAAACATCTACCAGGCCTCGCGGCTGGCCATGCTGCGCGCCGTGCAGGGCCTCTCCATCGCGCCCGATCACCTGCTGATCGATGCCATGCTGCTCGACCACCCCTGCGCACAGACCAAGCTCATCTACGGCGACTCGCTGAGCCTCTCCATCGCTGCCGCCTCGGTCGTTGCCAAGGTGTATCGCGATGCGCAGATGGTCGCACTCGATGCCCAGTTCCCGCAGTATGGGCTGGCCGCGCACAAGGGCTACGCCACGCCGACGCATCGCCGCGCGCTTGTTGAGCACGGCCCCTGCGAGTACCATCGCCGCAGCTTTGCGCCGGTGGCAGCGCTGCTAGCTGGATCGCTCTTTCCAGAAGAATTCCAGAGTGAAGACAACCTGCTTGAGGAGGATGCTTGGGACCCAGATTGATGTGCGTTGTGGCACACCCTGACGATGAGTGCGTGGGATTCGGCGGCGCGTTAGCCCTGGCTAACGAACGCGGTGCCCAGACCAGCGTGATCTGCCTCACCGATGGTCAGGCAGCCACCAACCGCGGTGATTCCAGCAGTGCCGCTGAGCTGGGCGCGATGCGCCGCGCCGAGTTCGCTGCAAGCTGCAAGGTCCTCGGCACGACCGAGCACGAGCTGCTCGACTACCAGGACGCGCAACTTGAGTTCGCAAGCGTCTCCGAGATGGCGGGCAAGCTTGTGGGGCACATGCGGCGCTTCCGTCCGCAGATCGTCATCACCTTCAGCGGCGACGGCGGCATGAACACGCACCCCGATCACTCCATGGTCTCCTTTGCGACGACCGCCGCCTTCCACTGGGCAGGGTCGCCCAAGCGCTTCCCTGCCCTCGGCGAGCTCTACCGGCCGCAGCGGCTGTACTACCTCTCCACGCAGTATTTTCTGCCCGAGCGCCTCGCTCCCCTGCCCCCGCCGTGGAGCCTCTCGCTCGACATCGGCGGCGTCTTCGTGCGCAAGCTTGAGGCATTCCGCGCCCATAGCTCGCAGGCACCGCTGATCAAAATTGTTGAGCCGCTGTGGCGCAGCCATCCGCTGCAGGAGGTTTACACGCTGGCCGCCGCCACAGAGCCGCAGTCCGCGCACACCTCAACCGACCTCTTCGAAGGCATTGTCGTCGACTAGCGCAGCTGGAACTCCGGCGAGCCCATCACCAGCGCCGTGAGCAGGTTCAGCGTGTCGCTTGGCGTCGTGTTCGGCGGTTGCTGCGCGAGCTGTTTGTCGATCAACTGGTTGGTCTGCGCGGAGACGGGCGCGCCAATCATCGTCGACTCCAGCACATGCAGCGTCACCTGCGTACCGTTCGCCGGAGTCGAGGGCGGCGCGCTGAGCAGTCCCAGCGCAACCACCTTCGCCGCATCGAACTTCTGCCCGGCGAAGCGGCTGTTCGTCAGCTGATACGCGAAGTTCAGCCTGTCCACTAACGCGGTCGAGTTCATCCACTTGTCCGCGGTGAGGTAGTAGCCCGTGGGCGGCAGCGCGCGATACAACGGCATGCCCATCACATTCAGCTGGTTCACCAGTGCGCCCGGGTTTTGGGGGTCCGTGGCCGTGGCGCGGAACGCCGACGCGATGAACTCCTCCGGCGTCTTCACCTTGTTGTGGAAGTACTGCCGCGAGTTGAACTCCGGCGATGCCACAATCGCGCGCAGCACGGTCTTGATGTCTCCATGCGAGTCCATGAAGACCTTCTGTAGCCTGTCCACCAGCGCGGGGGGTGGATCGTCCGCTACAAAATACTGCGCCAGCAAATAGCTGATGAAGTGCGCCGTCGATGGTGCGTTCGCCAGGATGTTCAATGCGGCCAGTCCTTGCTTCATACTGTTTGGGGTCGCCATGTCGCCTGCCGCCCTCAGGCTCGCGGCTGAGACGGGCTTGTGCGGGTCGATCTTCGTCACATTGCCGTTATCGTCGATGATGTACCCATACCAAAGCTTCGGCCCCGGCTCATGCCGTTTGTAGTCGAACTGAAACGGCCCGCCATCGTTGGGCCGGTCGATGCCCCACCCTGTAAGGATCGCCGAGAGCGACGTCACGTCAGCCTGCGTGTAGCCGCCGTTCACTCCTACCGTGTGCAGCTCCATTACCTCGCGGCCGTAGTTCTCGTTCAGCCCCTTGTTGCCCTTCTTCGACTTCGGGTTCTGCGGGTTCACGCCATCGGCCAGAGAGTCCGGCCCGATCGACAGCCAGTTGTCCAGATACACCATCATCGCGGGCGACTCCGCCGTTGCGAGCAGCAGGTCGCGGAAGTTGCTTAGCGCATGCGCGCGGATCACATCGCGCTCATAGCTCGCGGTGTACCACTGGTCGGAGCCCTTGGGCGCGTAGATGTTGAAGTGGTTGAACCAGAACGCCGTCATCACGGCCTCAAGCTGCCGTTCGGAAAGGATGTCCCGCACCACACGCGCCTGCGACAGCTCATTGATCAGATTGCCGGACGAGCTCACGTTGCCGACCATTGCCTGGAACGCCTCGCGCTCGCGCGGCGCAAAGTCCGCGAACAGATGGTTGCGCTGATCGCCCGTGAGATTGCCGTTGGTCGTCAGCACGATCTTGTCGCTCACCGGCAGCGCGAGGATCGCCTTCATCCGCTGGTTCTTCGGCAGAGCAAACAACTCGCCGAAGAGCTGCGAAGCCTTGTCCTGGTCCAGCTTCTTCTGCGCGGCCCTCTCTTCTTCCGTCGGCTCCGCCGCAACCGCGCCGTCCACCTTCTTCTTTTCGCGCTCCTGCATCAGCTTGGAGTACTGCACATCGAAGACCGCATGCAGCAGCGGATCATCCGGCGGCTCCTCCGTGCCGTTCGCCACGGCGTTGATCTGCGCACGATCGGGAAATACCGCCATCGCCTGTGCAGGCGTCATCGAAACCGTTGGATAGTCGTTGAGCCGCCGCGCCAGCGCGCCGTCGTTGATCGATCCCGGTTGCATCTGACGCGTGAGCCACGCATCCGCCCCTTCCGCAAGCACCTGATCCAGCTCACCCGGCGTCGGCCCAAAGGTGAACCGGTCCAGCAACTGCTCCACGCGCTCACGCGGCGTCAACGGTGTAAGAGTGGCCGTCTTCCCATGCTTCGCTTCGACATGCGCCTTGTTCGCAAACGTTGCAGCCGCACGCTTTTGCATTGGATCTTGCGCAGCATCGGTGTCCTGCGCGTGAAGCACAGGCGGCACGGCAGCCAGGACCCAAAGAAGAGTGACGCAGACGAGCTTCATGGTGAACCTCACCACCAGCTTAGACCTGCACTTTGGAGCAGAAGTTGCGCTCCGACGGAGCTTTAGGCCGCAACCTTTTGCACCGGGGCCGTGCCCGGCTTCTTCCACCGCTTCCACAGCGAGTAGGCAACCCGCGCCAGCAGCAGCACAGCCAACATCACCGCGTACTTATAGGGGGTACGCACGCCCGTCTTGACCAGCCAGATGTAGTGGACCACCGCAGCGATACCAGCCACATAGATCAACCGATGCAGCCGCTGCCAGTTCTTGCCACCCATCGCCCGCATGATCCGCTGCGGCGAGGTCACGGCCAGCGACAGCAGGATCAACCACGCCAGCAGCCCCACCTGGATAAACCTTCGCTTCTCCACGTCGTCCACCATCGTCGGCCAGATGATCCTGAACTGGTTCCACGGCTCCAGCAGATGCCCGGCACGCAGGCCTGCCAGCGCCGTCGGCACGTCATAGCCGCTAAAGAGGAACACATAGGTCATCAGGTGCAGCGTCGCATAGAAGCACGCATACAGCCCCACCATGCGCCGGAACCGGATGAGCCATGCCAGTCCACTGTTCAGGCGGCGCACCGGAGTGATCGCAAGGTCAGTCAGCAGAATCCACAGCGCCCAGTTGCCTGTGAAGTGGGTGATGTAGTTCACCGGGTCAGCCATCAGCGCCAGCGCGCCGCTGCTGTACACGTGCCACAGATACAGCGCGGGCAAGAGGCACAGGATGTGCACCACGATCTTCAGGTAAGGAACAGCGCGTGTCGGCATGGGCCCAGTCTAGTCGTTCAGTCTAGTAGTTCTTCCGCAGGTCCATGCCTGCATACATGGAGGCCACCTGGTCGCTGTAGCCATTGAACATCAGCGTCGGCACCACCTTGGGAAAGATGCTGTTCGTGTTCAGCAACCGCTCATGCGCCTGCGTCCAGCGCGGATGGTCTACCGTGGGGTTCACGTTGCTGTAGAATCCGTACTCATCCGGCGCAAGCTCGTTCCACGTCGTCGACGGCATGCTCTTCACAAACTTGATCCGCACAATCGACTTTGGGCTTTTGAAGCCATACTTCCACGGCACGATCACACGCACCGGAGCGCCCTGCTGGTTCGCGAGCGTCTCACCATAGCTGCCGAAGGTCAGCAGGGTCAGCGGGTTCATCGCCTCGTCGATGCGCAGGCCCTCGCTATAAGGCCACTGAATGCCGCTGGGCAGCATCTCCGTCTTCGAGTCTTCCAGCGAGATGAACTGCACAAACTTCGCGCTCGGCAGAGGGTCGGCCACCTTGATCAACTCCGAGAGCGAGTAGCCGTCCCACGGGATCACCATCGACCACGCCTCCACGCAGCGGAAGCGGTACACGCGCTGCTCAATCGGCGCCAGCCCGGCCATCTTGTACAGGTCGATCGTCTGAGGATTCTTGCACAGACCCTCAATCTTCACCGACCACGGATACGTCTTTAGCGTATGCGCATTGCGGGCCGGATCGCCTTTATCTTCGCCAAACTCATAGAAGTTGTTGTAGCTCTTCGCCTTCGCCTCGGGCGTTATAGCGCGGTCGGGCACCGTGTACTTCGAGCCCACGTACTTCAACGGCGATTCACCGAGCGCCACCTGCGGCAGACCCGCCGTCGCCGCTGCAGCGCCAACCGCACCGAGTCCAGACAGCACACGCCGCCGCGTCATCTTGAAGGATTCAAACACTTCCTTAGGCGTAATCTCTGACGATGGGATCGGCGTTTCAGTTCGCAACAGCATGGTCACTCCTCGCTCTCTACTAAAGGATTAGACACCCGCAGAGCCTGCTGGTTACAGTACGTCACCAGCCGCGGGTCTGGATGCCGCAACACCGCGCTGGAATATCGACCGCACTGCAAAAAACAGCGATCCGGCGACCGCAACGATCGTCGCTAACAACAACTCGCGCTTGAAGTTCGGCCGCGAGACCACGATATAGCCAAACCCCGCCAGCGCCAACAGCGGAGGCAGCGGATACAACCACAATTTGAACGGACGCGGCAGCTCCGGCCTGCGTAACCGCAGCGCAATCACACCGATGTGCTGCAACGAAAACTGCAGCACAATCCGAAGAACTACCAGCGCCGCGATGACGTCCGCCAGCGAGAAGAAGCAGAACAGGCACGCCACGCCGCCCAGCGCCAGCAGCGACACGTACGGAAACCCGCGCGTCGGATGCAGCCGCCCGAACACCGCCGGGAAGTTGCCATCGCGCGCCGCAGCGAACGGTATCCGCGAGTAGCCCAGCAGCAGCGAGAACACGCTCGCAAAGGCTGTCACCATCACCAGCACCGCGGCTACGCGCCCCAGCAACATCGCCGTGTGCGCGCCCAGCGACGGCGCATAGGCAACCTGCATCACCTCCGCAATCAGCGCCCGCCGCGCGCCAAGCGAGCTGCCTGCGGCAATCGTCGCAGGCGCACCGAGCACCGCGAGCACGCTCGTGTTCAACGCCAGGTACAGCACCGCGACAACTGCAATCGACAGCAGCACAGCGCGCGGGATCGTCCGCCCCGGCTCACGCGTCTCACCGCCGAGGAACGTCACGTTGTAGTACCCCCAGTAGTCGTAGGTCGCAATCAGCATCGCAGAGCCCAGCCCCGCGAAGAAGCTGTGGTCCAACCGAAACGCTCCCGGCGGAAATGCAAACACCCGCGCCATCTGTCCGTGCAGCAGCCCGGTGACAATCGCCCAACCCATCGTGATGAGCACCAGCGTCAGCAGCACGGCACCCATTACGCGCATCTCCGACAGGCGCCGGTACAGCAGCACCACGGCCAGCACAACCGTCGCAATCGCGATCAACGTCGCACGACCCGCCGTTACGCCGAAGCTGTACGGCCCGAGGTGCAGCGCATGCACCGCCGCGTGCGACACCAGCGCCGGCGATAGAAACCCCGCATACTGCGCCAGCCCGATGCACCCGCTCGCCATCGACAGTGGCGCCGAGATGCACAGCTGAAACACAAAGAGAAAGCTCAGCCACCGCCCCAGCCGTCCCGGAAAGATCTTCGCCAGGTAGTAGTACGTCCCACCAGCCTCCGGCATCGCCGCGCCGAGCTCGGCCCACACCAGGCCGTCGCACGCCGCCAGCAGAGCGCCCAGTACCCAGCCCAGCATCGCCTGCGGGCCGCCCATCGCGCCCAGCAGCAGGGGCAGCGTCAGAAACGGGCCCACGCCAATCATGTCCAGCAGATTGAGCGTCACGGCGCCGCGCAGCGTTAGCGTGCGTTCGAGCTGAGGTGGTGTCTGCGACACGGTTGCTACCAGTGTATGAAATCGCGCGGCTATCCGTCGTATACAATCTCTCGTCTGGTCGTGAATTTCGGCATGAGCTGGCATGAACTCACCGCATCCCGCGTCTAGCAAGTCTTTTCACGCAATGAATCACGACGCTGTGCGTTAGACTTTTCCTATGAGGCCTTCCGAAGTCTTGTCGCAACATCGGGATACCATTCGCAGGCTAGTCGCAGAGGCTGGCATGGCGAACTCGCGCGTCTTCGGCTCGGTCTTGCACGGCGACGACGGCGACGGCAGCGATCTCGATCTGTTGATCGACGCCCCACCTCGCGCCAGCCTGTTGGAGATCGCAAAAGTGCAGGTCGCCATCGAGGATGCCGTTGGTGTTCCGGTTGATCTGTTGACGCCCGATTCTTTGCCCGTAAAGTTCCGCAATCAGGTTGTCGCGGAAGCCTTGCCGCTATGAGCCGGCACAGCCTCAGAGCCGGCGATTTTCTCGGCCATCTGCATGAGGCTGCGGCACACATCCTCCGCTACACAAGAGGTAAGAGTGAAGGCGCTTTCTCACAGACGTCTTCACGCAGGATGCCGTCATGCGAAACATCGAGGTCCTTGGCGAAGCCTCGAAAAACCTGCTCGAAGTCTTGCCAGACGCTCCACAGCGGTTCCCGGACATCCCCTTTCGTTCTATCTATGCCATGCGCAATCAACTGGCTCACGGATACTTTTCCACGAACATGGTTCGAGTCTGGGAGGTCGTTCAATCCGACATCCCAGGGCTGCTCAAGCATCTGGAACACGCGATAGCCGCCGTGCAGGCGACAGACCCGGGCCCCACCCAGCAGTGAGGGACTCTCGCACTCTGTGAGACTCTAAAAGGCATGAAGCTGCTACCTTCGCTTGGCCTCGCTGCCACACTGGCTGTGGTCCCATCCCACATCTTCGCCGCGCAAACGCCCACAAAGACCTTCTTCGACCCTGCCAACCTCCGCGGCGAGCACGTGCAGCCCCTCGACGGCCACGAACTGCCCATCGACCAGGGTGCGCTCGGCCTGCAGCAGATGCTGCGCCGCCTGAACACCCGCGCCTCCATCCTCAACATCGTAGCCCACCCTGACGACGAGGACGGTGGCATGTTGACCTTCTACTCCCGCGGCCGCGGCGCACGCGTCGCCGACCTCTCGCTCAATCGCGGCGAAGGCGGCCAGAACGCGATGACCCCCGACTTCGAGGATGCTCTCGGCCTGCTCCGCACGCAGGAGCTGCTGGCCTGCGACCGCTACTCCGGCATCCACCAGTTCTTCGGTACCGAGGTCGACTTCGGCTTCTCCAAGACCAAGGAAGAGGCCTTCTCCAAGTGGACGCACCAGCGCGTGCTCTATGACGTCGTACGCGCCATCCGCCTCTATCGACCGCTGGTGCTCACCGCCACCTTCATCGGCGGCGTCACAGACGGCCATGGCCAGCACCAAGTCTCCGGCGAGATCGCGCAGGAGGCCTTCAAAGCCGCCGGCGATCCCAGCGTCTTCCCCGAGCTCACAGCCGAGGGCATCCTGCCCTGGCAGCCGCTCAAGGTCTATGCGCGCGTGCCCATGTTCGCCATCTCCGACAAGGGCCTCTTCGACTACGCCACGAACCAGTACATCCCGGCGCGCTTCGTCAACTACGTCACTGGACAAGTCTCCACTACGCCGCCCACAACCGACGTCGTCGTCCACGAGGGTGAAAGCGACCCGCTGCTCACCGCAGCCGAGGGCAAGCCATTCAGCTACGTGCAGTTCGCGCGGATGGGTCTCGGCATGCAGAAATCGCAGATCGGCCCCGGCCTGCGCGTGCCGCCCGCAGGCAAATTTGACGTCGCCTACCACCGCTACGGCTCCATGCTGCCCGCCGACAGGCAGAAGCAGGACGAGTCCAGCTTCTTCGACGGCATCGATACCAGCATCGAAGGCATCGCCACCCTCGCACCCAGCGCACCGAAGTATCTGCGCGAGTCTCTCCACATGCTTGGCGCACAGATCTCAAACACAACGCAGGCCTTTGACGCTGCCCACCCGGAAAAGATCGCGCCGCAGCTTGCCGATGCCCTGCAGCAGACCACCGTACTGATCTCGCGGGTCGAAGGGGACAGCTTCAACCCTGAGCAGAAGGAGAGCGTTCTGCATGAGCTGCGCGTCAAAAGAGTTCAACTCAACAGCGCGCTCGCCCTCGCGCTGGGCCTCAACTACGACGCCACCAACAGCGACATCGACCATCCCGCAGGCAACGGCATCTCCGTCTGGTCGCAGGTGCGCACCGCTTCGTCTGAGACGCTTCATGGCAAGGCCACCTGGCTCACCAACAGCGCAGGCGGCATCGAAAAACCGGACAATGTAAGCGAAGACCGCAACCAGCTCACGGTCGATCACCCGCTCGCCGTCACGCTAACCGCGCACCCCTACTTCACCACGCTCATCTCGCAGCCGTACTTCTATCGCAAGAACATCGAGGCTCCGGTCTATGAACTCCGCCGCCCTGAGCTGCGCGATGCACCCGTCACGCCCCCAGCCCTCACGGCATGGACGGATGTCGAGTATCGCGGCACCACCATCGAACTGGGCCGCATCGTGCATGATGGGCCGCAGCCCATCCAGATCGTCCCGGCCGTCAACCTAGCGCTCTCTTCCAACGCACAAGTCCTGCCGGAAGGCACCCGCAGCCTCGATCTCACAGCGACGGCCACCTCCGCCTACCACCGCGACAGCTCCTATAAGGTCGTCAAACACGAGAAGCCGTCCGCGTCTCCCTCCGTCCACCTGCAAGTGCCCGCGCTGTGGTCTGCCAAACAAGCTGGGCCCGTCTCCGGCGATCTCACCGCGTTCATCGTCACACCACCGGCGGACCTGCGCGCGCCCGCAAGCCTGACAGCCACCGTAAGCCTGCCTACAGTGGCCGAATACACCGAAGGCTACCGCGCCATCGGTTACGGTGACCTGCCGCGCACCGATTACTACACACCCGCCGTCGACCGCATCGTCCCCGTCGATCTCAAGCTTCCGTCCAACGGCAAGCTTCGCATCGGCTATCTCCCCGGCACGGGCGACTCCGTACCCGAGGCCCTCGCCTCCATCGGGCTCAAGCCTGAGATTCTCACCGTCGCCGACCTCACTGCTGGCAAGCTCGGCCACTTCGATACCGTCATCCTCGGCGTGCGCACCTATGCCGCGCACCCTGAACTCCACGGCGCGCCGACGCAGGCGCTGCTGGCCTACGCCCGCGGCGGCGGCAACGTCGTCGTCCAGTACCAGACCGCCGAGTTCACCGCCGACGATGCCCCCTATCCGCTCACCCTCGGGAGCGACGCCGAAAGGGTCGTCGACGAGACCGACCCAGTCGCGCTCCTTGATCCCGCCTCGCCGCTGCTCTCCACGCCCAACCGCATCACGCCCGCCGACTTCAACGGCTGGATCGAAGAGCGCGGCCACGGCTTCCTCGGCTCCTGGGACGCGCACTACACGGCTCTCACCGAGGTCCACGACCCCGGCGCTCCTGCCGAAGGCGTGCGGCCCGAGGAGCCGCAGCGCGGCGGTCTCATCACCACGCAGCTCGGCAAAGGCCGCTGGACATACCTCGCGTTTGCCGTCTACCGCCAGTTGCCGGAGGCCGTGCCCGGCGCCTATCGCCTCTTCGTCAACCTGCTCAACAGGTAGCTGCTAACGCGCAAACAAAACGGCCTCCCTTGCGGGAGGCCGCTGTTTTAGCCGGGCGACTTAGTGAGACTTCGCCTTCGACTTGTGCGTCGGGTGGTGGTGGACCGGCGCCTTGGCGGCCGGCTTGGGCGGCACGATGAACGAGCCCGTCATCGTGATCATCAGCGGCTTCTGCGTGTAGGAGTCGTAGGTGCCATCCAGCGTCACCGTATCGCCCACGTTCGGCACCGTCTTCAACGGGTCCTTCATGTTGAAGGTGAAGTCCGCCGTCTTGCTCTGCACCGCGTCATCGGAGACCGCGACCTGCACGGAGTCCGCAGTCGCCGCAATCACCAGCGCGCCCGGGATCTCGACCGACTTGCCCTTCACCGCGTCGAACACCTTGTTGGCGTCGTCGGAGGTACCGTACTGTAGCGCAAACTCACGGTCGCTGATGGCCAGCACTGCCAGGTCAGGCGTCGTCGCGATCAACTGCTTCACGTAGTCTTCCGGCTTCGGCGCGGGCTTGATGCCGGCGAGGAAGCCTGCAGGCGGGTTCAGATTTGTCTGCACCGCGGTCTCCACTGCGTCATAGCCATCCGCGCCGCCGTGGAACTTCTTGTAGCAGTAGGTCGCCAGGCCGGCGATGGTGGGCTTGAACGCAGCCGGGGCAAACGCCGCAGCGCGGGTCGCATACCAGGTGCAGTTCAGGTAATCGGGCGGCGTGGAGGTGTAGTACGCCTGCGCCAGCACGTACACATCCTGCAGCTGCTTGGAGGGGTCCTGTGTGTCGGCCACCGGAACGGCATTCAGCTCCGCGGTCAGCGCCTTGATCGCGTCCGCGTTGTCCTTCTTGGCAAGATCGTCGTCGGCGATCGCGCTCTCGAAAGTCGGCATCGTCGCCGCCTTGAACTTCTCATAATCAGCCGGAGCGACACCGGTGGAGCCGGTAGCGCTCAGGCCCTGCTGCGCATAACCAGCAGCCTTGTCCAGGTCAGCCTGCTTGGTGGCGGGGTCGGTGGCCTTGTCGCCATCGGCGCGAAGGTAGTAGACCTTGATGGCCAGCGCGCGCAGGTTGCCAGGATCGACAGCCAGCAGATCGTCAGCGGCAGCCAGCGTGGCTTCCTCGTCTGTTGTCTGGCTGTACAGTGCGACAACCTCTGTCAGCACGGCCAGCTTCACGCTCGACTTCGGATACGCCTTCAGGTATGCCTGGAAGGCCTTAGCCTTGGCTTCCGGCGTGGTCTGGGTATTGGCGTTGTTGTACGCCGCATACTCATCGGCAGACATCGCCACCTGGCCAGGTGCGGCCTGGGCATATACGATTGACGCCGACGGAACTGCGCAGACTGCGGCCAGCAGCGAAGCAAGTACGACCTTCTTCATAAATAAAGTTCTCCTCGGAGCTTTTGCGGGGTGTAGACGGTGTTCGTTTAGATTAGCGCAGTTTGCGCGCCGCACGGCAAACTCTTCCAAAAATGAAAGGCCGCTGGACGGATGCTCCGGATTATAAGAACCGCGACGGCTCCTGTGCAACCGGTTGCTCTCGGTATTCCCGTTCCTTTCACACAACGATAAGAGCCGTATGCCCCGCCGCGGCAAGGCATCTGCGCACATCTCTTTGGATGCAAACGAGCGCCTTCGCGTTCATCGCCAGCCTTTCGACGCACCATCCCCATCGATGTCACCCGGCGGACCCCGCAAAAAACCTTCAATTCCGGACTGTCTTATCCACAATCCGGGCTGAATTCGGGTTGATTCACCCTCCACCACCGCTTACGATTCGACCTAAGCAGCCGCTACCCCGCGTCTGCGAACACTCGTGCGGAAAAGGTCATGCCTCCTTGCTCAAGCTAAAAAAAGTCCAGATCCTCGGCTTCAAGTCCTTCTGCGACCGCACCGAAGTGCAGCTCGCGGGTGAAGGCATCGCTGCCATCGTCGGTCCCAACGGCTGCGGCAAGTCCAATATCTCCGACGCCATCACCTGGGTCCTCGGCGAGCAGTCCGCCAAATCCCTGCGCGGCATCAAGATGGAGGACGTCATCTTCGCCGGCACACGCGACCGCAAGCCCACAGGCATGGCTGAGGTTTCGCTGACCCTCGTCGATCCCGAGGTCTACGATGGCAACACTCTCGCCGAGGGTGAAGAACCTGTAGTCGAGCATGAAGCCCCTACACCCATCGACTCGCTCTCCGACTGGGATGAGTCCGCCGTCCGTGCAGAAGCCGCGCAGGAGACCGACGACGCCGTCATCGAAGCCCAGCCCGGCACTACCTACGAGGCCGAGGTAAAGCCTAAGAAGCCCGCTCCCGGCGAGGCCGCACCCGAAGCCGACGCCTCCGCCGAGCTCGCGCCCGAGAACAACGTCGTCCTCAAGATCCGCCGCCGGAAGTTCGGCCGCGCGCCCGTCCGAGCCGGTGAGATCACCATCACCCGCCGTCTCTTCCGCTCCGGCGACTCCGAGTACCTGCTCAACGGCAAGATCTGCCGCCTGCGCGATATTCAGGACATCTTCATGGGCACCGGCCTCGGCGGCGAGACCTATGCCATTATCGGCCAGGAGCGCATCGGACAGCTCCTCAGCTCCAAGCCGCTCGACCGCCGCAGCATCATCGAAGAGGCCGCCGGCATCACCCGCTTCAAGACCAAGAAGCGCCTCGCCGAGCTCCGTCTCGAGTCCGCCAAACAAAATCTTTCGCGCGTGAACGACATCTTCGACGAGGTCACCCGTCAGATGGGCGTCCTCAAGCGCCAGGCCTCCAAGGCCGAGCGCTACGGTGCCCTGCGCGACGAACTGCGGGCCAAGCTCCGCGTCGTACTCGCCAGCCGCCTCACGCAGATGGACGCCGAGAAGTCCGCAGCCACCGCGGAGATCGAGCGTCTCGGCGCGCTGATCGACGCACAGGCCGCGCAGCTTGAGACCATGGATGCCGAGCACTCCGCCGGCGTCGCCCGCGGCTACGAACTTGACGGCCAGATCCGCGATGCCGGTTCCCGCGCCAATGCCAGCGCCGTTGAACTCGAACGCATCGTCGCGCGCACCGCCTCCAACGCCGACCGCGTTGCGGAACTCACCCAGCGCATCGCCACCGGCAACGACGACCTCGCCCAGGCCCGCGGCCAGCTCGAAACGCTGGCCAGCGAACGCGAGCAGCACCGCAGCTTCCTCGAGAGCGCCACAACGGAATCCACCGGCGCGCGCGAGGCCGCCAACGCACAGCAGGCGCAGGCGCACGAGGCCACCCGCAACGTGCTCGCCGCCGAAGCCTTGGCAGAAAACCATCGCCGCACCGCTATGCAGGCCATGCAGCGCGCCGGGCAGGCCAACAACGAGAGCACGCAGGCAGAAGCCGCTCTCGCCGGCCTCGACCGCGAGAACGAACGCCTCGTCGCCGAATCACAGACCGCGCGCGGCGAACTCGAACTGCTCGGCCAGCAGCGCGGCCAGCTCCAGATCTCCTTTGAAGACGTCACTGCGCGCCTCAAGCGGCTCGAAACTGAGATCAGCGAGCTTCGCCAGACCCTCGACAGCAAGCGCATCGCGGAGACGCAGTCGCGCCGTCGCGGCGACGAGTTGCGTACACAGCAGGCTTCCCTGGCAGGCCGTAGAAATTCGATTGAGGCACTTATCCGCGAGCATAGCTATTCGCCTGACACGGTGAAGAACCTTCTCAAGAAGCTGCAAAACGGCCACGCTCCTCTCGGCACGCTGGCTGATTTTCTCGAAGTGGACGAGAAGTACGGCGCTCTCATGGACGAGTACCTGCGCGAAGAGCTGAACTACGTCGTCGTGCAGAGCTGGGATGCAGCCGACGAAGGCGTGCTGAAGCTTCAAAAAGATGTGGCCGGACGAGCGACATTCCTTGTTCATCCCGATGGCGCTCCAGTGCAGATGCCGGAGGCGAGCGCGGCGATCCAACCGGCAGGCGTGATTGCCCTGCGTGACTGCGTGCGCGCAAATAGGGGCTTTGGCCGCTCGCTCGAAACCCTTCTGCCTAAGCTCCGCGATGGTTTCATCGCGCCAGATGCAGCGACCGCCCGTAAACTGGCAGCAGAGTACCCACAAGGCTTCTTTCTGGCTCCAAGCGGTGAGACGTTCCAGCATCTGACCGTTACTGGCGGCAAGACAGCAGGTGGGCAAGGCCCGATGGCACTGAACCACGAGCTCGGCGAGTTGCAGACAAAGCTTCAGAGCGTCGAAACCGAACTTGCGCAGACGGAGCAGACCACAGCCACGCTCGCCCGCGAGATCGCCGAGCACAACCAAACCGTCGAGTCCAAGAACCACGAGCGCCGCGATGCGGAACGCGAGAGCGCCAACTCCGGTGCTGCCCTGCGCCAGATGGAGCAGGAGGTCACCCGCATCGAGAGCCGCCTGCAGCAGTGGCAGATCGCGCAGAACCGCAACAACGACCAGCGCCAACAGCGTCTCGACCTCATCGCCCGCAAGCGCGAGGACGCCGCGAAGTTCGAAGCCGAACGCGCCGCCATCGAGCAGCAGGTCTCGGACCTCACCGAAAAAATCGTCTCGCTGCGCCTTACTCGCGAGGAGCTGCAGACCGCAGCCAGCGCCGCCGCCGCTGCGCTTGCAGGCCTTGAAGAACGCCGCCGCAACGCCAACGCCAACTTCGAACAGACCAACCGCCTCTTCGAGAGCCAGTCGCAGCGCATCACGCAGCTCGAATCGCAACTCACCTCCGCCGCCTCGGAAAAGCAGCGCCGCGAAGAGGAGACCTCCGAGCTCGCGCTGAAGCACAACGAGCTGACCGAGATGCGCGCCCAGGCCATCGCCGAAGGCGAAACGCTCTCCACCGAGGCCAGCACCCTGCGCGCCGCCATGGCCGAGCTCGATACAAAGCTCCGCACCCTGCGCCACGAGACGGAGGCCCTCCGCGAGCAGCGCGCGGCGCTCACAGCCCGCGCCGCCAAGCTCACCTCCGACCTCGAACACCTTGAGGCCACCTGCGTCAATGACCTCTCCGTCGAACCCGTCGTCCTCCGCGAAGACGCCGGCATCGCACGCATTGAAGGCGAAGCCCTCGTCGCTGAAGAAGAGGCCTCGCGCGCCCTCAAGCAGCGCCTCGAAGCCATGGGTCCCGTCAACATGATGGCCCTCGAGGAGTACACCGAGACCGCCGAGCGTCATACCTTCCTCGAAGCCCAGCGCAAGGATCTCCTCGAATCCATCGAGAACACCCAGCAGTCCATCAAGGAGATCGACGACGTCTCCCGCGTCAAGTTCGACGAGGCCTACAAGGTCATCAACGAGAACTTCTCCAACACCTTCACCAAGCTCTTCGGCGGCGGCCAGGCCTTCATGCGGCTCACCGACGTCGACGAGGTCACCGGCAAGAGCTCCGACATGAGCGGCATCGACATCATCGCCTCGCCGCCGGGCAAGAAGCTCCAGAACGTGCTCCTGCTCTCCGGTGGTGAGAAGGCCCTGACCGCCCTCTCGCTGCTCGTCGGCATCTTCCAGTTCCAGCCTGCGCCCTTCTGCGTGCTCGACGAAGTCGATGCACCGCTCGACGAGACCAACGTCGGCCGCTTCGCACGCCTCATCGCGGAGATGTCGCAGGACACGCAGTTTGTCGTCATCACCCACTCCAAGCGCACTATGGAGCAGGCCGATGTGATGTACGGCGTCACCATGCAGGAGCCCGGCGTCTCCAAGATCGTCAGCGTCTCACTCGGCGGCCGCGACCGTGGCCGCAATGCGGGCCGCGACAACCGCAGCGCAGCGTAGTTTCTTCGGCAGTGGTAACTGCATAGCCACTTGCCGCTGCCCGTTTCAACCGCGATCATCGAGAGCGTAGGTGTTCCCATGCCATCGCTTCTCTCCACCATGAACCCGCTCGACTGGCTCCTTGCCGCGGTCCTCGTCTGGTCCGTACTGCGGGCTTTCATGCGCGGCTTCGTGCGCGAAGCCTTCGCCCTCGCCGGCCTCATCACCGGTTTTCTGATCGCCTGCTGGAACTACCGCGCCCTTGCCTGGCACTTCCGCACCTTCGCCGCAAACCCGGCGCTCCGCGGCCTCATCGCCTTCCTGCTTATCCTCTTCGCTGTCGTCATTCTCGCCGCGTTGCTCGGTAAGTTGTTGAGCCGCACAGCCTCCGCCGTCGGCCTCGGCTTTTTTGACCGCCTCGGCGGCGCACTCTTCGGCCTGCTCCGCGGCGCGCTCTTCGCGGTCGTGTTACTTTTGGCCGTTACCGCATTTGTTCCATCCGCGACATGGGTTAAAACTTCTACCCTCGCTCCGTATTTTTTTCAGGCCGATCATGCTGTATCCTTCGTCATGCCCTCTGACCTGCGGTCACGTCTAGCAAACGGACTCGACCGCATACATAGGCCTCAAGTCTTCTGACACAAAGCACAAAAACAGCGGCTGGATCAAACCACCTGCTTCGTCGCACAATGGCGTTACAAGTTCTCCCGTAAGGATGCC
Source organism: Granulicella sp. 5B5 (assembly GCF_014083945.1). Classification (GTDB taxonomy): domain Bacteria; phylum Acidobacteriota; class Terriglobia; order Terriglobales; family Acidobacteriaceae; genus Granulicella. The sequence goes on along the minus strand of NZ_CP046444.1, from coordinate 3,837,154 downwards.
CCGCGATTTGAAACGCGATCTCGACAATCTCGTCCTCCAGATGTACTCCCAAGGCGTCTCCTACGCGGATGCAGTCCGCGAGTTTAAGAAGCGCTATATCCTTGAAGTCCTCTCACGCCATCGCGGCAACCAGTGCAAAGCAGCCGAAGAGTTGAACATGCACCGCAACACGCTCAGTCGTACGCTCGCCGAGCTTGGACTTGACTCCGTGCAGATCCGCCAGGGCATGCGTCGTCCGGTCCGCTCCGTGCGTCCCGACCGGCCCGGTCTGCAGATCGTCTCCAGCGGCCGCTGAGCGTCTGCGCAAGCCGACCTTCGCCCTGCCCTTTCGTCTAACATCACAGATGATGCTCTGCATCCCTCAGCCACGCTGGCCCCGGTCGCCTGGGAAGCTCCGCGCGCTCGTCTTCGGACTAGCATGCGCGCTCACCGCCGCGTGCCTGCCAGCGCGTGCCCAGACCACCCCGGCCGACTCCCCCACCAGCGTCCCAGCAGGTGCTCTCCCTCCGACGCCGCTCGCCACGCCTGCTGCGCCTACCGATTCGCCCGCCTATCCGCAGATCACGCCCAAGCAGGCCAGCGACGCCAACGATGCCTATCTCGAAGGCCTCAAGCAGGTCCAGCACAAGGACCTCTCCGCCGCCGTCGACCATTTTGCCCTCGCCGCCAGGCTCAACCCCGGCAATCGCGACTACGTCCTCGCGCTACTCGTCGCCAAAGGCGGCCGCGCCACCCAGCTCGTTCGCGAGGCCGCCGCAGCCGAGCAGGCTGGCGACACCGCCAAGTCCGAGGCCCTCCTCACCGAAGCCCGCAAGTTCGACCCCGACAACCCCATCGTCGCGCAGCACTTCGGCAGTGCCGCAAAACCCGTTCATCCTACCGGCCCTGTGCCCGCCGACGAACTCGCTTCCATGCTCGGCGGCCCCATCAAGCTCGATGCCGCCCGTGGCACCAAAAACTTCCATCTCCAAGCCGCCACTCGTAGCATCCTCACCCGCGTTTATCAGGACTTCGGCATCCGCACCACCTTCGACCCTTCGGTCCAAGGCAGCTCCGCCACGCTCGATCTCGACAACGTCACCTTCGACGACGCGACACGTATCGCGCTCCAGATGACACACACCTTCGCCGTCCCTGTGCAGCCGAACCTCGTCCTCATCGTCAAGGACAGCCCCGACAACCGCCAGGAGTTCCAGCCCCAGATCGAAGAGACCGTCTACCTGCCCGGCTACTCGCAGGACCAGATGACCGAGCTCGCTAATCTCGCCCGTAATGTCTTCGACCTCAAGCAGGTCACTGCCAGCTCCACCGACGGCTTCATGCTCCTGCGCGGCGACGAGCCCTCTCTCCGCCTCGTCAACGCCACCTTTGCGGACATGCTTGACGGCGGCAACGATGTCCTCTTCGACGTCAATCTCTACGAGGTCAGCACCTCCAAAACCAACAATATCGGTGCCGTTCTTCCCAGCTCTGTCGGTGCCTTCAGCGTCATCAGCGAGGCCGACTCCCTTCTCAGCTCCAACGCCAGCCTGCTCTCCCAGGCTATCTCCTCCGGCCTGCTTGTGCTCAACGGCAACCCACTGCAAAACATCATCACGGAGATCGAATTCCTCGTCGCCTCAGGCGCCGTCAGCACCACGCAGTTTACAAACTTCGTCGGCACCTTCGGTGGTGGCCTCACCTACGCGGGTCTCTACCTCGGCTCCAACAGCAGCTTCCAGTTCGCCCTCAACGCCACCGACTCCCGCCTGCTCGACGCCGTGCAACTGCGCGGTAGCAGCGGCCAGGAGGCCACCTTCCGCGCCGGCTCGCGCTACCCCGTCATTACCGGCACCTACAGCTCCGGCGTCAGCAGTGCGCTCTCTGGGCTTAACGTCAACGGCACCAGCGTGGCCAGCCTTCTCTCGCAGTACCTCGGCGGCGCCACCGCCTCCACGCCGGAGTTCCAGTTTGAAGACCTCGGCCTGACCCTCAAGATGACGCCCACCGTACAGCACGGCGGCGACGTCACCGTGAAGTTCGACCTCAAGTTGGAAGCCCTCGGCGGCACATCGCTCGATAACATCCCCATCCTCGACAACCGCGCCATGACCTCCACGGTCACTATCCCCCCCGGCAAAACCGTCATGCTCGCCTCCCTCGTCTCCAAAAGCGAGATCCGCTCCATCGACGGCGTCCCCGGCCTCAGCGAACTCCCCGGCTTCCAGGGCACCGACAAGGACAAGGAGGTCGACACCGACGAACTTCTCATCACCATCACCCCGCACGTCGTCCGCACCGGCCGCCTGCACATCGAAAGCAAAGCCCTCGCCGCCGTCCACACCATCTCCGCTCAGTAAATGCCCTGTCGTGTATCCCTTTCCCTTTCAACTTCTCTTGTGGAGAACCGCCCCTCCCCACGTTGCAATTCCGTTGCAGCCTCGCTATACTTTGTAAGTGGCAGGGCGGGAGTAGCTCAGTGGTAGAGTGCTTCCTTGCCAAGGAAGATGTCGCCGGTTCGACCCCGGTCTCCCGCTCCAATCCTTCTCTTCTTCAGCGAGACCTCTCATAGCTGACGTTGGCGTTCTCTGCGCCCGGAGAGATCGGCGATCGCCCCAGGGGCGCGGTACCCAAGTGGTAAGGGAGAGGTCTGCAAAACCTTTATGCGTCGGTTCGATCCCGACCCGCGCCTCCATCACCTCCTCAATTCCATGAACAATCTCTCCGCAACGACTCATCCTGCGCCGCTTACCTGCGTCTGCTATTGACACCACCGATACACTAAAACTAGAGCAATTGAAGACGAGCTAACCCTATTGCGCCCTCTGCGTTCCCGCTTTTGCCTTTGCTTTTGACACCAGGGGATCAGACCTTCACAAGTCCGCTTCTAGCCCTCAACGCCTCAGGATTTTCAATCAAAAAGTATCCGGGGGGAGGGGTGGGGTGCCAGGCTCCCACCCACCCGATCACTTCGCCGCAATCGCCGCCAGCCAGGCAGCATTCACCCACAACCGCTCGCGCCCGTCGTACTGCCCACAGAACGCCGCAATCGCCTCAGCCGTCGCATCCTCAATCTGCGAGTCATAGCAAAGCGCCAACCGCCGTTTCCGGGTTACAGCAGCATCCACCGGTCGCGCCTCCTCGGCAAAACAGCTCTGCAGTGGAACGCCCGCCGCCAGCGCGCTCGCCTGCACCGCTGCCTCTACAGCATCGGGAGCCTGCGCGGCATACGGCAGGTCCTCATAGAACGCCAGCGGCACGTTGCCGGCATCGGGTGGCAGCGCAGCCAGCCGCGTCGTCAGGTGGTCCACATGACCACCCACCCCCAGCGGCAGCACCACCGCCTCCGCCCGCCCTTGCGCCATCGCGCGCTGCACCTTCTGCATCACCTTGTCGGATAAAACAGGCTCGCGGTGCAACACGTCATCTTCAGCGCAGTGCAGCCGCAGCGGAGCATCCTTCAGCCCAACATCGGCCAGGGTGAGCTTTCCCCGCCCTGGCAAACCGGCATACAGCTTCACCCAGGCCTCGTCCTCGCGCTTGCGTACCGCGCTTGCAAATGAAGCCCGGTCATTCGGATGCAGCGACTCCGCATCCGAGTACGGCGCATGCTCGGTCCGCGTAAACACGTTTACAACTTCGACAGCGTGGCCCAACAGCAGCCACGCTTCGATAGCCAGTCCCAGCGAAAACCCCGCATCGTCACGGTGCGGAGACCACACAGCAATCCTCATCGCCACTCCTACTGCAACGAGGTCAGCGTCGGCGGCGGATGCACCGAGATGCCGTCCTGCCCAGCCTGGAAGATGACGATCTTCTTCAGCGTCTCGTAAGGCAGCGCCGTGATCGGCAGAGCATGGCCGTTCACGAACAGCAGCGGCGTCTGGTCCACTCCAACGTCCTTGCCCAGCTGGATCGACGCATCCACGTCCTGCTTGGTCGCAGCATCGTTCGCACACGCTGCTACAGCATTCGGGTCGGCGCCCGCAGCCGTCACCGCAGCCGCCAGCGTCGCATCCACAGACTCCTTCGTCAGCCCGGCCTGCTTGTCATACACGGTCGACGCATACGTGAAGAACGCTGCATCACCCTTGGCCTTGCGCACGCAAACGCCCTCCGCCGCTGCACGATACGCAAACGGATGGATCTCCGCAATCGGATAGTTCTCAAACACGATCCGGGCCTCAGGAAAGTCCTTCGCCAGCTGCGCCATCGTGCCCTGCGCCTCCTTGCAGTGCGGGCACTCCAGGTCGGCGAACTCCACGAGCTCCAGGTCCTTGCTGGTTGCGCCCTTTGCCGCGCCGTTCGCACGAGTTACCAGTGTTTCGCGGTTCGCCTCGAACGGCTTCGCGCCGAAGTCGATCACCTGGTCAGCGATCGCATGCTTGCCGTCCGGCGTGGTGAAGAACACCGTCGTCTTCGGCCCGCCGGCCTGCCCAGCCTCACTCACGAACACTACCACCTTCGACACCCCCGGCGCCTGCGTCTTCAAAATCGCCGCCACCTCCCAAGCACGGTTCCCGTCATAACCCCAGATCGATTTCAGGAACGAGTTCACCTCAGCGGCCGTGGGCGAAGCCGCCGTAAAGTTCTTTGGGTTCACGGGCGGAAACTCGTTCGTAGCCACAACCGGCCCTTGCGGCTTCGGCGCCTGCGGTTCACTCGCCGGGGCCTGCGCCAACACGGCCGTCGCACCGGCGATCATCATGGTCAACGCCGCTGCCGGCAGCCACTGCTTCATCGTTATCGTCATTCTCCAACCCTTCTTATTCATCATCTCGAACTGTCTATCGCTAACGCCTGGCCGCAATGGGAAACCGTCTCCCCATGCCAAACGACTTCCTTGACACCTTCAGCACCGGAGCGGCCTGCTGCCGCTTGTACTCGCTGATCTCCACTAACCGAATGACGCGCCGCACCAGTGCAAGGTCAACGCCCTGCGCCTCTACAATCTCCTCTGCCGAGGCATACTCCTCCACATACGCACGCAAAATGGGGTCCAGCACATCATACGGCGGCAGCGAGTCCGTGTCCTTCTGCCCCGGCCGCAACTCCGCCGACGGCGGCTTGGTCAGCGTGTCCTCCGGTATGATCTCGCGCTCACGGTTCACATACCGGCTCAGCGCATAAACCTCGGTCTTGTACACGTCCGCAATCACCGCCAACGCACCCACCATGTCTCCATAGAGAGTGCAATAGCCGCAGGCCATCTCGCTCTTGTTGCCCGTCGTCAGCACCAGCGCGCCAGTCTTGTTCGAGAGCGCCATCAGCAGGCTCCCACGAATACGCGGCTGCAGGTTCTCCTCCGCCAGCCCAAACGCCGTGCCCTCAAAGAACGGCTCCAATGCCCCAGTAAATCGTGTATAGATCTCCCTGATCGGTACAATCGAGAACGCAATCCCAAGGTTCGCTGCCAGCTTCTCCGCATCGCTCACCGAACCGCTCGACGAGAACTCGCTCGGCATCCCGACGCCCTGCACATTCTCTGCGCCCAGCGCTTCCACCGCAATCGCAGCCACCAGCGCCGAATCGATCCCGCCGCTCAGTCCGACAATCGCCTTCTTGAATCCGCACTTCCGCAGATAGTCCCGCGTGCCCAGCACCAGCGCCTGCCAGGTCAGCGCAACCTCATCCTGTGATGGCGGCACCAGCAACTTATCAGGGGCCGTTGTATCGACGATCAACAGGTCCTCCGCAAAGCTCTTCGCCTGCGCCAGCACCTCGCCATCCGGCCCCACCACCAGTGAGCTGCCATCGAACACCAGGCTGTCATTCGCGCCAACCTGGTTCACCATCACAATCGTCGCGCGATGCCGCTTCGCCAGTGCACCCAGCATCTTCTGTCGCACCGCAATCTTGTCATGCCAGTAGGGTGAAGCCGAGATATTCAGGATCAGCCGATGCCCGCTCAACGGCTGCGGCAACACCGCCCACTGCCGCATCAGTTCCTCTACCGGGTCCACCGGGTAAAGCTGCCGAGGCCAGAACATCTTGTCATTCCACGCGTCCTCGCAGACCGTCACGGCGACAGCATGCCCTTTCACGACACTCAGCGACTGCTCATGCCCTGGCTCAAAGTACCGCTGTTCGTCAAACACGTCATAGAACGGCAGCAGCATCTTCTGTTGCACCGCATGCACCGCCCCGTCCGCCAGCAGAGCCGCTACGTTTCGCACATGCTTTCCGCGCACGTTCTCGCAACGCATCGGCGAACCGCACAGAATCGCCGGCCGCCCCTCACCGCGCGTCAGCTCCGCGACAGCGACCAGCGTCGCCTCCGCCTGCGCTACAAACGATTCCTTCTCAAGAAGGTCCGCTGGCGGATACCCGCATGTCGCCAGTTCAGGAAAGATCACCAGTTCGGCGGCCTGCGCCGCTGCCCGCTCGACATACCCCGAGATCAGCGCGAGGTTCCCCGCGAAGTCTCCAACCGTTGGATTGATTTGCGCCAGCGCGATCCGCACCCATCCAGTCTAACGGATTACGAACAGATCGCCTTCCACCGCGCCCTCTTAGCTGCCGGTGCCGCTGAACACTGCGCCCACCGTCCGCGCAAGGATGCGCAGATCGAGCATCAGGCTCCAGTTCTCCACGTAGGCTGTGTCCAGCGAGATATACGCATCGAACGATGGGTCCTGCCGCGCCTCCACCTGCCACAGGCCCGTCATACCGGGCAGCACATCCAGGCGGCGCAGGTGCGATAGGTCATAGCGTTCAACCTCAGTCGCCAGCGGTGGCCGCGGCCCAACGATGCTCATATCGCCCGCCAGCACATTCAGAAACTGCGGCAGTTCATCGAGCGAGTACTTCCGCAGCCAGGCCCCCATCGTCGTAATGCGCGGATCATCGCTGATCTTGAACAGGATGCTGTCCCGCTCATTGCGATGCTCCAGGCCGCCTCGCAGCTTCTCGGCCTTGTCCACCATCGTACGGAACTTGTAGCAGGTAAACGTGCGTCCTTTGCGTCCCACCCGCTGCGCACGGTATAAAACCGGTCCCGGAGAATCCATTTTGATCAGTAACGCGATCACCAGCATCAGGGGCGCGCACAACACTAGCGCCACGCAGCAAACGATGATGTCGATGACCCGCTTCAGCACAAACGCGCCCTGCGGGAAATCCTTCCAATGCAGAGGGATGGTCGGAAACTGACCGACATATTCCACAGGGGCATTCCAGGCCAGTCCGTCATACAGGTCAGGCACGACACGTACATCGATGCCGTTTGTCCGCGCCTCCTCGACTATCGCGATCACCTTCTCTTTCGGCACCGACGCCGTGAAGTAAATCTCGTCGACAAAGAGCGACCTTCCGACACCAACGCAATTCTCCAGGTTGCACACCACCTCCGACTCAGCGTCACTGATCGGAGCATCATCCCCCACCGACACAAAGCCCTTGAAGCGGAATCCCATGTAAGGCAGTGACTGCAGATGGTTACGCAAAGCATTGGCAACGCGCCCTTCACCCACAATCAGGACATTGCGCACCTCGCGGCCTTCCAGAAATCGCCGCTCACGCACCTTGCGCGAGATCGCCCTGCGCCCCATCATCGCCGTCATTGTCAGCAGCAGCGTCAAAGCCACCACGATACGTGAGACTGCATACGCATGGGCCAGATACAGTGTTCCGCACAGCAGCAATCCCGCCGTCAGAACCGCCTGGATCGTCATCCGCTGCTCGTTCAGTCCACTGCGGTGATCGGCAGCCCGGTACAGCCCATAGATTCGCGCGAACACCACCAGGTATAGCCCGAACAACAGCACATAGATCACAGAGATGAGAGGGATGCTCACCCAGAACTGGTCGAACAGTCTGGGGTGCAACGAGGCAACATATGCTCTTTGGCGGATGCAAAACGCGATCAGCCCTGCAACCATCGCGCAGAGATAGTCCAGCGCAGCCCACAGGAGTGCAGTAGTGGATGAGCGCGCGGCAAGTCCTCCGTGCCTCGAAGCCGCTCCGGCCTTGGATCGCCCATAGCCAGATACCACAACTTGTTCCAGGTAGTCGGGAATTGTCATAGCCACTTCTCAGGAGCAGATTGCGAATAGGCCTACACGCAGAATAGATATGTTTTCTAAGCTGATTTCAGTCTACGCCTTCCCGGAAGGTGACTTCCACTTTATCGACGGTGCCAAGGGAAATTATCGCTGCACTGTACGAACTCTGATCTAACTCTAAGACGATGACGATATAGTTCCTGGCAAAACCAACTCATCCAGCGTCAGGAACTCGAGCAGCACAGGGTCATCGGTTTGGCGCATCTGCTCTGTTGTGCCAAAGAACCGCGCCCTGCCCTCGTGTAGAAAAACCACCCGGTCGGCGAGCTTTTCAGCAAACCGCATGTCATGCGTCACAACAATGCTCGTTAGGTGCAGTTGTGTCTTCAGGCGCTGGATCAGGTCTCCTAGAAGGTGGCCCATCAGAGGGTCCACCATCGTCGTCGGCTCGTCGTACAGCACCGCCGCCGGCTGAGATGCCAGCGCACGGGCAATCGCCACCGACCGTTTCATTCCCGTCGACAGGTCCGACGGCAGCATGTTCTCCATCCCCGCTACGCCCACCATCTCCAGCAAACCCCGCACAATCTGCAGGATCTGGTCCTCCTGCATGTCTCCCCGCTCGCGCAGCGGGAAGGCCACGTTCTCGCCCACAGTGATCGAATCGAACAGAGCCCCATTCTGAAAGACCATCGTTACCTTGTGCCGCACCAGCTGCATCTCGCGCTCGCTTAGCCCAGCAATGTCTTGTCCAGCTACAAGTACTGTTCCGCTATCCGGCTTCAAAAAACCCATCAGTATCTGCAAGGAAACCGACTTCCCCACCCCGCTGCGTCCTAGAATGCATAGCGTCTCCCCGGGATTGACGAAAAAACTCACATCGTTCAGCACTACAAAATCGCCAAACGACTTTGAAACATCTTCAAACGCGATGTAAGGCGCCACCGTAGGCGCCGCAAACGACGAAGCCTCCAGCCCACCCCCGGACTGCACCGCGGCATCCTGCTCAACGGCCTCCACCTCAGCCTCATTGGCTTCGGCCGCCTCGGTCATAAACTCTTCCACTGTCGGCGCCACATCCGCCGTCACGTCATCGAGCAGCGACTTCACCGATTCGTCGGCATCCGAAGGGTCAGGTTCCGGGAACTTCTTCTCCATCTCGCTCATGCAGTTCTTAGGATGCCTCAATCTGCTGAAAGCTGCGCAACTCTTATCGGTCCAGTGCGTCCACGTGGCGCTCTGCCTCGGCAAGATCCTCAGGCGTATTCACGTTTGCGAACCACCGCGCAAGCGTAGCCTCATCGGGGCCGCGGTAGTCTGGATAGCCATACAGGTCGCGTTCATCGTACATCCAGGACGCATAACCATCAGCTTCCGCCGTGCGATTCAGTAGTACTTCCAAACGGCGCTCACCTTCGTCCAGCAGCCTTGAAAAGGAGGCTTGCCGCTCACGTTGCAGAAGGCAGAATGGCGGCTGCTTACCGAGGATACCCAGATAACTTACGCTCATCTTAACCCGTAGCGCCTCATCCACCCATAATTGCAAGAGTTCTCCGGGCACCATCGGCACATCCACCGGCATAAACAGGACCCACGGCTGCCGAGCATTGAGAAGTCCAGCCTCAACACCTGCGGCAGGCCCTATATTCATCCGCGACTCCGACACAACCGGTGCATACCTCGTCAGGTCTTCGCGGTTTCCCGCAATCCCCACTTCTGCGCAGAGCCCTTTCAACTTCTCCACAGCAATCTCAACCATCGGCTGCCCACGAAATCGAAGCAGCGCCTTGTCCTGCCCCATCCGTGAGCTATTCCCACCCGCCAGCACAAACCCATGGATTGGCAAGCGTTCCATCGTTACGCGCCCACCTTGCCGAGAAACCTCACAATCGACTCGATCCCACGATGAAAATTCGCCAGATGGAACTTCTCATTCGGCGCATGCAGATTATCGTCCGGCAGCCCGAACCCCATCATTACCGTCGGGATACCCAGTTCCCGCACAAAATCGCCCACAATCGGAATCGACCCACCGCCACGCACAAACACTGTCTCCTTGCCGAAGACCTCACCCATCGCCGCCTTCGCCGCGCGAATATAAACATTGTCCGTACTCACCACAATCGGTTCGCCCGAGTGGATCATCCGCACGTTCACCTGCGTCCCCTTCGGCGCGATCGACTCCACAAACGCCTTGTACTTCGCAAATGTCGCCTCCGGTTTCATCCCCGGCACCAGCCGGAAGCTGATCTTCGCCATAGCCTTCGCCGGAATCACCGTCTTCGCGCCCGCGCCGATGAACCCGCCCGGCATCCCATGCACATCCATCGTCGGCCGCGACCACGTCCGCTCCAGCACGCTGTACTGCGACTCGCCGGTCAGCTCCGTCGACCCCACCTCGTGCGAGCGATACTCTTCCTCATTGAACGGCAGCGTCTTCCACGCCGCCAGCTCTTCCGCCGTCGGCACTTCAATCCCGTCATAGAAGCCCGGTATCGAGATATGCCCATCCTCATCCTTCAGCTTCGCAATGATCTGCGCCAGTGCCACAAACGGGTTCGGAGCCGCGCCACCATACATGCCGCTATGCAGGTCCGTCGCCGCGCCCTTCACCTCCAACTCGGTATAGATCATCCCGCGCAGCCCCACACACAGCGTCGGCAGCTCCGGCGCAAACATCTCCGTGTCGGAAACCAGCGCCGCATCGGCCTTCAGCTGGTCGCCGTGTTCACGCACAAACGTAGCGATGCCCTCCCCACCAACCTCTTCTTCGCCCTCCACAATCACGCGTACATTCACCGGCAGCCCGCCATTCTTCATCAACGACTCCAGCGCCTTCACATGCATCCACATCTGGCCCTTATCGTCCACGGCGCCGCGAGCATAGATGTTCCCATCGCGCTCGGTCGGCTCAAACGGCGGCGACTTCCACTCATCCAGCGGCTCCGCCGGCTGCACATCATAGTGCCCATAGAGCAGCACAGTCGGCTTGCCTTCCAGATGCAGCCAGTCCGCATATACCAGTGGATGCCCCGTCCGCTCCGCCGTGCTCGTCTCGATCAGCCGCACATTCTCCAGCCCTGCCGCGCGCAACCCCTCGGCCACAAACTCCGCCGCCTTGCGCACATCGTCCACGTGCTCCGGAGCCGTCGAAACCGACGGTATCCGCAACAAAGCCTTCAGCTCTTCAACAAACCGTGCTCCATTCGCCTTCGCAAACCTAATTGCCAATTCACTCATCACAAAATCCTCTCAGGCCTGCAAGGCAGAGCGCTCACGCGTCAGCCACAGGATGCAGCCGCCCGCCACAACGCACGGCACGCACAACAGGCCTATGCCCACAGCATACCCGCCCGTCAGCTCCCGCATCCAACCCATCCAGTAAGGCCCCACAAACCCGCCGATAATCCCAAACGTGTTGAACGCGGCAATGAACAGCGCCCCATCTACGCCCGGAACCAGTGTCGTAGCCAGCGCCAACAGCGGCCCCTGCATGGCGGAGTACGCCACCGCCGTCAACAGCAGCGCAGCCGCGGCGAAGCTCCCCTCCATATGCAAACCGGCCGCCAGCAAAAGTCCTCCCATCGCCAGCACAGCGCCCGCAACATGCCAACGCCTCTCTCCTGTGCGGTCGGAGCTCACCGCGAATAGCAACATCGCCCCAGCCGACACCACACCGCCCAGCGAGATCAGCCACCCCACCTGTCCCGCCGGCCACTGCGTCAGCGCCCCCAGCAACGAAGGCAAAAAGAACGACAGCGCATAACTCGTCCCCAGCGCAAAGAAGTAGAACGTTCCCAATACCCACAACCGAGAGTCCCGTAGCACACGCCCCAGCGCCCCCTCCGCACTTCCATGCGACAAGTACATTCCACCTGCATGGAGAGCGGCCTCCAGCGCCTCACGCTCCTCGATCTCCAGCCATGCCGCCTCGCGAGGCCCATCTGGCAGCCACTTCCATAACGCAACGCTCAGCACCACAGCCGGCACCCCTTCCACCAGGAACAGCCACTGCCAGCCATGCAGATGCAGCCGTCCATTCAATCGCAAAAGCGCTCCCGCCACGGCCCCCATCACCACACTGCTCAACGGAAACGCCACATAGAACCGGCTCAGCGCCCTCGCCCTCTCTACCGGAGGAAACCACTGCGACAGGTAGTACACCACTCCCGGAAAGTACCCTGCCTCCGCAACGCCCAGCAGCAGACGCATGCCATAAAAGCTCGCCGACGTATGCACAAACATCATCGCCGCCGCCAGCACGCCCCACGTCAGCATGATCCGCGCCAGCCACCGCCGCGCCCCAAACCGCAACAGCAGTTTGTTCGAAGGCACCTCGCACAGCGCATAGCTCACAAAGAACAGTCCAGCGCCCAGCCCATAGATCTTCGGCGTAAACCCCAGGTCACGGCTCATGGTGTCCGCCGCGAAGCTGATGTTCGCGCGGTCCATATACGCCACCAGGTAACAAATGGAGAGCAGCGGCAGCAGCCGCCATCGAGCCTTGCGCAACGCGGCTTCCAGCGGTCTCATCTCAGCAACAGCTTCGCTTGCGGCCAAGGCATGTCTCCCGGGGAGTTTCGCTCATCCTACTACGCCCGCGAGCTATGCCTCCTTTACTTAACGCGAAGGCTTCCCCCCGGGGTTCCACTCCGGCTTGAAGTCGCTGTCCGCCAGCCAGCGCAACGGCTCAACCAAACTCTGGATCGCGGCCGTCATAAATGGCAGGTCCAGGTGCGCCAGGTCGTCATCTGGCTGATGGTAGGTCGGCGGCGTTCCCCAGCCGGCAGCCGTATGCGCCACAACGCCCTTCAGCGCCAGCGCATAGTTATCGCTGCGCTCAAAGAAATGCTGTTCAGGATAAGGGTCCGGCCCCAGCAGCGCACCATGCGCCTTCAGCGTCGGCCCAAGATTGCTGCGCTCCCAGCCCGTCAACAGCAGCACACCCTTCGGCATCTTCGGGTCCTGGTTGCCGATCATCTCGAACTCCAGGTTCGTCACCAGGTCCTTCAGCGGTACCGGCGGATGCTCGCCAAAGTACGTCGATCCCAGCTCGCCAATCTCCTCGCTACCGTAGCAGACAAACAGCACGCTCCGCTTCAATCGCGGACCCGACGCCAGCGCATGGGCCAGTTCCAGCACCGCCGTCGTCCCTGCAGCATCATCATTGGCGCCGTTGTAGAGCGCATCGCCATTCACCGGCCTCCCAATCCCTAGATGGTCCAGGTGAGCCGTCAGCAGAATCGTCCCGGCATTCGGATCGCTGCCCGGCAGATACCCAATCGCGTTGTAGGTCAACCGAGGCTTCGTTGCAGGCAGCTCCTTCACGGCCACCTTCACCGTCTCGCCCTCTACGGTCGACAACCGCTTCGCAGCCTCAGTCCGCAACAAAACAACCGTCGCGCCCCCACGAGGCGCGGTGTCCTCCGCCAACCGAATCCGCGTCCGCGTCTTTCCACCCAGCATGCCCATCAGGTTGTCTGTGCCCGGCGTCTGCACCAGCAGCACAACGTTCGCCCCCTTGCGCCGCAGCGCCGAGTACGCCCCAAGCGCCGCATCTGGATCAGCCGCGCCCGTCACCAGCACCGCCGCACCGCGTTCCACCTTCGCCGATTTCAGGTCGCCTACCGCAACCGTTATCAGCTTGCCTTCTGCCGGCTTGCCCGGCGAGATCAGCAAGTCAAAATCCTTCCCCTCGTCCAACGTCACACCGCCCACTGTCACCGTCGCATGCCCATCCAGTTCCGGCGCAATCACCTCCGCGCTCTGGATGTACCCCGACATCCCCGGCGCCGTCTTCAGCCCATAGCCAATAAACTCGCTCGCAACATACGTTGCCGTCACCTCTTCATCATGCGTCGCGCTGCCGCGGCCCTGCATCGCATCGCTCGCCAGAAACTCCTCATGCGCCCGCACCCACTCCGGCTTCACTGTCCATGCCGCCTGCTGCGCTACGGCTGCTGCGGACATCACGCCAACAACTAACACCACTATTCTCTGCAACCACTTCATGCACTGCCTCCATCGGTCCCTGAATCTGTCACGATTTCACTCCCACATCCTACCTGTCAGGGTGTACCCTTACGCCCATGCGACGCCTTATTTCAATCCACACTTTATTTCTATTCGCACTCGCACCTCTTCTCCACGCCCAGCAGCTCCCGCCCGCGCCCCTCACTCCCGAGCAGACCGCCGTCCACCACGACGCCCCGCTCAACCCAGCCCTGCCCACTGTCTTCGTCGTCGGCGACTCCACCGCCCGCAATAACGCTGACCTCGGCTGGGGCGACCACTTCGCGCACCTCTTCGACACAACCCGCATCAACGTCGCCAACCGCGCCATCGCAGGCCGCTCCTCACGTTCGTACTATGCCGAAGGCCACTGGGCTGCCGTGCTCGCCGAGATGAAGTCCGGCGACTATGTCCTCATCCAGATGGGCCACAACGACGGCGCTGGCACCCCCGACAGCGTCCTCCACGACACCAAACGCCGCAGCAGCCTCAAGGGTCTCGGCGACGACTCCGTCGACGTCCCCATCACCCGGCCCGTCACCATTGGCCCGCTCGCTGGCCTCACCACCGAAACCGTCCACACCTACGGCTGGTACATCCGCAAGTACATCGCGGACGCGCGCGCCAAGGGCGCGACACCCATCCTGCTCACCGTCACCATCCGCAACATCTGGAAGCCCGACTCCGCCGGCAACCCACACATCGAGCGCGACATGGGCTACCGCGACTTCGAGTACCAGCTCGGTGCCGACCAGCACGTCCCCGTCATCGACATGGCCACCCTCGCCGCCGACCGCTTCGAAGCCCTCGGCCCTGAAAAGACTGCGCTGCTCTTCCCCAAGGACCACACGCACACTAACGCCGAGGGCGCCGAGATGAACGCCGAGGCCGTCGCGGAGGCCATCCGCAACTTCCCCTCCCCGCTCGCCGGCTACCTCAAACCGACCGACTGATGACAATTCGCTCCATCTGATGTCCAATCATCCACAAGCACTATCGAGGTCCCCACGATGATCCGGCATCTGGCAGCGCTCGCAACTCTTCTCTGTGTCACCGGTCTCAGCGCGCAGTCTCCTGTGCCTTCACCACGCCCCAAGTTCAACGCCTTCGACGTCGCCACCATCAAGGCCACGGACATGAACGCCGAGCGTGGCCGCTTCATCATCATGAAGGGCCCGCACCGCTGGATCGCCCAGGCCTACACACTCAAGCTGATGATCGCCGCGGCCTACAACCTCAACCCGCGCACCATCTCCGGCGGCCCGTCCTGGGTCGAGTCCGACCACTACGACATCGAAGCCATCACTCCCGGCGACATCCAACCCAGCCACGACGAGCAGATGACCATGCTCCGCAAGCTGCTCACCGACCGCTTCAGCCTCACCTTCCACCGCGAGCCCAAGGACTTCTCCATCTACGAGCTCCAGGTCGCCAAAGGCGGCCCCAAGCTCAAGCCCGCCACCGAGCCGCCCGACGACCCGCCGCAGCTCATCAGCACCGTCTACCCCCAGAAGATCCACCTGCCCGCGCGCAACGCCACCATGCACGACTTCGTCTCCATGATGCAGCGCGCTCTGCTCGACCGCCCCGTCGTCGACAAGACCGGCCTCACCGCACGCTACGACTTCGACCTCGAGTGGGCTCCCGATGAGACCCAGTTCGGCGGCGAGGTCCCCGTCGCCTCACCCGACGCCCCGTCACCACCCCTCTTCACCGCCATGCAGGACCAACTCGGCCTCAAGCTCGTCGCCACGCGCGGCCCCGTCGACACGCTGGTCATCGACCACGTGCAACCGCCCTCCGCCAACTAAACAGGCCATCCACCGCACCTGCGCTCTGCATCGTCTAAAATGGTTGTAATGCGGATTCGCGCCCAGCACCTCGCCTCGCTGCTGCTGCTCCTCGCCTGCCTTGGCGTCGCGGAGAACGCAAGCCTGCGCACGCCGGACGCCTATCTCCGCAGCCAGGGCATCGCTGTCCTCCTCGGGCAGGATCATGTCGATTCGGCCGGCATCGCGCCACTCGCTGGCCGCGACGCGCAGCTTCACACCGTCGCGCTCAACACCGCCGACTACGCCCGCCTCAGCTCTGTCTGGACGCTCCGTCCCCCGGCCGCGCACAGCATCGCGCGCCACAGCGTCTCCGGCTCCGGACTCTAACCTTCCCGGCTGCCGCGTCCGTCCTTCTTCAGCTGCTCTCTGCTTCGCACCGCGCCACGGGCCACAGGCTCCCGCGCCACCGCCAAAGGAACCTCCTATGTTTATCGACAAAGCGTATGACAAAATCTTCGGCTCCACCAGCGAACGCGCCGTCAAGCGCCTGATGCCGAACCTCGCCAAGATCGCCAGCTTCGAGCCCGCGCTCGAGGCCCTGACCGACGAGCAACTCGCCGCCAAAACCGTCGAGTTCCGCGCCCGCATCGCCGAAGCCCTCGTCGGTATCGACCCCGCCGACACCGAAGCCATCGCCGCTGCGGAAAGGCAGGCGCTCGACGATCTGCTGCCCGAAGCCTTTGCCGTCGTCCGCGAAGCCGGCAAGCGCGTCGTCGGCATGCGCCACTTCGACGTCCAGATGATCGGCGGCATGGTCCTCCACTCCGGCAACATCGCCGAGATGAAGACCGGTGAAGGCAAGACCCTCGTCGCCACGCTTCCTTGTTACCTGAATGCGCTCGCCGGCCACGGCGTCCACGTCGTCACCGTCAACGACTACCTCGCCAAGCGCGACGCCGAGTGGATGGGCAAGATCTACGGCTTCCTCGGCCTCACCGTCGGCGTTATCGTGCATGACCTCTCCGACGAACAGCGCCACGAGGCCTACAACTCCGACATCACCTACGGCACCAACAACGAGTTCGGCTTCGACTACCTCCGCGACAACATGAAGTTCGAGCTCGCCCAGCAGGTCCAGCGCGGCCAGTACTACTGCATCGTCGACGAGGTCGACTCCATCCTTATCGACGAGGCCCGCACCCCGCTCATCATCTCCGGCCCCACCGAAAAGACCACCGACAAGTACGCCGCCGCCAACCTCATCATCCCGCAACTCGAAGAGGGCGAGCTCATCGAGACCCTTGAGACCAAGACCTGGTCCGGCGACTACGTCATCGACGAGAAGGCCCGTGCCATCACCATCACCGATGAGGGCTGGGAGAAGATTGAAAAGCTCCTCGGCATCGGCAACATCGCCGACCCCGAAAACTGGGACTGGAAGCACCACATCGAAGTCGCCACCAAGGCCCACGCCCTCTACAAGCGCGACGTCGAGTACGTCGTCAAGGACGGCGAGATCATCATCGTCGACGAGTTCACCGGCCGCCTGATGCCCGGTCGCCGCTGGTCCGATGGCCTCCACCAGGCTGTCGAAGCCAAGGAGGGCGTCCAGATCCGCAAGGAAGACCAGACGCTCGCCACCATCACCTTCCAGAACTACTTCCGTCTCTACAAGAAGCTCTCCGGCATGACCGGCACCGCCGAGACAGAGGCCACCGAGTTCGGCTCCATCTACAATCTCGACATCGTCGTCATCCCCACCAACCGCAAGATGCTCCGCATCGAAAACCCCGACGTCGTCTACCGTACCGCGAAAGAAAAATACCTCGCCGTCGCCGATGAGATCGAACGCCTGCACGCCTCCAGGCAGCCTGTCCTCGTCGGCACCACGTCGATTGAAAAGTCCGAGCTGCTCTCCGGCATCCTGCAGAAGAAGGGCGTCCGCCACGTCGTGCTCAACGCCAAGTTCCATGAGCGCGAAGCCGAGATCGTCGCGCAGGCAGGCCGCCTCGGCATGGTCACCATCGCCACCAACATGGCAGGTCGCGGCACCGACATCCTCCTCGGCGGCAACGCTGAGTTCATGGCCCGCCAGGACATCGTCAAGCGCAACCTCGCCCGCGCCATCTCACCTGCCGAAGGTGCCATCTCGCCCGTCGCGCCCGCGGGCTTCGTCCGCTTCATGTACCAGTCGCAGGAGTTCGAGCTTCCGCAGCAGCAGTGGGACGAGGCCATCGCCAAGCACGAAGCCGCCACCAAGGTAGAGCACGACGCCGTCATCGAAGCCGGTGGTCTGCACATCCTCGGCACCGAGCGCCACGAGTCACGCCGCGTCGACAACCAGCTCCGCGGCCGCGCCGGACGTCAGGGCGACCCCGGTTCGTCGCGCTTCTTCCTCTCGCTCGAAGACGACCTCATGCGCATCTTCGCCCGCGACTGGGTCTCCGGTCTGCTGCAGTCCCTCGGCATGGAAGAAGGTGTGCCCATTGAGAGCCGCATGATCTCCAAGCGCATCGAAGGCGCGCAAAAGGCTGTCGAGTCGCAAAACTTCGAGTCCCGCAAACACGTCCTCGAGTACGACGACGTCATGAACAAGCAGCGTGAGGCCGTCTACTCCCTCCGCCGCCAGCTTATGGAGGGCGTCGCCCAGAAAGAGCTCATCACCGAAGACTACGTCTCCACCATCCTCTCCAACATCCTCGATGAGTTCGTTCCCGAGAAGGCCCTCCCACAGAACTGGAACACCGCCGGCCTCAGCACCGAAGTCTTCGAGATCTTCGGCCTCAAGATCCCCAGCGGCTCCGCAGATCTGGAAGCCGGTGCCCCGTTCAACTACGAAGAGCTCTCCCGCCACGAACTCGGCGACGCCATCTTCGATCTCCTCAAGCAGCGTTACGACGTCAAGGAGCAGATTCTTGGCGAGCCCAACATGCGCTACCACGAGCGCGTCGTCATGCTCTCCGTCCTCGACGGCCTTTGGAAGGACCACCTTCTCAACATGGATCACCTCAAGGAGGGCATCGGCCTCCGCGGCTACGCCCAGGTCGATCCCCTCGTCGAGTACAAGAAGGAGTCCTTCATCATGTTCGAGCAGATGATGCTCCGCTTCCAGGAGGACACCTGCCGCAACCTCTTCCGCATGCAGATCCTCGGCCCGGACCAGCAGCCCATCGAGACCCTCGAACAGCTCGCCGCTCTCCGCGCCATGGCGCAGCGCAACATGCCGCTGCCGCCCTCAGGCGCTCCCGGCATCACAGCAGAATCTGCGGGCATCGGCCCCTCAAACAGCTACAACAATGCGCCCCCGCCGCCCTCCGTCCCCACGGCCTCGCCCAAAACCACCATCGACGCCCTAGAACGCGAGTTCCAGCGCAGCAAGCAGCGTGACCTCGAAGCCGCCCGCCACGCCGGCGGCACCGCCACAGCCACCGCTCAACGCCGCACCACCAACGAGATCGGCCGCAACGATCCCTGCTTTTGCGGCTCCGGCAAAAAATACAAAAAGTGCCACGGAGCAACTGCCTGATGGACTTCGAGATCACCGTAGACCAAGCCCGCACTCTCCTCGCCGCCGAGCACCCACCGCTCCTCCTCGACGTCCGCGAGCCATGGGAAGTAGCCACCGCCGGCATCGACGGCGCCACCCTCATCCCTATGAACGAAATCCCCGGCCGCGCCCACCAGGAGCTCAACGACGAGGCTCCCATCCTCGTCCTCTGCCACCACGGCGCGCGTTCACTCTCCGTCACCGCTTGGCTGCGGAATCAGGGCTTCGACAAGGCGCAGTCCATCGCCGGCGGCATCGACGCATGGTCCCGCCTCATCGACCCGCACATCCCCCGCTACTGATGCGCTAGCATCAAACCCATCATGGATAAGCCTGCCGAGCAAGACCCGCGCATCTACTTCGCAGCCGAGCGCACCTTCCTCGCCTGGATACGCACTGGTCTCGGTCTAATGGGCGTCGGCTTCGCCGTAAGCCGCTTCGGGCTTTTTCTCCGCGAGTTCACAGCCACTCAACACCCTGCCGCGCAAATCTCGACCACACACTCCCTCATCACAGGAGTCGCACTGGTCGCACTCGGCGTCATCGTGAACATTGCCGCAGTCATCAGCCACATCCGCATCACACGGGAGCTGGCCACAGGCACATGGCAGCCCGGCAGAATCTCGCGCACTGCCGTCGCACTTGCTCTTACCCTCGCCATCGCGGGTATAGGAATGGCGTTCTACCTCATCCATTTCCGCTAAACACGCAACGCACCGTGCCTTACCGCGCCCGTGGATGCGTCTCGTCATACACCCGCTGCACCTGCCCCACCGTTAGCTGCGTATACCGCTGCGTCGTCGACAACCGCTCATGCCCTAGCATCTCCTGGATAGCGCGCAGGTCCGCGCCCTCCTCCAGCATGTGCGTGCCAAATGCATGGCGCAGCGTATGCGGATGCACATCCGCCGCCAGACCGCGCCCCATTGCAATCGCCTTCACAATCCTCCCCACACTCCGCGTCGTCAATCGGCAGGCCCCACGCGCTGTTGCGTTAACCAACAGCGGCCCATCATGCACCAGCTTTCCCTTGCCCGCAGCGACCAGCTTCGCCTCACGCCTCGGCAGGTAGGCCCGTACCGCCTCCGCTGCAGCATCGCCCAGCGGCACCAGCCGTTCCTTGCGCCCCTTGCCAAACACACGGACCGCATCGTCGCTCCAACGAATTGACTCGACATCCATCCCACACAGCTCCGAGTTGCGAATCCCACACCCATACAGCAACTCAAAGATCACCCGATCCCGCTCCGGCCACGCCGCACTCTCCCCCGCCTCATCGTTGGGTGCCCCATTCATACGCAGCTTCATCGCGGATGAGTGGGATGTGGCCGCCATCCCATCCAACACCCTCGCAAGCTCTTCCACACTAGGCACCCGAGGCAGATGCTTCGGCAGCTTCGGTGTACTCACCAGCGCCGCCGGATTGCTCTCCACCATCCCCGCCTTCGCCAGCCACTTGAACCAGCTCCGCACCGCCGCCAGCGCCCGAGCCACACTCGCCTTCGTCAACCCACGGTCATACAGCACCGCCATGTACGCACGAATATGCGTATGTTCAACGGCTTTGATGTCTACCTCACCAAGCTCCTTCGCCAGCCACTCCGCAAACCCACGCACCTCACGCCCATACGCCCGCAGCGTATGCTCACCGGCCCCCGCTCATCGCGCAGCACCGCAAGATACCGCTCCGCCAACTCTTTGAAGGGTACTGGTTTCAGCCCGTACGTCAAATCATGCTGAAACTGAGGGGCTTTAGCCCCGGAAGGATCGCTCATACCACCACCCCCACCCGCCGCTTCGCCCGCGGATGATGCAACCGATGCACCGTCTTCAGCCGGTCAATCGCCAGATGCGTATACACCTGCGTCGTAGCAATATCCGCATGTCCCAGCATCGTCTGCACACTGCGCAAATCCGCCCCATGCTCCACCATATGCGTCGCCATGCTGTGCCGCAGCTTGTGCGGGCTGGCACTGCGATTCACACTCTTCACCATCAGCCAAACCGACCCGGCCGTCATCGGGTTCCCACGCGAGCTAAGAAACAGCGCCCGCTGCAGCTTCCCCTTCACCAAAGACGACCGCCCCCGCTGCGCATAGGCCTCAAGCGCCTGCACCGCGCTCCGCCCAATCGGCACGATGCGCTCTTTATCCCCTTTGCCACGCACCAGCACCCGCCCGGCTTCCAGATTCAAGTCCTCCTGGCGAAGACTCACGATCTCCCCCACCCGCAGCCCGCCTGCATACAGCAGCTCCAGCATCGCATGGTCTCGCAGAGCAGCCGCACTCGCATCACCAGCCTTCGCCCTGTACCCCGTCGTCGAAAGCATCTCCCCGACTTCGCTCTCGCTCAGCGACTTCGGCAGCACCTTCCAACTCGCCGGTGACTCGATATTCACCGTCGGGTCCCGCTTCACGCGCTTGTCCATCAACAGCCACTTATAGAACCCCCGTAGACAACTCAGCTTCCTCGCAATCGACCGCGATTCCACCCCCTTCTCGCGCTTGTCCCGCATCCACGCCGCGACATCTTCCTGCTCCGCCGCCATCAGCGTCCCGTCGCGCCCCTCCAGAAACTCCGCAAACTGCTCCAGGTCCTTCCCATACGACGCTAGCGTAAGCGGCGCAAGCCCGCGCTCCACCCTCAAATGCGTCACATACTCCCGCAGCAACCCCGCATTGTTCGTCGCCAGCTCCATCACCCTCCATTCTTCCCTTCCACAACGCTCAACACCACCCCCGGTACCTCCCTAGCCACCACCGCCGTGGCGAAACTTCGCTAACTTCGCGCACATTGCGGGAAGCCTTCGCCTCTCCTTCGCGCTGCTAAACTAGTAGAGCCATGTTTGAAACCCTCTCCGAAAAGCTGCAACGCTCCTTCAAGACCCTGCGCGGCCAGGGCACCCTCACCGACGACAACATCAACGACGCCCTCCGCGACATCCGCATGGCGCTGCTCGACTCCGACGTCAACCTCGAAGTCACCAAAGCCCTCATCGACAACATCCGCGCCAAGGCGCTCGGCAGCCAGGTCGCCACCGCCCTCTCGCCCGCCGAACAGATCGTCAAAATCGTCCGCGACGAGCTCATCGCCACCCTCGGCACCGACACCGCCAAGTTCAAGTTCGCCTCCCAGCCCCCCACCGTCATTCTCATGGCGGGCCTGCAGGGCTCCGGTAAAACCACCACCTCCGGCAAGCTTGCCGCATGGCTCAAAAAGGGCGGCCACCGCCCCATGCTCGTCTCCGTAGATGTCTACCGCCCCGCCGCGCGCGAGCAGCTCCGCGTCGTCGCCGAAGCCACCGGCACCAAAATCTACGAGGGCAAGTACGACCCAGCCACTGACAACAACACCGCCGCCGTCCTCCGCCTCGCCAAGGCCGCCTTCCGCGAAGCCCGCGACTACGCCCACAACGTCCTCATCGTCGACACTGCTGGGCGTTTGGGAATTGATGAAGCGCTTATGGACGAGATGGCCCAGCTCAAAAAAGAGCTCAACCCTACCGAGATCCTCTTCGTCGCCGACGCCATGACCGGCCAGGACGCCGTCAACTCCGCCAAGGCCTTCAACGACAAGCTCGCCATCACCGGCTCCATCCTCACCAAAATGGACGGCGACGCCCGCGGCGGCGCAGCCCTCTCCATCCGCCAGATCACCGGCCAGCCCATCAAGTTCCTCGGCACAGGCGAAAAGCCCGACGCCTTCGAACCCTTCCACCCCGACCGCATCGTCTCCCGCATTTTGGGGATGGGTGATATTGCAACGCTTTTAGAACGCGCCGAAGAAAAGCTCGACAAGTCCAAGGCCACCGACTTCGCCCGCAAGGCCCTCTCCGGCGACGGCTTCTCCCTCGAAGACTTCCGCGAGCAGCTCAGACAGATCAAGAAGCTCGGCAGCATGCAATCCATCATGAAGATGCTGCCCTCGGTCGGCCCCTTCGCCGGCATGGCCCAGGCCGCCAACTCCATCGACGACAAGGCCTTCTCCCGCACCGAAGCCATCATCAGCTCCATGACGATGAAGGAGCGCCTCAACTCCGCCATCATCAACGGCAGCCGCCGCAAACGCATCGCGGCCGGCGCAGGGGTACAAGTCTCAGAGGTCAACAACCTCCTCAAGCAACACGCCCAGATGTCCAAGATGTTCAAGACCATGGGCAGCGGCGGCAGCAAAATGCAACAACGCCTCATGTCCCAAATGGGCGGCGGCCAAAGGTTTGGACGGTAGACGCGCCCGCAGAGTTAAACGAGAACCTGGAGGAACGCGAATGCTACCGCTGCTTGAAGAAGTCTTCAAAACCTCTGGAATTCCAACGTACACATTCGTTCGCCCTCAGGAATACGAACGAATGATTGTTGGGCTGCGGACGCCCGGGCGTGGCCTTGTCGTCGAAGGCCCGTCAGGAATCGGGAAGACCACCGGTGTGCTGACGGCTCTTCGGGAGCTCGGACTTGAGGACAAGACCCTTATCCTCAGCGCTCGAAAAGAGGAGGACCGCAGACTCATCAGTGAACTTCCTGCGATGACGGGCATAGGTCCAGTGCTCATCGATGATTTTCATCGGCTAGATGCACCCTCAAAGCAATTAATTGCGGACCACATGAAAGCGCTCGCCGATGAAGAGCGTACGGACAGCAAGCTCATTTTGGTCGGCATCAACAAGGCTGGCGACTCCCTTGTAAAGTTTGCCGCCGATCTAAATAACCGTCTCGACACGATCAGTTTGGAGACGAATTCGGAAGAACGCATTGACAAACTGATTGCGCTTGGGGAAAAGGCCCTTAACATCACTTTGAACACCCGTAAAGAAATCATCGGCGATGCGCACGGAAGCTTTCACATCGCGCAACTGCTATGCAGAGAAACATGTCTCAGCGCGCCGATACTCGAGGCCAAAGAAGAATCGACCGAAGTCAAGGTCAGCCTAGAAGTTGTGCGAGAAAAAGTTCTGTCTGAGTTGGGCCGAGTGTTTTTTGAACCAGCACGGCATTTCGCGACTGGTCCGAAACTTCGACGCGAGGGACGCGCGCCGTACCTACACATGCTTCGCTGGTTGTCTGAGAGCGAAGAATGGTCCATCCAGCTTGATCAGACTCTTTCTCAACATCCCGAGCAAAGAGGCAGCGTGGGTCAAGTCGTCGACAAGAAATTCATTGATACCTTCATGGCAGCGACACCTGAACTCGCAGATGCCTTTCACTATGCGCCAGAGACTAGAACTCTAAGCATAGAAGACCCGAAGCTGATTTATTACTTGAAGAATCTGATCTGGAATAAGTTCGCCCGTCAAGTGGGCTACTTAGCAACCACTTTCGAGTCACGTTATGACTTCGCACTTTCATTTGCCGGAGCCGACCGAGATGTGGCTGAGGCGCTGAACGATTTTCTCACTGAAGCTCAAGTCAACGTTTTCTATGACAGGAATGAGCAGCATAGGATTCTTGCGGCGAATGTCGAAGACTATTTAGCGCCAATCTACCGAAGCGAGGCTGAGTTCGTAATCGCTATCCTCGGAGCCGAATATCCAAAGCGAATTTGGACCAAATTCGAATCAGAACAGTTCCGAAAGCGGTTCGGTGAGAATAGTGTTATCCCCGTGTGGTTTACCAATGTTCCTCAGGGTATGTTCGACGAGACAACGCGGGTGGGGGGGGCACCATTGACCGTTCGAACCCTATCGAGCCCCAACTAGCTGAATTGACTAGGCTCCTTATGATGCGTTTGGCTGAACTCCATACTCAACCCAAAGATGCAACTCAGGAAGAACTCGCACTGGAATAGAGATCAGGGTCAGCGGTGGGCCCACATCTGAAGTCCCATTATCTTGTGTCCGTACGTCTCGCTTCTGAGACGTGGGTTCGCAGGACGCCAAACTCCCACACCTCATCCCCACACACCCTCGAAGGGGCATGGCTTCAGCCATGCCATAAAACCCGCGCCCCGGCGCACCTCCTCGCTGCCGCAGGCCGGAGCGAAGGCGCCGCGAGCCGCAGCGACTGAATTGCCTTCCTCAGCCGCGCCCCAAACGCTATCCTTCCCCCATGTAGGTGACCATCGACATTCCGAACACCCTCGCTGCCCAGTTCGCCGCCGACGGCAAAGAACCTGCCCAGGCTTTGCTCGAAGCCATGAACGTCATCCAGCTCGCGGAAGAGTACCAGCGTCAACTCGATCTCGCCGCCGAAGCTGATGAGCAGGAAGGCATCCGGCAGGCGCGCGAAGATATCGCCGCAGGCCGCGTCTATCCGGCTCGCGAGGTATTCGAAGAGATGCGACAAAAGTATGGCATTCCACGTTGAGTTCTCGCGGCGAGCTCTCGGCGACCTCACCGATCTCTTTGAAACAATCAACGCAGTGGAATCTCAAGCCGCAGCACGTTGATTCAACGGCCTGAAAGACTTCATCCTGAAGCTTGAAACCACCCCGGCTCGGCATAATGAGCCACGAAGACGGCGCCATCCGACAGCTCATCTCGGCAATAAGCCGCATTTCTATCGCGTCTTGTACGAACTCGAAGAGACGGAGCATCTCGTCAGGATACTTCGAGTCCGCCACGGAAGGCGTCTCCCTCCATCAGGGACATAGAAATTGCCGGGTGCCCTATTCATGCCATAAAACGCCGCGCCATCCCACTGCTGTCAACCCCCCAATCTCATCCCAACACACCAAAACCCGCATCAACACAGGCGATTCACACCCAAATCAAATACACATTTACCCCCACCCACTCACTACAATAGAAGTAGCGGCTCGAATACACAGCCATCTCCACCCGTCTCCGTACCGGGGATCAGACCTCCACAAGTCCACCCCCAACCGGCCTCTTTCGAAGACTTTAGATCAAAAAGTACCCGGGGGGAGGCTCCCCCCCACACCCACCCGCCATCCATCCCTTGACCAAGGTCAAGTCGAACGAATAAACCGTTGCAGCACCCGCGTAGTTCGTGACAATGATCCTCTATGGCAACCATGTGACGACCGGAAGGCAGATGCCGTTTGCAGGTGGCTTCCTTGATGGGCTACAGTGCGTTTAAAACATCCTGCGGCTCGGGCCGGACACGATGGTCCGCATGAGCTTCGGAGAAGATGACCTTGCCGTCGCTGGAGAGCACGAAAGTTGCCGGAACGGGGAGACGCCAGGTGTGCTCTCCCTGGTCGCCATGGATAAAAGGGATGTTGATGAGGATGCTGCGGTAGTGGGCGCGCATCTTGTCCGGAACACTGTATGCGGCGCCGAAGGCGGCGGCCGTGTGGGCACCGGGGTCAGAGAGAACGGGGAAGGCCAGCTCGTGCTGCTGGACGGTGAAGTCATTCTGGCGCTGCATTTGGGGGCTGATTGCTACCAGCAGGGCGCCGCGCTCGCGGAGAACGAGGTAGAGCCTTTGCCAGGCTTCGAGCTCAGTCATGCAGTAAGGGCACCAGCGGCCACGGAAGAACTTGACCACTAGTGGGCCGAGGGCGAGCAGGTCGGCGGAGTGGACACGCTTGCCAGTGAGGGCGTCCTGCAGGTTGAAGCTGGGGGCCTGGGCACCAACGGGGAGAACCCGGGACTCGACGCCGGAGGCGAGAAGTTCCTGGACAGCGATGTCGGTGATGGCGAGGCGCTCGGGCTGCACAAGGCCGCGGGTGCTGGTGGTGATGGCGTCGAGTTGCGCCTGCAAATTTGAGTCGATGTCTTGCATCCAGTCCTTGAAGAGCCGCAGTTTGTGGCTCTTCCTAGTGTAGATGCTGGTGAGGTGGACGCCGATGCAGCCGGACCCTCCCCCTGGTTTTTGGGGTAAGATCCGGAGCCGATTGGAGTTAGGGGTGGATACCCAACAACAGGGCCTGACTCTTAAATGAGCGGCTAGAAGTTGAAGAACTCTTCGCGCAGGGCGGCCTGGTAGGCGGTTTTGGCGGTCTTGGCCTGGTTGCGGGCTTCTTCTTCGGAGAAGTGGGCGGCCTGCCAGGTGTCGATGGCGGCTTCCGAGTGGATACCGGAGGCGAGATCCTCTTCGTGACGGATGGCGGCACGCCAGACGTCGACGGCAGTTTTGTATTCAGTCTGCAGACGATCCAGTTCAGCGGTGCTGATAGCCATGATTTCCCTCCGAGGTGAACTGTAGGGGTATCGTGTGAACGGATGATGTATCGGGTAATGAGATTGATCTCGTGATCCTTTGACGCGGCAGTGGCACGCGGTTCTCTTTGAAAGGGCCGATCCAAGACCTATTCCATCCATTTGCCTGGCATCTAGTAGATGGGATGGGCTTCGTCTTCATAGCTTTTATCGAACATATTTGTATGGCTCCGCGGATGGCGAGCAGGGATGGGTGCTTTCAGAACGCCGAGATTCGTTAACCCAGATCCCACATGCACGCGCCGAACCAGATGGGCAAGCGTCGAATCCGATACCCCTTCGATCCAAAGGTGCAATTCGTAGTTGCCCGCTGGGGTGTTCTGAATCACGAAAGAATTATCGGGCCCGCCTATCGCGTACAGTGGCGAGGAGAGGGCCACGATAACAGCGCTCATCTCTGGATGAATGTTGCAGAAGATGTAGGAAGACCCTTCTTTCGAAAAGGTAACAGACTTACTCGAGCCGGCTTCATATAAACCGAGGTCGAACCTCTTGCCATCGAATAGAGAAAAAACATTGTGAAAGAAAGGGTCTTCGTTCGGAAACTGCACCGCAGCGCCAACGGGAATCACGAGAAGATGTGGCGTGAACTTACGATTCTTCTGCAGAAGTGTGTAATGGCCCTGCGACGGAAAGGGCATGACTGGTGTGCCGGGAAGCGGAGACAACCATGCCACCGCGGGAACGGGATGTGGCTTGCCCGGAAGGGATGAGACGAGTTGCAGCCTTACCTCCCCGAGAGGCTTTGCCTCCTGTCTCTCCTGAGAGAGACCGAGGGTGCAACCCGATAGCAGGAGGGGTACCAATAAGATCCGAGTTAGCTTTGTATCTATCAAAACTTATATCCCGCAGCAAGGCCGATGATATCGCTGATTGCGGGCGCGCCCACGATGGGAGCACTATCTATATGTCTATATTCGACGGAGAAGAGTAGATACGCGCTCGGACGGAAGATGACATTCCCTGTGTAGGTCGAATTTCGAGCGAGGTTTTGGTACGGACCTGTGCCAGCAGTCATATAGCGACGCAGTTCCTGAGAAAAGACATTGTCGATACCGTATGCGGCGTTTGCCTCCCAACGCGGAGTGAAGATTTTCTTCACCTGGACCCAGCCACCCACGTCGTCGAGAGCTTGAGAATAATACTCGCCGGAGGAGCCGCTCTCCGCCGTTACATAGTCTTTATACCCGCCAGCGCCGAGACCACCCAGAGCCGCGCCCCGGTAGGCATTGCCACTGAGCTGAAACCCTTTCGCCAGATGGAAGCGCGCGTCAAGCGTTGCTGCCCAAGCATCGAAGTTATAGGAAGTTGTATCGTGCTTTGAGAAATAACCTCCCACTCCGATGTGGTCCGCTTCCTCAGAGTCGCCAGAGCCGTAGAGCGCGAAGCGCGCTTCGATACCCGGCCAACGGCTCTGCTCCGCTGCGGTGGGAGAGACGACCCCTGTAGCGGTAGTCGTTACCACCGGTGTCTGCGGAGCGTCGCCCGTGTCGATAAGTGCGGCCTGAAGACGAAGTGTACTTTTCTGTCCAAGATGAACGTTCTGAGTGATGCCGAGTTGAGGGTTCCATGTCCAGAGATCTCCGGACCAGGCAAGCGCAGGCTCCGCAACGGCGGTGAGAGATGTCGGTGCATCCGGGCTGATGATCGGCCGATCCAGAGAGAAGTAGGCCTCCGTCGTATCCCAGGTGAGAGCGGCATGCGCGGTGCGCAGACGCAGGAGGCCCGTTGACGCATACGGACCTGAATATCCTGCAACGGAGTAGGACGGCGTCGCACCCTCGAAGTCGATCCGTAGATCTGCACTGCTACGCGCACCGAAGAGATGGGGACCCATCGCGTCGAGCCCAAGCACCGTCTGTCGAACACTTGCCCCCGTACTACCGCTTCCTGCAATCGCGATTGTTGGCGTTGAGGGAATGTCGACTGCTCCGGTGTTGACGAAGCTATTGAAGAGGATGAGTCCTGTCACCTTCACAGGATATTTCGATTCACTCTCCACCTTGGTCTGCTCATGCGTGGCTATCTGAGCTTCCTGGAGCGACTGCTGCTCCTGAATATCACTGATGGCAGAGGCCACCTTAGCTTGCTCCTGCACGGAGGAAGAGCTTACGTTCGGATTGTTGGCGGGCGGCGGACTCGAGGTCGAGCTCTTCAGGCGTTGTTCGAGGGCCGCAAGCTGACGTCGCAGCTCGTCGAGTTGGCGCTGCGACTCCTCCAATTGCCCCTGTGTTCTTCCTATCGCCTGCTTGAGATTGTCGACCTGTTGCGAGATGCTCGGCTGATCGGGTGTCTGCGCGATGACAGAAGGCAGAGCCAGCAGACTGAGTGCGCAAAGGACGCATATATCAATCCGTATGGATATCCGAGGAAGAAGATTCGCCTGTTTAGGCCTGAACACGGTCCTCTCCTTTCAGCACGAGCTGATCAGCTGCGACGACTGCATTCGTTTCCCGCGCTGCGTTCACATTCTGAGCAATCAGCATCTCGAAGATTGTCTCGCCTTCGATACTGCTCCTCACGCGTATGTCGCCGCCGTGATCGAGCGCCACCCGCTGAACAAGAGTAAGCCCTAGTCCTGTTCCCTTCTGCTTGCCTTCACTCACAAAGGGCTCGAAGAGATTATTCCTGATGGAGGCTGGGATGCCGATACCATTGTCGATGACGCGGACTATCATCATCCCTGCATCGGACTCCAATGTGATGAGCACTGTGGCCGGAACGCCGCTTGGCCGCGGTGCCTGACAAGCGTTCAGTAGAAGATTGTAGATCGCCCGCTCTATCTGCTTGCCGTCCACCATAACGGCCGTATCGGTGGGATCTCCGTATTGGGTGCGAATTGTAACGTTAGCAGCATCGGGGTGACGACGCATAAGGCCGACAGAGCGCTCAAGCAGGGTGGCCAGCAACTCCGGCGCACGGCGAACCATATTCCCGGACCGACTGAAGATCAGCAATGACTCGATCATGTCAGTGGTGCCATTCACCGCCGTACGAATGTCATTGAATATTTCAGCCCTTTCAGCCGGAGGTAGGTTGTCAGAAGCGAGAAACTCGGCGTTCGCGTACACCGTAGCGAGGTAGTGACGCAGGTCGTGCGAGACGGAGTTGGCCATTCGCCCTATCGTCGCCAGCCTCTCCGACTCGAGTAACGCGGCATGGGCCTGCTGGATTTCCACCCGCATGCCGGCAAACGCCACGGCAAGATGGCGAATTTCCTGCGTTCCGGAGCTGGGAATACCCCGTGTATCATCTCCCGTTCCGAAGGCAAGCACGCTGCGAGAGAGCTCTTCGAGCGGTCTTGTCACGGACCTGGACAGAAATATCATCAGTATCGTCCCGGCACACAGAGCGACCGCCCCGACAGCGAGAATCATCCGATTGATCCGGCTGATCCATTGCTCCGCCGGTGCCAGAGACTTCAGGACAATGAGGCGGAGCGGAGCGGTCGCCACCGAGGAGAAGTCTTCCGCGGTCGATAGATATCGAGCGTTGCCCACCTTCACGATGGTCGATGCACCTTCTTGCTGGTTCACCCATTGCTTCCGCGCGGCCGCATCCTTTCCTGACAGCCTTGCAAGCGAGCCAGCCACAACGCGGTCACCGCTGAGAAAAAGGACATCCACGCCGGTCGGCCGGCTGATCTCCTCTACGGAACGATTGATCGCCGAGCCGCTGATCACATAGCCGAGTATGGTGCCGGACTCGTCAGCACCGAAGAACAGGGGCCGGATAGCGCAGGCATAAAGCGAGTTGCCGTGGATAAGGTAATGCTTGCCGGGGGATGCAAGTAATGTATCTAAATCACCCTGCAGGTTGGATACGGATGAGCCGTCCTTCGTGTATGCCGTGAGGACCTGACCTTCCGCATTCGTCAGAACAAAAAGATCGGCACCGCTTAAATGCCAGAACTCGGTGGCACCGTTGCGAATCGTAGCCTCATCGCCACTCGTCATGAGGGCCTTCAGCGTTGGCAGCTCTGCGAGAAGTGCGTTCTCTCTCCGCAGATCGTTCAGCCGCTCATTTTGCAAATCCTGGAAAGAACGCACCGAATGACTCAAGTCTTGCGTGAGGTTCTCCGTGATTTGCGCCTGCAGGCCCTGACGGATCAGAAGCAGACTCAGGCTGGTGATAATCGCGATTACGGCTGCCATGGCGACCACCAGGAGTATATGAGTCCGTATGCCCGGCTCGTAGCGCAACGAGTTGGCCCCTGCGGCTGCCTCATCTGTTGATTGCAACTCGATATGGTTCTTACGGTACAAACTTGTATCCCGCTCCATAAATTGTTAGGAGATGACGAGGGTTTGCAGGATCGGGCTCGAGCTTCTGCCGGAGCTTCAATATCTGGTTATCGACCGTACGGGTCGTTGGGAAGAAATTGTAGCCCCAGAC
Source organism: Granulicella sp. 5B5 (assembly GCF_014083945.1). GTDB lineage: Bacteria > Acidobacteriota > Terriglobia > Terriglobales > Acidobacteriaceae > Granulicella. Next base: position 3,805,327 of record NZ_CP046444.1, on the reverse strand, counting down.
CTCATTTAATAGAACTTCGCGTGTGAGCACGCGTTCCACATTTTCCGTGAAGAACTTTAGCAGCTTGAATTCGTGAGCAGTGAGCACCACGGATTTGCCGTCACGCAATACCGTCATTTTCTTGAAGTCGATCTCGCAATTGGCGAAGTGGTAGACCGTCGCCTGGGCGGGCTTGTTGCGACGGCGAACTGCGGCCTGCACGCGGGCCATCAACTCGCGTGGGCTGAACGGCTTCGTGACATAGTCATCCGCACCCAACTCCAGCAGCAGGACCTTGTCTGTGACGTCGGTGATCGCGCTCAGGATAACGATAGGCGTCTCCGGCGCGACCTGCTTGAACATGTTGCACAACTCACGGCCAGAGATATGCGGCAGAATCAGATCCAGCACAACCGCCAGCGGATGCGCCTGACGAAACATCTCAAGGGCCGTTTGGCCGTCGCCTGCAACGAGAACGGAGTACTGCTCCTCTGAGAAGATCCGATACAGCACCTTCTGCATGCGAGGATCGTCCTCAACGATCAGGATCGTACCGAGATTCGGCAGGTGCGTGGTGTCGCGTCCAAACTCTTCTATAAGCTCTTCATCGTTCACCATTGAAATAACTCCATACATATATTTTCCTTGATTTATGCCTCCCACCTCTCTAACGACACCGGAAATGGAGCAAAAGTTACAATGCAATGACATTCCGCATCGGTCGAAAGTCAACCTAAGACTTAAGATCCCATAACGATCGATGATGCTCCCATTGTATCGGCTCGAGGATGCGCTATTAGCCCTCGGATTCGATACTGTGCCCGGTCTTGTATCATTCCTTCGATGGACGCGCTGAAGAGAATAATGGCCCAGAGCGGCAGAGACAAATCGAAGGCCTCCGTATCAGCAAGCCCGCGAACGATCACAAAAAGCAATAGAGAACAAAAGAAAACCCTCATTGATCCCGGAGGCAATTTCCTGACTTGTCGATAGAAGCTGCCATAGACCCCCGTCAGGAGAACGATGCCCGCTGCACCATACGCGTAAAACTGTTGCAGCAATTCGTTATGTGCATGGCGAGCCTCAAACTTATCGGGGCCGATCGGGGGAATGACCTGCCATACCGAATGAAAGCCGTGTCCGATCCAGGGTTGCTGGATTGCCTCGACGAAGATGATCGCCCATATGCTGAAGCGTCCGCTTAAGGTCTCTGATTGGTTGCCCTCGCTTGCGTACACAGACGCATAAGAAAGAATGATGGTGGAGAACGCTGCGATCACGACAAGGGTGATCACAATGATCCAAATCTTCGTTCGCCGGCTCATAGCCTTATCTTTGAGTAAGAGAACAACGCCTGCCGCCAGAAGCGCCGCAATCGTCGTCTTGCTGAATGTGCGAAGCAATGTGACCGCGAGCAACAGCGATGCCATGTACCAGCTGCCCTGTTTGCGACGTTGCAAATATTGCGCCATGAAGAAAGCGAAGGCACAGAGATAGCCGATCTGATTGGGCCCGAGGAGTTCTTCATCCCCGAGGCGCAGATCCGATTGTGTCGGCATCAGCCATGCAATCACAGCGACGATACAGGCACCGTAGACGAATCCTTTCAATAAGGAGTTGACGACGCATGGAGTGCGATCACGGCGAAGCAAGAGGAAGACTATCGCGACATCCGACGCCATCGCAGTCCAATAACCTATCGCCGCGGCCTTGGACTCCGCAACTGTCCAGAGCAGGCTGCACGCAGAAAAGAGCAGAAATGCAAGCGCCCAGCGGACACTCACGAGGCGAGCCAGTTCGCCAATGCGCACCATGGGGCGATCCGACGAGAGCAGAAGCACCAGCAAGAGAAGCCCTATGTTGATAGTGAAACTGGCTACGACACCAACCTGCGGATCGGCGCCGAAAAGCCGAACCGACAGCAGCACGATGAGCAGGCGGAATGCGAAGAAGAAACCCACCACGAGCGGAAGGCTTGCCGTGACCCTGTCGTCCTGGTGCGCGTCCGATTGAGATACGATCATCATCCCATTCCTCATGTCGAAGCTCAACTAGTCAGTGCGTGTACATATCAGGCGTGCCCTGACTACCAATGGGTGGCAGATGCCGCAGATAGACGACGATGGACCACAGTTCGTCGTCGCTCAACGTTCCCTTTGAGCCTGGCATGCCGGAGGGCCAGATGCCGTTATCAAGAATCCACTTTAGTTGGCCGTCGGTGTAACTTTGAACCTCGGGCGATGCGAGCGAGGGGATTGGCGGCGAGATGTGGTCAATGAACGGAACTCCAGTGTTCTGGCCGTCCATTCCATGGCATGCAACGCAGTAATGGGAGAATGCTTCTTTACCATCAGTGCGTGTTTGCGTGTTGTCCATCAGTGGATTGTGTTCACGCTTATTGCCGATAAAAATATGATGCTTCGCAAAGACCACGGTCTTCGTTTCGAAGTTGCTGGGGGGATTGGCCCTACAACCGGCCAATCCCAGTGCAATTCCTGCCGTAAGTGAAAGAGCGAACGTACGACGCATGTCTACTCCACCACGTGCAACGTCAGCTCCATCGAGCCGTGGCCGGAGCCGCAGAACACCGAGCAATGGCCGACGAAATCACCAATTTTCTCAGGAGTGAACATGACCTGACCGGTGCCCTTTGCAGGCGCGCGAAGATCTATGTTCAGTTCGCGAAAGCGAAGACCGTGCGCCGTGTCAATATTATGCAAAACAATAGTCACAGGCTGTCCCTTCTTGACGGTGATATCCGCCGGCTCAAAGGAGAAACGTTTCGCTGTGACCTCGATACGTCTCGGCTCGGTTTGCGATTTCGCGACCTGCGTGAAAGCAATGCCAAGAACAATAACAGCACCGAATGCCGTCAACTGCAGTAATTTCTTCATGGTATCTCCAATCGATTCAGGGTCCTGCACTTCACGAGATTCAACAGCAATGTGACGGCAGTCGTTTGTTGTGTGTCATGGATAGCATCGTCCGAGCGGATGCAGGTGTTTGATGGGGCTTACTTCAGATGCGCGTGCTACGGATTGAAGAAGCGCAGTAACTCTTCTTCTTCATGCTTGCTCAACGAGGCACGAATGCGCATGTGACGGACTACAGTACTAGAGATTCTCGGCGAGAAACCGTCTGGGGCATTGTGGCAGCGCGCGCAATTCTGCGTGAAGACACGGGCGCCCTCATCTTCCTGAGCATGTACAGTCGCGTGCTTCGGCGCTTTCGCTCCAGTTGGCGTGGATGCTGCCGACTGTATCACTGTCTGAGATAAACCATGGGCTGCCATCAAGGACAGCGTGAGCACCAGCAGCATCGGCGCAATGCGCAACAGATTTTTCTTGAGAGACATCGTTATTTCCCCTTCCATGCCGGCGTAAGGAACCGATAGACGATGCCCGTTTCCCAGATGTTGGCATTGCCATTGGCAGAGAACTGACGTGAGTAGCTTGTGAGGATTCTGGTGTTGTGCGGCAGGTTATAGTCGAGTCCGAAGTCCGCACGCTGCACGTTCACCAGTGGCAGACCATCGCTTACGATCGCGTCGCGGCGAAACGTCTGCTGCATGCGAAAGAGAGGCTCAATGCGCCCAACCCAGCTATCCAAACCGCCAAAAGCCTGTGTGCGATAGTCCGCTTCAAACCAGTAACCTTGAGCATGGTGGCCACGCGCATACTCTGAACGAAAGCGAAAGGCCGTGCTCTTCGGCTCCCACCAGAGGTGCGATCCGTAGAAGTTCTCTTGCGTTCCCTGTAGCAGTCGTCCATAGGAAGTTCCAACCTCAAGACGTTGCGCGGGAAAGTAGATGCTTAAGCGGCCGCCAGCGGAGCGCTCCGCCGCAAACTGCGTGGGCTTGCTGCGGGCCGAGAAGTATCCAACGTAATCAATGGAGTACTTGCCGCGGGAGACCGCTGATCCACGGACCTGACCGCCGAGACCCGCTGCCGTTCCCATCAAGCCAAGACTTGTGACCAAGGGCGCGTCCTGGAAGTTGCCGATCCAGATCGGTGAGAGCCGTTCGTTATAAGTATTGAACGGAATCAGGAAGCTCCCACCAACCACGGTCAGATGTGGAGAAACAATGTAGTCCGCCTGGAGGTAGGTAAGTATGGCGTTGAAGGTGTGGTCGTATCCTCTCGTTCCGTTCGGGAAAACAGCTTCGGCGATGCCAGCACGTGACTCCACCAAGAGATGTTTGCCGATCGGAGCGGCCAGCAGCGGCTCTGCAATGGGTAGATATGAGGTTTGACCCGCGTTCGTGGTTGTGAAGAAGCCATAGCCACCGGAGATGAGTGGCACATCTTGTGCTTGCGAGCGCTGGACCGGGCAAAGCCATACACATCCGATGACCGCCATCATCCACCAGCTCAATCGTTTTGAATTTGGTCTGCCTGCAATGAAACTAGCCATATCCAGACGATAGCCAGGAAGGAATTGCTGCGTGTCTCACGATGGTCTGTTCATTGTCAGGAGATTGTCATTTGGAAAGGCCCTCTGCCGACGCTGAAGCATCGACAGCTACAACCGGTTCGCGCGGCACGGCGAAAGATGAGCGCAGGTGCAAGAGCTGCAAGGTCATCTTCCAGAGGAACTCCGGATTGTTGCGCGCATAACGCTTCCATAGACGGCGCGGGTCTTGGAACAGTCGATGAAGCCACTGCAGGCCTGCGCGCTTGATCCAACGTGGACAATCGCGCAGGCGCCCGGTGTGATAATCGAAGGCAGCGCCTACCCCCACGAGCAAAGGCACGCCGAGCCGCTCGACATAACGTGCCATGAATCTCTCCTGTTTTGGCGTGCTCAGTCCGATCCACATGATGTGGGGTTTCGTGCTTTCGATCTGAGCACACAGTTGCGCCTCCTCTTCGCGAGTAAGATCCCGAAAAGGAGGCGTGAACGTTCCAACCACTTCGATCCCCGGGAATTTGCTTTCCAGCGATTTTCTCAGCAGTTCCGCGACACCCTCATCACCGCCGTACAGGAAGTGCCGATACCCGCGCGGCACCGAAAGCCGACAAAGCTCCGCCATAAAGTCCGGCCCATACACGCGATCCATCTCTGTGAATCCCTGCAGGTGCCCAACCCATGACATCGGCATACCGTCCGGAGCATTGAGCATGGCACTGTTCAAGATGCGGAGAAACTCAAGATCCCGCTGCGCTTCCATTACTCCGTGCACGCCAGTTACGCAGATGAAGCCACATTGTCCCGAGGCAATCCATGCATCGGTCTGACGTATTGCCTGATCCATGTTGAGCGCGGACACCTTCACTCCGAGCACATCGGCATAGCTTCCTTCCACATGATTCGATGTGGCAGTGTGTACGACGGTATCTGTCATATGCCGCCACCCACCGCAAAAAAGATTGTGTGGATCAGAATTGCAATATCCATGAAGAAGGTGCGATGGCGTTGGTAATAAAGGTCGTATTCAATGTTCTCGTGGATAGGAAATGCACGGGCTGCGCTTAGCTGCCACAATCCTGTGATTCCTGGCTTCACACGCAGCCGCAGCCGCTGGTGGTCGTTGTAGGTCGCAACGATGAAGGGCATCTCTGGCCGAGGTCCCACAAGCGACATCGTGCCTGACAAGACATTGATAAGTTGGGGTAATTCGTCCAAGCTTAGATGCCGCAGCACCCTACCAATGGACGTAAGGCGCGGATCGCTTGAAGTTACCGGAGAGACCGCATAACGGGGCGCATCAGACACCATCGTTCGAAACTTGTACATATCGAAGAACTCGCCATCGCGGCCAACTCGCCTTTGTATGAACAGTGAAGGTCCTGGTGAACTGAGCCGTACGAGCAGAGCCACGATGCATAATACCGGCGATAACCCAATGAGCAATATCGTCGCGGCGAACACGTCGACTGCTCGCTTGAAGAACGCATAGCTCCATGAAGTCGAGTGTTCATGCGGAGACGTGAGCAAAACCCCATCAATATCCGCGACGCTCTGCTGCATCTCCGCATGCGCAGCAGATTCCGAAACAAAGGCCACCAATATACCAGCTTGGTTTGCTATGCTCTTCATCTCCTCGAACTGAGCCGCCGACAGATGCGGCTCAGCCATGATCAAAAGGTTGCAGCGAAGCGACCGCAATGTCGACGCAGCCAAAGGCTCAAATCGTACTGGAATTGCGCTCTCACGGCGGTATCCCAGCACAGACAGGCCATCGCTTGCCGGGACCGAGCCGTCACTCCAAACTGCGACAGGCTGTAAGCCCAGCTTTGGCGAATGAAGCAGAGTCGATGTGATGCGCCTCCCTGCTTCTCCCGCACCATAAATCACGGCACGTTTGCAACCGTAACCCCTGACGTGCAGTGCCTGCGTGAGCGAGTGTGTCACCTGCTTCTGAAAGATCAACAGCACAGGCATAAGGAATACATTAACCAGGACAGCCATTGGCGGTAACTGCAGCGCGAGGATCGAGACCACAAAAGACAAGAGCAGCGCGGCCTGGATTGCAGCGCGAACAGCGCGCTCCGTTTCACGAATGCGCATCAAGCTACTGCAACCTCCATACGCGCCGGAAGCACTCAGCAGGAGGACAGCGAAAAGTCCTTGTACCGCGCCGATCGCAAGTACCCGCTGCAATGGATAGCCGAGGTTCCCTCCAACCTTTCGTTGGACAAGATACGCTGCGATGAGAGATGCAACACAGGTGAGAAGATCGGCGATCACCTCGGCTCCGGCCAGGACGTAGCGATTTAGACCGCCCGGAAACGCTCGGTGTCGCATGCTTCCAGGCGCTGCGCTGTCCGCTAGATGACTGGCAACATAGGATTCAGATGCGGCCATGGTCATCCCTCCCACTTCCGCGCGGCTGGAGAACTCTGTTCAAGGGCAAGACCATCCTTGATTGCGTAAAGCCCGGTATGAGCGCTAGTCTCCGCGGCTGTCTGGTTCTTTAGCAGAAGCCGGGTATAGAGCTGCACATATTCGCGCGAAAGTGTTTCGATTGACAAATGTGTAAAGCTGACGTGCTTTCCTGGCGGCCTACGGATCGTCTCCGATATGGCCGTTGCAAAGTCGAGCTCTTCCGTGGGCCCCAATGCGACGAAACGGCAGTGCATCCCACCAATCTCGCGGAATGCTGCAATGTCAGAGCACACGACCCTCGCACCTGCGAGGAGGGCCTCGGCGACGGGCAGACCGAAACCCTCTGTCTTTGAAGGAGCTATGACTGCTTCACACTGCGCATAGCACCACTGCAGTTCATCCTCTGAAAGCCCATGCGCGAGAAGTACGTGTTCCTCCAAGCGGAGATCAGCAATCAGGGAGCGAATGCTCTGTGTCTCCGGCCCTTCAATTCCGACAATGAGCAATTTCGTCACAGGCGCCGGTGCAGTGCCACGCAGTAATCGATGAAACACACGGATGAGAAGAGGGATATTCTTGTTTCTGCGGTGCTGCGAAACCGAGAGCAGGAAGCGTTCGCCTATTAACTCTCGATAGGCATGAGGTTCTGGCAAAGCGGGACGGGGTTCGACGCAGTTATAGATCCGCACTGCTTTCTGTTCGACTTTTTCGGTCGTGCATAGCTTCAACTTGTGCAAAGTGGCGTCCGAGACGCACGCGATCGAGCTAACGCTACGAAGGCACTGCTGCAGTATCCATCGGTTCGCGATGGCCTTCGGGAACCCAAAGTTCTCAGGGATCTCTAGTGGATAGAGATCGTGCAGACTCAGTACCGTTGGGCAGCCGAATGCTGCAGCATGAAAGGGCACTGGGTAAGAGAGGTGCACGAGATCAACCTGCAACCGTCTTACAAGAAGCGGCAGCTCTCGGTAGTACCAGAGGTTGCGCCCAACCGGTCCTTCGTGCATTTTTTCAAAGTGGATAATAAGTCGATCGTCAGATATATCATTCAGTGTCTCTGTGATCTTCGTTTGCCAAGGTGCAACAACGAGATCAATGCGCGTGATCTCGTTGCTTTTTATCAAACAACGAACGAGGTTCAGCGCGTGCCGTTGAATGCCAGAGATGTCAGACGAAAAGGAAGCAGCCAAAACCATGATCTTCATATAGCCGATCCCTCCGTCAACTTGGCAGGCGGTATAGGAATGGCCGAGCCTGAGGATCTTCTTGTTTTGATCACAATTTGCAGCAATGGCACATAAACAAACAGAGCCGTGAAGCCATAGCACAAGCGCGAGATCACCAACCCCTGCAACCCCATATGGTGCAACAGGAAGAGCATAAGCGCGAGCATGGCTGCGCGACTGCAAAGACTGATAAGAGCCACAATGCGAAAGAGTCCGAGTGCCTGGAGCGCATAGGTCCCCATAACGCTCAAGCCCATAAGAGCGGAACCCAGTACAATTCTGGGAAGAATCTGCACCGCGGTCTTTGCAAGTGCACTGCCAGCCCACAAAGCGAGGAGGCGATCACCGCATAGGAGCAATACGCCTGCGCCTGCGACGATCAACAGGAAGTTGCAAATAAATGCTTTCAATAATGTGTGCCGTAGCTCTTTAGGCGAAATCATGTTGGCTCGCCGGGAGAGATAAGGGAATAGAAAATGCAGTGTTGACGCAGTAAGGCCGAATAGAGGTTGTGCGAACTGAATGCACAACGCATAAGGCGCAACTGCAGCGGCGCCGAGAGAGACTCCAAGCAGAATGCGATCGAACTGAGTGAACACAACACCGCCAAGCGCCTGTATCCACACAAAGATGCCAACGCTCACCAGCAGCCATGTCTCCGTAGGTTCTAAGGAAGGCCATAGAGAGCCCTCACCAACAAAATGGGGCAGTTCTCGGAGCTGCAGATAAGTCCCTCCGATGAGAAACACGCCCGTTGCGATGAGAAAACTGGTCGTTCGCTGACCGCAGATCGCAAGCCCTGCCACGGTAAAAAGAGTAAGCAAGCGCATGGCGGCGCTAATCTTAACGGTACTGCCGTACCTGTCGAACGCGCGATGTACGCTGACGCCAACGCTTTCGATGCTGCGCACGACGATTAGCAAACTTGCGATGCGAAGCGAGATGACGCACTCCCGCAGTGACGTGACATGCGATACAACAACGTGCGCAGCTACAAACGGTGCCGACACCCAGACAATGCATGCAAGGACGAAACTGAGAGTCGCCCCAATACCAAGAGTGCTCCTCACAGTTTGCGCCATCCGCGCACGTTCACCGGTCCCTCGAAGTCGAGCAATTTGTTGTGTTGCAGCATCACAAAATCCGGAGGCAATGATGCCGCCGGCGCTGATTACTGAGGTCGCAATCATCCACAACCCATACTCTGATGCACCGAGTCGGTGAATCACTATCGGCGCAACCATGAGCATCCCAAATGGATACGAGATGTAATCAAGCCCCCCGTACATAGCATTTGTGAAATGCCTCCTCATGCGTGGTCACCGCGAGATTTTGGGGAGATGCGGATGTAGGAGGCCAGGACAGGCAGCACCTCCGCGGCGAGCAGCTTGCGGGGATCACCAGGATCGACCCCTCCCCATTGTTCGCGAACGACGAGTATGAATGCTGTGGCGGCAAGCGAGAGGAGTGTCAGCAGCAGAGTGAGGAGGAGACGGGGTGGAAAGGACTTCTTCTCAGGAACGCCCGGACTGTCAATGACGCGAACCACCGGCAGATCCTTCGCTTCTTCAATCCTCGCGATCTCATATTGCTGCGTGAGAAGCTCGAACACAGCCTCTTGCACCTTGACGCGACGATAAAGATCCGCATAGGGAACAGCGAGTCTCGGCAGCTGGCGCAGCGGAGGGTAAAGCGAGTCACTACCGTCACCCGCCACTGATGCGCTGTCTGATATAGCTGTGTTCGCTGAAAGGGGCGCAGAGCTTCCTGTCATCTTTTGCAGATCACTTTTAAGCGAAGCGATTCGTGCCTCTGTCTCACGCACGCGTACATTGCCGTCGCCGTAGATCTGGCGCAACGACTGCAGGCCGGACTGCTCCACAAGTAGCTCCGCCTGCACGCGCGCACCGGAATCCACCATCGCACGCGTCTGCTCGCGGATATCAACGGTGTTGTTCTTGCTTGAGAATTCGCTTAGCTGCAGCTGTGCCTGCTCAAGATCGACTTGCACCGAATGCAGTCTGTTCTCAATAAATACGCGCTCCTGATGCGCGGACGAGGTGCTGGTCTTTGTGAGAATTCGATTCAGTTCGTCCAGATATGCCTGTGCGATATTCCGCGCTCGCACGGGATCACGGTCTTCCACCTTGATTGTGATGACGCCGCTTTTCTTGTCGTCGCTGATCGTGGTGAGATGGGCGAGATGTTTCGCCGCATTGACCCTATAGCGGCTGTGATAGACGTGCATCAGGTTGAACTTGTCGATGAGGTGGCTACTGACGGTCCCGCTTTCGAGAAGGCTGATATAGAGAAACGTGCTTGCGTGGTCGCCGAGTAATCCACCAGCCAGACTGCCCAGCGCACCTAACCCGCCGCTTTTTCCTGCAAGGGCCGCGAGCACCATTGCGCCCGAACCTTGCGGCTCCGGTGGCATGATGCTTGTTACAGCGGTGTACTGCTTCGGGATAACGAAGGCGAGACCGAGGCTCACCAGAAAGGAAATTACCGTAACACGCGCGAGCAGCGAGCGATGACGCCACAAGAGCATAGCGCGCACGGCCCAATGGGTGTTGCTCTCAGGCGGCGGCCTGAAGGCAAGCTCCGCATCCAAATCGTAATCCAGTGTTTGATCGGATTCTTCCGGTGCCATCATTGCGACAGAGTTGTGCATCATTGTGTTCTCCCTGTAGGCCTGTATGAGAGTTGAACCGTGAACGCGGAGTTGCGCTGAGACTTTGCGGACAATAGCGGAAAGTGCCAGGACTCGATCTGCTCTTCTACATGCAGCTGCCAGTCGGGACGCGGTACAAGGTCCGCGCTTATCTTCAGGTCGCGGAGCGTTCCTCCCTGAAGAAACTCTCGATTGACGCTTAAGTTGCGAGTACTGATTTCCACGTTCGATTGCGGCGAGAGCTGCCACGTGGCCCAGAGTTGCTGGCCATCGCCCTCGCGACCTATCCAGCTGCCAATCAGTTGGCGGCTATTCGTGTATCCGCTGAGATAGTGGTCGTTGAAATAGAAGAAGCCGGGAAACGCAAGATTGCGATGCGGTGATAATAAGCCTTCCGCACGAATGGAGAGTCGAGGCAGACGCGGTACACAGCGATATACGAAGCCAGAGATCCAAGCGCTCTCGGTCGGGTATGCCAATGGAAACGGCTGGTCTTCGGAGAAGCCGTCAAAGTATCCAGTGAGACAATTGCGAAGTCCAGGAATTCGATACTCGGCGTCGACCGCGTTTCTCCGATCCCCGGGGTCTTGATTCTCGTTGGCAACGCTTGCAGAGAAGATACTGCGCAGCAAGGTATGCGTTGTGAATGGTGCTCCTTGACCCGCAAAGAGCACAGTACGTGAAACGCCGAACTCAAGGTTCGGAGTCAGCTTGAACGAAAGCTTTTCACCATGGATGAATGGTTGATCGCTCAGGACGACACCGGGCGCACCGAACGTCGTGTGGTTGGCATGTACGTACTGCGCCCCCGACAGCCGCCCGACCAGCAGCTGTACACGGATCGGCCCAAGTACATGCAGGATGCCCGGCAACTCGAACGGCTGCACGCGATCGTAGCGAAGCATGGCGATCGGTTCCGCATTATCGGTGAAAAGCGTTGTTCCGCTGCGCGCCGGTCCCCACCACAGTGATTGACGGCCGAAGGTGAACTGATTGTTCGCCACCGTGAAGGAGACATACGCTTCAAGCGCTCGTGCACGGACGAAGTCTGACGGCGGCCCCTCTTGACCCAATGGTGTAAAGTCCGCTATAGAGATCGCAGACTGCACCGCAGCATCGGGCTGTGCCGCGAACGGCACACGCTGCAGTTCGACATTCGCATAGGCTGCGAAGGGCCCCGCGGTAGAACGAAGCGCAATGCCAGTGTAAAGATTAGCTCCTTGCGCGAACGGACGGCCCTCATCATTGACCAGCGTCTCCGCGAAGTGGAAGCCGTCCCTGATCGGGGTGCCGGTGATGGCTGTGACACGTTGGTCGATCGACTCCAGACGAAGCTCCAGGTTTCTCGCACCTGCGCGACGGAGCAGCTCCTGTGCAAACTCCTTCTGGAGCGCGCGCAGCATGGAAAGCACGTCTGGGTCCGCTTGCGTATCAAGTATCTGGTCGTTCGCCTCGTCGATCAGCCGGGCGCATTCCAGGCGCGTCCACGGCCGAAGGCTGAAGATGGCACTCTGCATGTAGCCTTTCGCCGCGAGACGGTCGAACACTGCATACACCCAGCTATCGATGGGCACATACGTCGACGCCATGTTGGACGCACTGCGGTCTTGCAGCTCCTGCGCCTTGGAAAAGCGAACGAGTTGGAGGCACAACGTCGACATTAGGCAGACACCAAGCAGCTTGGATCCCATTCGTTGATTACTCCGCTTGTCAGGCATCAGAGGGCCGCTGCCGCAATGCCGGCGGTGATCCCGATGGAGGAAGCGAGTTGTGCGGTTGCCAGCAGATTTTTCCAGAACAGCGATGCACCGATGATCTTCTGCGGAACGACGACAACATCGCCGGGATCAAGCCTGGTGGAAAGCACGTCGGCATCGAACCACCCGCCGGAATGTCGTCCCACCACCGATCCGTTCGCGCGGATGATGAAGATGTTTTTGCGGTCGGCGGCGGCGTTGGTTCCACCGGCGCGGCTTAGATACCACTTTGCCGTCTTGCCCTGGGTAAAGGTCAGGCCGGTTGCGTTATAAACCTCACCCGAGACGATGACGAAGCCGGGTCGCTTGGGAATTGTCAGCACATCGCCGCGTCGCAGCTCCACATCCGCTGGCGTGTTGGCCCAGCTATCGATGTCCGCACCGATGTGAATCACCATGCGGCCTGTGGGGGGATTGGACTTCAACTGTGCCAGCGCCTGTTGCTGCTGTGCCTTGATGAGCTGCAAGGCAGAGCCACTGTCGCCTGCAAGCGCTGGCGACAGCCGCGCGGATGAGGAGTTCGTCTCAATCTGCCGGATGAGCTCGTCGCGGCTTTTCTCTTCCACCTCGCGCACCTGCTCGCGTAGTAATACCGCGCCCTCTGGATACGCCGTGTCGCGAAGACCACCCGCGCGGCGCAGCACTGAGCTCAGCCGCTCACCCTCGTGGAATCCGTAACTTCCTGGAAACTTCACCTGCCCGTTGATCGTGATGGACTGGCCAATGTCATTCCAGCCGGTAATCTGGTGGATCGTCAGAATGTCGCCGGGTTTGAGCACGGTATCCGCCCCCGGATCTGAGCCCGCAACAGCCGCACCAATGCGCACGGTTGTAATCTCTCCGGTTACGTGGTTTCCCTTTGCCACGGCATAGCTGGTCAGGTCCGCACTCTCAGTTAGAGCATCACGCTTAAAGCCACCTGCCATGCGCACGAGCTGCGAGATGGTCATGTCCTTCGAGAGCGGATACACACCAGCGCGCAACACTTCGCCGTGGATGGTCACCTTCGGGCTATCGACCTCGTAGCGACCAAAGATGCGCACAGTGTCGAACGGCTGCAGCACGATATTCGCGTTGCCAATGAGGACCTCGGGCACGCTGAAGTCGATCGTCTCCGCGTGCAGGTCCGGAGGGACGAGTCGAATAATCTCACCGTGCTCTGCGGGTTCAGGCAGCATGTCCTGATAGCTATGCAGCACATCCGAGAGCCGCATTCCGTCCGTGTAGGACACGCGTCCCGGGCGCACCACATGGCCCTGAACATAAATCACTCGCTCGCTGTACGGCAGGATTGGCGAGACATGTATGCGGTCACCGTCACACACTTCGAACTGGTTGATCGCCGCGCGATCGGCATCCGGTTCCCCGTTAGCGGGAACGCTAAGTGTAACCGTCGCACGCTGGCGATTCGGGTCGATGCGCTCAATCGTGATATGGCTCAATGATGCGGCAACAGTCACACCGCCGGCATATTCGAGCGCTGTCGCAAGGGTCGTTTCGCCAGCCTTCAATTCATAGATCGCGGGACGCTTCACCGCGCCCGAGAGAGCAACCTGTGGCCCGGCCGGCGGCACGAGCAGCGTATCTCCGCTTTCAAAGTGGGCACTTCCTTTGCGCAAGCCATGCAGTAGAAAGTCGTAGAGGTCGATCTCCTCCACCAACTTGTCTCCACGATAATGACGAGCTATCCGTAAAGATCCGACCGATGTTGGACCGCCCGCTGCGAACAGCGCGCTCAGCGGCGTGGCTAGAGAACTGATGTCATACCCGCCCGGCCGCTGGACATCGCCAACGACATATACGCGCACAGAGTGCAGCCGAGCTACCGTGACAGAGACCTTCACATCGCGGTACTGCCGCTGCAGTGCCTCCGCAATTGCGTTCTCTGCGCTCCCTAGTGACAAACCGGCTACCTGAAGCGAGCCCGCTTCAGGCAACAGAACGTGGCCATCTCGGTCCACAACACGGTTGACACTTTGCGTGATGCCACCCCACACATTGATTGCGAGCGTGTCGCCAGGACCAACCACATAATCCGGCCCTAGCGGTACATCCAAAGGCGTGTTCTGGCTTGAACCGCCAAGCGACATCGCAGATGTATTGCGATTGAGGAAAACATCTGAGCCGAAACGCTTCAGGTGCATGGCGCGCTCGGGGATCTGAGTGTAGAGATCGCGGAGCGACTGCAGGTTGTACGGCGTTGACTGGCGCAGTACCTTCGGTACATCGGTACTTGTCGTGGAGTTCTCGTGATTGCGCGAGGCGTTCCGTTGCGAGATCGATCCGGCAGTGCTTCTCGCGTTCAGCGCCGTACCGAGCGCTGTGCCGTTCACGCTCGTGCCGGTCGTCGTAAGGTCGCCATTCGCGCCCAATTGAGACGCGTTCGTGTCACCAGGCAAAGTTGTTCCTTGTTCTGAGCCGAACCCTCCCGCACTTGCACCTTCGCTCTGCAAGTCTCCCTGCGAAACATATCCACGGGCACGCAAAAACGTGCTGACGTTGGCGCGCAGGTCGGCGTTCGTCGAGATCTGGTTGTAGAGCATCTGGTCGGTAATGTCATTTGCATCCACCTGCGAGCCTTGCTGCTGGAGGCGATCCGCGACCTGCGACTTGATTTCGACGACGAGGTCAGGCGATTGCTGCAGTATCTGGATGATCTGATCCGCCGAGAGAGTGGACGGTTGTGCGAACACGCTTGAGCTCGCACTTGCGCTGGTATCCTGCTGGTCGCTGCCTGTATCTCCGATCCCGAGAGGCGAAGACTGTACATCAGTGTCGGCGGTGGAGGAGGTCGGCGCGCTCTGCGTCGGCGGAGGAGCAAATGCGTCCTGTGCGTATGCCGTCGTCACCAAAAGACATGCAACTGCGAGAGTCGACAGCATGCCCCACCGGCGAAGTAGGAAGAGCAATAGGAGTGCTAAGGAGGATTGCGCTTTTTCAATGCTGTTCATAGGAGTGACACACCGCAAGAGATGCAAAGCTTGTTGTCAGTCTTTGCCCTCGATTACTGACACTAAGCAACGTCGTTCGCCCCGGTGTCATGTGTGGGTAAGTGAAATGTCATTCCTTTGTTGATTATAAAATGAGCTATTACACCGCTCAATCTCGCGTAATTCACTAAACCATGTTGAGAATCGTCTCTGAACTTGGCTCCGGAGTCTCTGCCTGCGGACTCATCTGCTCCACCAGTCGACATCCCTCGAGGTTGAACACCCGCTGCGCGGAGAAGCGCACGTATTTGCGATGAGTGACGAGCAGAACCGCGAGACCTTCTTCTTCCAGGTTTTTGAGCACCTGTAACTCGTTTTCTTCGTCCAGTGCGGAGGTGGCCTCGTCAAGCAATAATAGTGTGCCACCGCGAACGAGCGCGCGTGCAATCCCAAGACGTTGACGCTGGCCACCGGAGAAGAGGATTCCGTTATCGCCGACCCTCGTGTCGAGACCGTCGGGCTGTGCACTTAAAAACGTATCGAGTTGCGCGAGTGTAAGGGCACGCATGAGATCTTTGTCACTCTTGCCTTCCAACCCAAAAAGGAGGTTGGTGCGCATCGACGCATCCAGGAGCACCGTGTCTTGTGGCACATATGCGATCCTCGTTCGATCAACGCGCACTGCGCCACCCGTCGGCTGCAACAACCCTGCGATGATATTCAGCAGCGAACTCTTGCCGCTGCCGGAGACGCCATGCAATATAACTGTCTCGCCGTGTCGCTGCCGAAAAGAAATATTGCGTAGAATCTGAACTTCTTCTTCAAAACCAAAGCTGACGTCTTCAAGCTCGAGTACCGTATCCGGACCTGGACTGCCACACTGCACTTGCGTATTCCGTTGCCGAGAACACCCGTCTAACTCTGCGGACACAAGTCGAACATTCTCATAGGAACCATCTATTTGCCCGGCGAGAAACGAGATCTGACTCGTGAGTGGCAGCATTCGTCGCGATAGAACAAAATAGAAGACGATAATCGCAAGTAGCCGTCGTACATCCCCTTGCTGTAGTTGCACAGCTACTAACAGTCCGAGAAATATCAAAAGCACACCTTGGTCCGACAGGATGCGGGCAAGCTGCGGTAGGAGCGACAAGCGGACACTCTCCGTGCTTACCGCGTCAGCATGTTCACGAATCTGCGCTTGAAAGAAGCTGTGGTTGCGGTAGATACGAATTTCTTTCCCCGACGAAAACATGTCCGAAAGTACACACTGCAGGGCTCCGAAGGATTGCTCGCGAATGGCGGCAGCTATGTGAACCCGATCGCGAATGAAGAAGCGGTGCAGGGCATAAAACGAAGCAAGGGTGCAAGCCAATCCGACGGCACCAGTGGGGCTTTTGGCCACAACGGCGACCGCCATCACCAGAACAACGATCTGCGCCGACATCAACTCGATGCCACGCAAGTAAAACTGCGATGCCTCTCGCGCCGTGTATGTCGTGTGATTGAGAAGGTCACTCCGGTTTAATTGAACAAAAGTCTCCCAGCGTACTTCGCTATAACCCTGCGTAAGCCGTTGAAGCAAATCCTTGTAGATGTTTTGTACAAAGTTAAGGAGAGAACCCGTCGACAAGGCATCCGCAAGAGACCGTATAACGACGAGGGATCCTGCTACCAGTGACACTTGAAGAACCGACTGCGGCTGCCACCACAATTGATTATTTGGCACGATCCCCTGCAGTACCAGAAAAAGAAGATAAAGAGAGCCTGCTAATAAAAGGTCCAGCAAACCAACACTGACTCTCGCGGCAATCAGAAGGATGTACAGCAAACGTTGCTGCTTCGATAGCAGCAGGTAGGCCGACCGGCGGCGACTGCTTGCCGTTGGGGCGAGCACTGCAAAAGGAGGCCGATCGAAGAGTGTCAGCACACTTTGACGGTATGCGCCGGCACATCGACTGTTGTCAGAGGAGGGTCGGAGAATTGTCAGAAACCTGTCACCGCTCAATAAACGCAGATAACGGCAAATTGGAGACAAATAAATGACAACTCGCGCTGGTGCTCAGGGTCATGATAGTAGGCATCTCCGTGATGGAGTGTCGTGAAAGACGGATATGCCGCAAGAAATACGAAGCGCTTCCGGGAGGAATCATGCAGTCACCGTTTGTTACCGTACCGGAAGCTCTCGAAGCCTTTGCGCGCGGACACATGCTCGTCGTCGTCGATGATGAAGATCGCGAAAATGAGGGAGACCTCACGCTCGCTGCAGAGTACATCACGCCAGAAGCGATCAACTTCATGGCAAAGTTCGGCAGGGGCCTCATTTGTCTTACATTGACTGAAGAGCGTGCCGATCAGCTACAGCTAAATCCGATGGTCGCCTGCAACACCTCACAGTTCGGCACCGCATTTACGGAGAGCGTCGAAGCACGGGTTGGTGTGACGACTGGCATCTCCGCGCGAGATCGCGCGCACACGATACGCACCGCCATCAACCCCTCTTCAGGCGCTCATGACCTAGCGCGACCGGGTCATGTGTTTCCTCTGCGCGCGCGGCCCGGTGGAGTGCTGGCGCGCCCAGGTCAAACAGAAGCATCAGTTGATCTGGCATGCATGGCCGGGCTCACTCCTGCCGGCGTTATCTGCGAGATCATGAATGATGATGGAACAATGGCGCGTGTGCCTGATTTGATCCCATTTTGCCATCTGCACGGCTTGCAAATGCTGACCGTTGCCGAGTTGATTCAGTACCGCCAACGGATGGAATCACCAGAATCAGACGATGAGATCTTTCCGATGACTGGACCACACGAGAGACCCGTTCGCGAGAGCTCGTACACGTCAGCTACATTCGGGGTTCGAGTTCGTACTTACTGATGCATCAGGATTATTCGCCATCAATGAAGGCGGATGGATTGCGATCGGCCTGTCGGCGTCATGCAACTCATCCGCCTCTTCGTTCTCACTAGATTTGCTAGTCGAGTTGGCTAACCATGCGGATATACCTCGCGCGCAAACGTGGGGATTTCGCCGTTTCCGCAAGATGAACTAACTCATCACGCGATGGTTCCAGCCGCAGAGGAATTCGCTTCCAGTAGAACTTCAGATCGTCTGACTGCCATTCGGCATATGTCTTCTCCCAGGACTTTCCTGACTCGCCGGCAAAAACCAGGTTAGAAGGATTCAATGCACGTTGCGCATCCTGAAATCTGCAATCGAGTGAAAGCCGCATCTGGTTCGTCCGGTTTGGAGACGCCGCATGGACGGTTAGGCTATGGAAGATCAGCACATCTCCCGCGTTGACCTGCCCGCCAACCCACTTATCACCCATCGCCGTATCCATTGGAATCTCCGGAACGTGTAGATTCGCTCGCGCATGCTCCTGCATACCGTGGCGATGCGATCCTTCAAGTATGCGGAGCGGTCCGAGCTCCAGCGGGCAATCGTGGAATGGAATCCACGCCGTATAGAACTCCGGATCTCCGCCCACGAACTCATAGTCCTGATGTGCGTGTGTCACAAGGCGCTCGCAGTTTGGAAAGATGAGTCGACCAATAGGTTTCGGATGCACGAAGAGATATTCCCCGACGAGCATCTGCATCGCACGACGAAGTGCGGGATGGTGCGGCAATGCATGGAATGATTCAAGATTGAAGACCCTCTGATACACCTGCTTAAAGCAGGGATCAGGATCACCGCACGCGGCTTCTGGAAACGTTACTCGCTCCATCGGATCATGACCTTGAGCCAGCCAGCCAGCGCGTGTTAGCTCCTGCGTCACATCGTTCAGAACACCGCGAACTGCGCCCTGCGGTATCAAGTCGCGTATCAACGCATATCCATGCAGCGCAATCTCTTCACGCAGTCGATCTGTGGTAAGTCCATCTGCGCGAAGCTCGGTAAACTTTTTCACTCAACCCCTCCTGCCGCCATCGGTCCACATACGGCCTATGGAGAACTTAGTCCAGTGGTGGCCGGAGTGTGTCTCGGCATCTTCTGCCGCTTGTCAATTGTTTGTCATTCCTCAGCGTGCTCGCGATGTTATTGCTTCACCAAAGACCAGTGCGCGAGCGCTGACAATTCCATGACTGGACGATGACATGCACTGCTGATTCTTTCAGTATGCTCGGCGTATCTGCTATGACTACGCGTGATTCGCGCGCGGCAAACTCGTCGGAGTACAGTCTGGACGCGAGGAGGTTTCCCCTTTGAACACCGTTGATTCTTCTGCCACATCGAAGGCCCTCCATGCGGATCGCACTGCAATAACTCATGCTGCTGCCGGCATTGCGGAGAAGCCACAGAAGGCGTTGCTGTATGACATGGACCTTCCCCTGCGGAGGACCTTTTATCCTCTCGGTTATGCCGTCGACATCGTGACGAACGATCCTCGGGTGTTGCGCGCCGGACAGGAGAGCTTTGGTCATCGCCGTCTACGCCGGGGAATGACGCCGATCGAGGTGCGTATCGGCGTTACGCCGGACGGCTCTTCGAAGTGCCCGCCCGAACCCGCCCGGCGCGAATACAACCACCTCTACTCGCTTGTCGCCGACCATGCGAACCAGGCCATGATCGATTTGAAGACGCTCACCAGCTTTGCATGGTTGAACGAAGCGGCCTTCCGTCGCCCGTTGTATGTCCGGTATAACTTCCTCGAAAAAATCGTATATCTATTGTTGGGCGCGAGCGTAGTAACCGACATTCATGCGGCGTGCGTCAGCAAGCGCGGCAAGGGGATTCTTCTATGCGGCGATTCAGGCGCAGGCAAGTCTACGCTGGCCTATGGCTGTGCTCGCGCAGGCTGGACTTACACCTCGGACGATACCAGTTATCTGATCAACGATGCGGAGACGCCGCAGGTCATCGGACATGCGCATCGCATGCGCTTCCGTCCGGAGACCCGGTCGCTGCTCCCAGAACTCTCGCGTTTTGAGGTTACGCCTCGAATGGAGGGCAAACCTTCCATTGAAGTGTCTGTCACCACGCTGCCTGTCCAGCGCACCTCGGCCGAGGCTGCGATTACCGCCATCGTTTACCTGCAGCGTCGGCCGGATACGCGAGCGCACCTCTCGCCCCTTCCCCTGCGCACGGCAACCGAACGCATGCAGAACGAACTCTTCTCCGCCGGAGAGATTCGTGCGAAGCATATGCAGATCCTGGAAACCCTGGCGAACGTGCCGACGTACGAGTTGCAGTACACAGATCTTAACGATGGAATCGAAGCGCTCGAGACGCTGGCGCTCGACATCTAGGAGATCGTTTCGCTCAAAGCGGTCATGCCTGCGAGGGATTTTGTGATGGCCGCCCTCATCTACGGAAGGACTTTGCGCTGGGCGACCGCGGTGAACCAGACGCTTCGGCCGCAGTCTGTCGAATAAAGCAGCGTCTTCGAGTCGTTCTCCCATGCGGCCTGGATTTGGTTGCAGGGCACATCCGCAACTCGACGCAGTGCCCCCGAAGTTTGATCGCGAATCCAGAGGTTCCATACGCCGTGCTCCAGGTGGCTATAGGCCAGCCATCTTCCATCAGGAGACAGCGCCGGGTAACGCGATGGCCCAAGTCCAAGTGGCGCGTTCGTTCTCGTTCCATCGGTCGCATATAGCTGCGGATATCCACCATCGTCCGCAGCGGCGTAGACATAGGATTTTGGCGATATGTACGCCGCCTCATAGACATTCATTCGCGCCGGAGTGAGTGCTGTTTCGGCGGAGTCATCACGAAGACCATCGCGCATCATGAGTCGGCCCCGGCCGTGATCGTCGCGCAGGAACGCCAGGCTCTTGCCATCCATGGCGAACATGGGATCATGCCCGTTGACTACAACGCTGTCCGAAGGATGCTCTCCGTCCACAATCACCGATTGCGGAGCTAGAGCTTGCTCCAGCAATGTATGGTCGCCTTCGTCAGCGAACGAAAGTATATCGTTCGCACTGGCCGGCGAGATCGTCTTTATACCATCATGCATGTTCACTGTTACGCAGCGATAGCCTTCAAAGGTAAACGCGAGATATCGGATAAACATACCTTCGCGATGCGGGGCTGCGTTGAGAAAACCCGTCGCTCCAAGCGGCAGACGATAAGCATATTCCTGTCGCCGGGCCCGCTCCACCCGCAACGTAGACCGAACGGTTGAGGTTGTCAGGATAAGCAATGCCAGAGTCCATACATAGGCTGTCCAATCACGTGATCGTTCAGCAGCACGGCCATCTGTCCAGAGAAGCCAATAGATGCCTGCGAGAAGTCCCAGCAGCAGAGGCAGGCGCGGAACGTACAGCAGTACCGCAAGTCCTGAGACATTCGCCGGGGCGGTGACGGGAAACCCGATGCCGAAGTAAACAAGCACCAGAAGCGTGAGCCATCCCCAGTGACGTCTCCGATAGAGCATCGAAGCTACAACACACGCCGGAAAGACGATCAGCACAAAATTGTAGGAGGCCGGGATCGTCGAAATCGTAAGCGCCGCGGTGATAAGCGCGGACCACTCCAAGAGGATTGTTTCGCGGCCGCTCTTGATTCTGCGGATCAGCAGAATGGCTGGTGCCAGGATTAGCGTTTGCAATACGGGGGAGAGCAGTGCATATGCGAAAGGCGAGTCGTGCCAAGGGCGTGGGTTCCACTGTGGTTCGGAGAGAAATAGCCGATGCAGAATGCCGGGGATAGAGGCCGTGATAGTGTAAGGCTGAAGTCCCTCGCCCCGCGTGACCCACGGCAATATCTCCTGCAGCCAGGTTCGATGCACCGTCCAGCCGAAGACAGCGATCGATGACGCAACAGCGATCGATCCGGTGAGGATACCCGCACCCAGCGCACGCCAGTCTCTACGCTGCAGAAAGAAGATAAAGAGCAGTATGGGAAAGACCTTGCAGGCGCCTGCGATTGCAAGAAGTGCTCCGGCCCATGCTCTGTATCCGCGCAGATAACACCAACAGGCAGTCACAACCAGCAACAAGAGAACGATGTAGAACTGCCCGAAGAGGAAGTTGCGATAGAGTGGGAAGTTCAACGTGAGCGCCAGGCCCATCCAGCGAAGATTGAGCCCTGTCATCTCTCGTATCATCCAGACAAGCGGAATCAGAATTGCCAGATTCAGCAGAATCCATACATGCTTCGCAGCGAGCGGCGCGAGCTTCGCCAAGGGCAAAAAAACTAGCGTCGAAAACGGCGTGATCGGGAGCAACCCGAGCACACGGATGTCGATGGCTCGATGAGCCTTTTCACGCTCAATCCATGTCCACTCATACATCCGCGTCGTATCGTAGTGCTCCTCCACGAGCCGCGAGGCCAGGTAGTAGTTCGGAAAGTCCGTGTTCAGCGTTCGCCATGCCTGCGGCAGCGTGTGGAAGCATAGGTACAGCATCGACAGGCAAAAGACGACACGTTCAAACCAAACGACACGGGGGCGGTTCTCTCGCGTAGTCATACCTCAACGTATCGCCGGGAGCAGACTGGAGTTGTCACTCCGCTGTCATCGACGGGTCATTCGAATATGAGAGTTCCCAATACTTTCTGAGGAGCTCGGCACGTTGACGAAAATGATGTAAAGAGTTTTCGATGATGTCAGCCGCAAGATTCAGTCCACGAATAGCTGCGATATCTCGCTGCATCTTCTGCGCGGCTACACGATAGCGCGGCTCGTCCAGCACCTTTAGCAAAGCCGCCCGGATGCGCTGCGCTGTAAGCTGGTGCAAGGAGAGAACCTCTGCTACGCCTGCAAGTCGCAGCCGTTTGGCGATGCCCGGTTGATCAAAGGCTTTTGGAATCGCAACCATCGGAATACCATGCAGAAGTGTTTCGAACGCAGTATTCGGTCCCGCATGTGTGATCACCACACTCACTTTCTTCAGCAACTCAAGCTGTGGCGCTACTTTCACCACAATGGGTGAACCTTGAAGGTTCTGAAACATGGCCGGATCGCGTCTGTCGCCGAGGGTAATAACCAGCTGTAGGTTTAAACCTGCACACGCCTCCGCGATCATCCTAAAGGTGTCCGGCTCACCCTTCAAGGTCGTTCCTAACGAAGCGTAGACAAGTCGTCTACCGTCGAGCTGCTCCCACGGAAATTCCATCGGGGTACGCGCTTCTTCATCGACAAATGGGCCAGTGTAGTGGAACGTCCCGGATAAACGCTTGTGCGGCAGATCAAGACACTCAGGCAATGGCGTAATGTGTGCAAGTTCCAGGTAGGTTCGGTCTCGACTCGAACCGAGACCGTGCCTCTTGCGTAACACATCCAGCGCATGCCGCACAGGCCCATACATTCGCTGTACCGAAACCTCCAGTAAGAGGCTATACAGCGTCTCCGTCCACGATCTATGTCGTATCTTGATCGAAGAATCGCTCCATCCCAAATGATGTGGAATCGACGTCGAGATGATGAAGTAAGGTAATTGCAACATCTCTGCCAGCGTCGGCCCCGCGAATGCGACCTCATCTACAATGAGCACGTCGACGCCCGCACTCCGTATCGCTTCCGGCCCGTCGCGGAGATACATCTCCATTTCAGCCGAGATCCGCTCCAAGCTATAACGAATCGCCGCAATACCCCCCGATGGCTTGGTCGCTCTCTTCTTTACCGTCGTGGACTGTACCGCGTTGTCCCGCCCGACGACACAAAAACCTATGCCATGTGCCCGGATGCGGGTCTCAACCTCCGGCCGTTGCACAAAGCTGACACTATGCCCGCGAGCCATCAACTCCTTGGATAAGGTGATCAGCGGATTCAAGTGACCTGTCCCTTTGAAGGACAGGATGCCAAAATGTGCCATCGTAATCTTCGTTCCAGTTCTATATGCGGACAGCAGAGGGAACTGCCAACTGTTTCCCAGAGAGGCTCGCTTTACCCAATCCCAATACCTCTTCCGCACTGCGCAGCAACTCCCCTACAGGTGCCCGTAGCCAGCGCACAATTCCACCGACGGAGATTGGAGCAAGTCCTTCGCACAACCGCAATGGCATCCGTTCCCACATCGCATCGGAGCAAAGTTGAACCCGGCCTCCGATTATAACTAACTCAATATCTTCCATGGAGAGTGTCTTCAGTCGTTCGGCCGCGTCTTCTCCCGTATCGCGTACTCCGATGAGATCCGCCTTCCCTTCCCTAGTGATAGCTCCCGCGCCATAGGGCAATCTCAGCATCTTTGCCGGCGCCTCTGTCACCATGCGATATGCGTCCTCAGCACCGATGCCACCATAACGAATTGCAAATCGAATTTCGTCCAGCAACTCACCCTCCGAGGTAAGGGGTGAGTCGTTTCCTAGTGCTACTCTTTCGATGTGCCGCAACCTACCCATGTCCGGCAACACACCGAAGATATTATGGTTGGAAGACGGACACACGACGAGCGATGCACCGCTATCCCGCACTCGCGCAATACCCTGCTCATCGAGAGCCAGGCCATGTACGAGAATTGTGTTGTCGTGAAGCGCCTCCATAACATCCAGCGTTGCGAGTTCCTTTTGAGCGATGTCGTCCACGCCTTCACATGTGTGCACGATGAATGGTTGGTTCTCCGGCGTCTGCGAATACGCACGACGGATATCTGACTCCAGTCCTACCGAGTGTGCCCAGCCATAATGCTGTAGGACGCGAACCGGAAACTCCGCTTGCTGCAGCACAGGCCATGGCGGATCGTGATGACATACGGTGGTGACGCCGCACAGCAGATTGCGCACACCACCCCACCATAAGCGCACGTCCTTATGTATCCGATGTTGACGAGCAATAACATCAGCGTGCCGTTGGTGGATGTCTTCTCCCCACTCTATATAGTTCCTGTAAGGAGGATTTGCGAGGCGCGGATAAAGTGCGAACTGCAAGTGATCGTGTGCGTTGATGAGACCGGGCATCATAAGGTACCCAGTGAGGTTTATCGCCTCCGCTCGCTCTGAAGCCGTCGCGCCGCCGCCATCATAGAGGCAATCGATAGCCCCGGCAACGATCTCGATGTCGACATATTGAAGCTCGTGTGGTCCGAAAGCACAAAGAGCTCTCTGCAGGAGCACTCTTTCAATATGCATCTCCGGTTGGGGATTACGCATGCTTCCTCGCAACATAGATACGGAAGCGGGAGGGCTCCCGCCTGCGGCGCACCTTGGCGAGCCATGGCCTTAGAGCCCATCGGACTCCGAACTTAGGATAAAAGATCTCCCATCGAATCCCGCATTGCTCTGCCAGCAACGCTAGACGTCCGTCCGTAAGAAACTCTTGACTGCTTAGCGCGTGCGACGCCGTACCGTAGTGCTTGAGAAACATTGCTTGCCGCTCTGCAACCATTCGCATTCCGCTCTCTTCGTGTGAGTACCATGGAGTGTCGCTGATGATGACAATGCCTCCGCGCTTCACACAGCGCAACGCCTCACGAAGCACCGTCTCGTAGTCCTCCGCATAGTGGAACGACGCATTGAAGATGACAGCATCAAACTGCTCATCCTCAAAAGGCAGATTCGCAGCCTCAGCTTGGAATCTCGGGACCGCCTTCGATAACTGATGCCGATAATGGATTGCTGCGCCCAAACCGTCATGGTTATTCGTTAGCAAATCGACAGCAACTGGTTCATAGTGGGCCAGAGCGAGACGATAACTCATCCAGCAATTACCAGCTCCGAGGTCGAGAACGGTGCGTACTTTCATCGGGCGCAACACCTGCTCGAAGAGACAGTTGAAGCTTCGCGCACGGATACGCCATTGATCTGAGTTTCGACCCGTTGCGTCTTTGTACGGTAAACCAAGATAGTAATGCTCGGTCTGACTACCCCGACCTTCCGCGGCCCGAATGCGTTCATAGTCGGCGACGAACCGCGCATAGTGCGCGACTCGCTCTGCAGGCAACGCACGCACAATGTCATCTTCCACAATCATGCGAAAGCCGCAGTGGCGGCAATGCGATCCATCCATGCGAGCGTGGCAGCGTGTGCAACGCAGATGGATGGACAAAGCTTCGTCGCGGCTTTCGGTCAGTATCTGAGCAGGGGTCTCAGTCATCATCTCTTGCGCGGAGAGCAAGTCAGGCATCTGTTCCATCCTTTGATCTAGCTCAGGCTTTCCAGCGGAACAAATGCGGTCGTCGCCAACACTTTCGGTGACGGCTCAAACGTAAAGGCCTCGTCATCACGGCTGATCGGCTCAAGTTCCTCTACCTTCAACCATAGAGCTTCGACCTCACGAAGAGCGCCTTCGTTTGAGGGTGCCTTGTACCAGGCATCCACCTCCGCATGTAGGGCCTCTCTCACAGCACGGTAGAAGTCCGTCGTATACGCGGCCTTGAAGATGATACAAAGATCATCACTGTCGATCCAGTTCTGCTTCTGCCCCAGCTGCGCTTGTACACGTTGATAGAACTTTGTTCCGGGCAACGGATAAGAAAATGAGATGCCAATATCGTCAGGCCGCATCTCGCGCACGAATGCAATGGTCTGCTGTAGTTCATGCCACATCTCACCTGGATAGCCAAACTGTAAGAAGAAGCATGCACGGATACCCGCATCCTGGAGCCGTTTGCGAGCGGTTGCGATTGTCGCAAGGCTAATACCCTTGTCCATCGCGTCCAGAATCGACTGCGCGCCAGACTCCACGCCCATCCATACCTCGGCACAGCCGGCAAGCTTGAGGTTGTGCACTGTCTCCTCGCTCATCAGGTCGGCACGTGACTGCACCTTAAACGGAACGGCGGCATCGCGCTCTGTCACCTCCTCCGCGAAGTCTTTTACCCAGTTGTGGTTCAGGGCGAAGACATCGTCACCGAACCAGATATGATCGGCCCCGGCCCGCTTCAAGCAAAGCATCTCCTCCGCGACTACGGCGGCGGATCGCAGATGGAAGCGATTGCCCGAAATCGGCTTCGCGCACCAGTTGCATTGAAACGGACAGCCGCGACTCGCCACCATGTTCACGGAAAAATACCCATGCGAATCCATCCAGGCCCTGCGATACGGTTCCAGATCGATCAAGTCACGCGAAGGATTCGATAGATTTGCCCAGTCCGGATTCCTGGCCAGGCGCTGGTGGCTACGGATCACTTCGCCGCCTGGGCCCATCTTTACGAGGCCATCGAGCATGGTAACTTCTTTGCCCGCAAGCTGCGCCGTACATAGATCGACAAGCACCTTCTCGCTCTCACCGCAAAGAACGTAGTCGAATCCGTTTTCAAGGAAAAGTTCAGGATGATCAGTAGAGTCCGAACCATGCACGACGGTCACCGCTCCTACCGCCTTCGCTTCCTTCACGATCTTCCATGCCACGTCACGCATACGCGTCAAACACATCTTCGAGAGAAAGTTGAAGTCATCCTCGTAAACCGCCACGATCTTCGGACAATGCTCTTGCAGCATCGCAATAAAATGCGCCCCGGGCTCTTCAAGCATCGCGTCAAATACAACCACAGAAATCCCACTTTCACGAAGTGCCGTCGCTGTGTAGAGTGTGCCAATTGGCGAGTAAGGCTGCATCTTGCGCAGCTGCTTCGCGTCATAAGGGAGATGATACGAATGTGTCAGTAAGACGTCGGCCAAGATACACCTCATTGCTCTCTATAGCGACTGCAGGGACGCCAGTGCTATATGTGCTTCTGCAAGATCAAGCGTGCCTTTTCTGAAACCAGAGCTTGTCTCAACAATGTCAAATGAATGTCACCTGGCTACAAGTCAGGAAGTTTAGGCGATGCAGTTATTTCGCAAGCGAATACACAGGATTTAATTCGCACCCAACCGCATTTGCGGGCGTGTGCCCAGCGTAGATATGACCAAGCTTCTCTCGCTTGGTGGCAAGATATCCCGCAGCATGGGGGCTGCTCGCAACATCCGCAGCAACGCGTTCCACCAGCTTGATTCCAGCCGATTGAATCGTCGCAATCTTTTGCGGATTGTTGGTCATCAATCGCAGCGACGAAATTTGCAGAAACTGCAGAATGCGAACCGGCAGTTGGAAGTCACGAGTATCAACCGCATGCCCAAGCTGCAAGTTTGCTTCAATCGTATCAAGGCCTTGATCCTGTAGAGCATAGGCGCGTAGCTTTTCCATCAGCCCAATGCCGCGACCTTCCTGATGCTCATAAAGCAGAATGCCGGCCCCTTCGTCAGCGATAGTCCGAAGCGCAAGATGGAGCTGATCATGGCAGTCGCAACGCAGTGAGTGAAAGATGTCGCCCGTGGCGCACTGTGAGTGGATCCGAACAATCGGGGGAGCTACATGAATATCGCCAAGGATCAGCACAAGCGCTGTCTCCGTGTACCTGCGCCCGCTATTCTCCTGTTGGCGGACAGCTTCAAATCCAAGCATGCGGAAATTAGCCCATCGCGTTGGCATGTTCACCTCCGCAATCATCTTCAAGCTAAACAACGGCGTTTCCACGTCAGCTTCCTTCGTCGTCTGCATCGATTCATCCATCGGCTTGCGGCCTCTTCTATCAGCCGCACCAAGCAAGAACTCAGCTTAGGGAGTGCACCATCAGCATGTGTCCTTAGAATGTCTCGATGTCTTCATTGCCTTGTCTATGTTCCGGATATCTGCTTATCTTGGCGCTAGTAATCGCGGCGCCGAAACTGGTACAGCACATGGTCGCCAAACACCGCCATTGGCCGCGCGAGAAGACGGTCGGCACGCTCCATCCATTTCAGCAGGGACGGATGCGCAGAGATGCCAGGTTCAGCGGCACTGGGTGGCACCGTCACACCGATGCCAATTCTTTTTTCAAGCGTGAACCATGGTGCAAAGACCCGTTCAATCTCTTTCCGGCGGTGATAGACGATCTCAAACTCGCGCTTGGCAAGCCGCGCCGGAGCGGCGCCCCGCTTGAAGCGTCGAAGTGCCTGCCGTTGCCTTCCGGAGAAGGTCTCCAGCAACATCTCTACTGGGCAGCACGTTCCGAACAACACCAGCATGGCTGCGGCGTTTGGCTTCAACAGTTGTGCTAAACCGCGTGCCACAGGCGCAAGATCTACCACGCAGTTCAAAGGCGCGAAGTTCGAGAAAGCTCCATCCAACTGCGGCCCACCCTGGGCGAGATACCGTGATGCAAAGTCGTCGAGATCTTCGCCGGCGACCACCTCCGTACTAGATCCCAACGCGGCAAGCTTCACGTTTGCCAGCGAAACCATAGCAGGAGAAGCATCGGTCAGCAAGACTTTGAACCCGCGCTCCGCCAAAAATGTCGCGTCGATGCCGGTTCCTCCGCCTACTTCAAGAACATAGCCGTGCGTAGGAAATACGCGCAACAGAGCGGCGCGAACCGCGCGACGTTGCGCTGCTACACTGAGACATCCTTCAAAGCGTGCGTCGAAATTTGGAGCTACCGCGTCGAATGCAACAGCTGCGGGACGCAATGAAACAGCCATCAGGACAACCTCCGAAGGTGTTCCCGCCAGCATCGTAGTGCGCGCACATAACGCATTCCCTCCATTACGTGAAAGCGAAATCTCGATGCAAGGAACGTGCTCTGCAAGCTGTACCGATTGAACCGTGTTGTCATCGGCTCTCTTGCTGCAGCTCGCGTCACGGGCGGCGGAAGTCGCAAAGGAAGCAGCGCCTTCGTGATGGAACGCTTACCCGGTAACCCCAAGCCCTCCAACTCCCTCTGCAGGAGCAGGTAGAACTTTGTCCCTGGCACATTCGCAAACGCAGAGCGGTTCGCGTATAGCGTTGACCAAAGCTGGACGGATGCAGGTAGACGGTCGACAGTCCATCGTGTCAGCCCCTCTGGCGCGAATTGTCCCATAATCTTCGTGATGAATTGCGTTGCCACTCCCAGGCCCACCCACGTTCGCGTGTCCGAGCTACCTGCAATCTCAAGCTCTCTCCAGAAAGCTACATCGCTGGAACGGGCCAGAATATGGCGACGGAATTCGAGCAGGTGCGATGTGCGGCAGAACTCACTGCAGACATCCTTATAAACATGCAATCCCTGCCCTACAAAAAGATCCACAGGGGAAAGCACCGGCACTTTCATGCCGGCAAGCATGCCGATCTCTGCACGGGCCAATCTTGACGATGCTGCATCGCCGTTCGCTTCTACATGCAGTTCGACGGAATGCCCCGGCTGATCTTTGTAGAAGTCTCGCATGGAGATTGCAGGCCGCTCGTCACGCTTGAACTCAAGGCTTCTGCCACTCTGCGCGTATAAACGATAGCCCTGACGAAAGAGGATTGCCTTCGCCGTATCCGCACTTTCCGCTGCTACGAGAAAATCGAGGTCAAACTGATGTCGCAGCTCAGGCCGCTGTACCGATACTGGACATAGCGATATCCCCTTGAGTATTGCGTAGACCACGTTCTCGCGCTGAAACGCCGTCTGAATGCGGATGGACTCCGCGATCATGCCGTGCGTACGGGCCGTATTGTCTGTCTGATTCTGCTTGAGACGCGCGAGAACAAATGACGGCAATATGCAATCTAGATTGAGATGTCGAAGACGCTCAAGGAAATAAAGCGCCAGCCCGCTGATGTCCAGCCAATGCAGAAGTCGCCGCCATTCCGCGTGGGATAGATCCGCTATCATCAAGCACTGCGTCGGCATCGGATCGCAGAAGAGGAGCAGCACCGCCTGTCGGGGCGTATAGAGCGGAGGCGATGCGATGACTCTCTGTGCCGCCGTGTTTGTCTGGAGCGGCGTCGCGAGAATGGATTGTCGAGAAGATGAAGGCATCTATGGCTCGGTGGACACACATCAATAGGAAAGATGAACGTTGAAGCGAGCATCGTGCATCGCCATGAAGAAACACCCAATGCCAAACTAGCGATCCAAGCAATAAGCGTTGTCATGCGGCAGTCAACTGATTGTCACTGCATTGTCTGTTGCCCGGTCAACTTCTGAAACAGATAGGCAACGACCAGCTTGAGCCCTTCGTCTCGTCTGTATGCTTTTATGCCGATGCCGCGCACGTAGAACTCTCGAACCGATGGCCCCACTGCGCCATCCTGATGCTCGACGAGCGATAGTCCCACCCTCCGCGCGAGTTCGACGTGATCGGTGTGCACATAGTGTTCGATCGCATGGAGAGTTCCGTTTGCATCGGTAAAGCTACGCTGATGCCCGGCGTGTGCGGCGTCCGGATGGAAGTCCGTGACAAATACATAACCGCCTGGCTTCGTTACACGTGCAAACTCATCATAAGCACTTTGCGGATCAGGAATATGACCGATCACCAGACGACTCCACACCATCTCGAAGCGTTCAGCCTCAAAGGGCATCGATCGTATATCACCTTCGATCACGTTCGAAGCTCCTCCCGCGGCAAGCATGGCTGGACTCAGGTCCACACCGACGGCGTGAGGATTGTTTGCGATTCTGCGGCCAGTCCCACATCCCGCATCCAACAGGTGTCTGTGTGGCAAGCCACGTAACATTTTCCGCGCCAACTCTTCGTCCAGAAAGCTCGTGGCCGTCTCCGTCGAGTATGTGGACGCCCAGTACGGATATGCTTCCTTCGCCGTCAGCGATTTCTCTGCTTGTTGCACGCGCCGGTTCGATATCAATCTCGCACGCAGCCGGCCGAGCCATAAGGTCTCTTGCAGATTCATCATGCTCATCTCCTTCTGCGAGCGTTAGCCGCTACGGTGTAACGTCTATTCATTTTGCCCCTTCCTCCATCCAGAACTTGATTCAGAAATGTCATTCGATTGTCAGGAGATGTAGCAGCCACTCGGAGGTCTATCTTTGCTGATATGCGTATTGCAATGACATCTCTATGACAGTTAGATCCTCTCGCTATGGTGGGATGGATAGGGCTGTGCACTGCACGCAGCACAATGACGACATTCAAGGGAGACAAAAGAAGGATGAATCTCGGACTGATTTTAGGCAAGTTCCACCAATCAGAGGTCAAAACAATGCAGGAGGAGGCCCACGTCACCGCAAGTGACAGCTCGATCCACATCGTTGGGTCGACATTCTGCCAGCTTTGCACTAGCGGCCCTTTAGACGTATCCTTATCGCACGAGTGACTATTCTTCGCCAATTCGGTGTGCTGGCTCTGTTGATGGTGACGTGTCTGGCACCGGCCATGGCCTGCACGGTGCCTGATGCTCAGATGAATGCTCAGGAACACGCCTGCTGCCGCACGATGGGCAGCCAATGTGGACAGACGGAGATACCGCAATCGCATGGTTGCTGTCAGAAGGTCCCAGCAAGTCTTCACGACAATGCGCTAGCTACGAAGCCAGCAGTATTCCACCCGATCATTGTTTCAGTCGTCTGGTTGGCCGCTTATGAGTTGGTGAATCCGAACTTTACTGTTATTGGATGGATTGACCGCCCCGACTACTCCCCTCCAAAATCACCGCCCTCCACTATTTCCATCCTAAGAATCTAGTCAGCTCCTCTCTCGCACTCTACTTTTGCCGAGCGCGCAGGCATATCTGCGTGCTCCGGTAAATGCTTTGAACTGCATTTGAGATTGGAGCTTCCGTATGAACGTGGTCTCTTCGTTGACCGCTGCTCTTCTGTTGGCCGCTGCAGTGTCTGCCTTCGGGCAGGCTCCGGTAACGAGTCCACCCATTCCCCTATCCGCGCTTTTGGCAGAGGCTCAGGCAAACAACCCACAAATCTCTGCAGCCAATCATGGCGTACGAGCTGCCAGGCAAGTGGCACCGCAGATGACCACTTTACCTGACCCGAAATTAACCTACCAGCAGTTCGGTGTAGGCAGCCCGAAGCCGTTTGCGGGATATACCAACAGCGACTTTGCTTACGTCGGCATTGGGGCATCCCAAGAGTTGCCCTACCCAGGGAAGCTGAGGCTGCGAGGAGAAGTAGCCGAGCGCGATGCGGACACGAAACAGGCCGAAGTTACAGTAACGGAAACCAGTATCGCGGATGCGATCAAAGCCGATTACCTTCAGTTGGCCTATCTGCAGCAGACGCTTGGCATCTTGCAACAGAGCAAAGCCGTTCTCGATCAGCTGATTCACGATGCGACGATCCACTACCAGGTCGGGCAAGGGATGCAACAGGATGTGCTGCAAGCTCAGGTAGACCGGACCAGGATTGTGCGCGAAATCACAATGCAATATGAGCAGATGGGGCAGGCGCAGGCGCATCTCAAGAGCCTGCTCAATCGAGCCCAAGGATCGCCGGACATCGTTACGCAAGATCTTGTGGAGACTCCGCTGCAGCGCACCTCCGACGAGTTGCTTGCAGCGGTACGGCAGAACAATCCTCAGCTCCGGGTCGATGCGAGCGCCATTCAGAAACAGGAGGCGCAATTGGCCTCCGCAAAGCGCGAGGGCAAGCCGGATTTCGATCTCGGTTACATGTACCAGAACACCGACCGCAAGTATCGGGACTATTACATGTTCACCTTCGATGTGCGATTTCCTCGTAGAAAACGCGTCAATGCGGAGATCTCAGAAGCTGCGGAGAAGCGAGCGGAATCTCAGGCGACGCTCGACGCGCATCTGCAACAGCAACTCGCGGAAGTTCAGCAAGAGTATGTCAAAGCGACGAGCGATGAAGAGCTCTTGAAGGAGTACCGCGAAGGACTGATTCCACAGTCCGACGCGGCATATCGGGCGACATTGAACTCCTATGCCTCCAATCGTGAAGAGTTCGTTCATGTCCTTCTGTATTTCACAGACATCCTCAATCTGAAGCTCGAATATGCACAGACGCTCGAAGACCACGAAGCCGCCTTAGCTCACCTTGAATCCCTGACAGGAGCGACACTGCGATGAACAAGTATGTATTGAGAACCTCACTCGTCTGGATCGTGATCCTGGCAGTCATTGCAGGAATATGGACCTACCGCTCCCATCGCGCGCAAACGCCGATGACGATGAACATGCCGATCACTGGAGAGGTGCAGCCTGTAGCCGCTGGCCCTTCTCCGACGGCTGCTGAATCAGCCCCATTGATGCCTGAGCAAAAGATGGAAGCCCCCCTCGTCCCGGTACAGCTCACGCCGGAGCGGATGCAGAGTATCGGCGTCGAGACCGGCACGGTCGAATATAAGCAACTGAGCGACGACATCCGCGCCACCGGCACAGTGGACATTAACGAGCGTCTCCTCTCCTACGTGCAGGTCCGTTTCCCCGGTTACATTCGCAAAGTCTTTGCGAATGCCACGTACCAGTACGTGCATAAGGGAGAGCCGCTCTTCACGGTGTATAGCCCCGATCTGGTAGCGACCCAGCAGGAATATCTGTTGGCGCGGCAGGATCAGAAGGCGATGAGCACGAGCACCGTGGACGGAGTTGCGTCGGGTGCAGCGTCGCTGTCCTCAGCAGCGGAGCAGCGCCTGGAGCAGTGGGAGATACCGCAAAGTGAGCTTGCAAAGCTGAAAGAGACAGGCAAGCCGATCACCGATCTCACTATCAACTCGCCCGTCTCCGGTTACATCACGGAGTATAATGCGCTGCCCAACATGTATGTCCAACCTTCGACTCGCCTCTACACGGTGGCTGACCTTTCCCGCGTGTGGGTGTACGCACAGGTCTTTCAGGATGATGTTGGCCGCGTAAGACCCGGCGATACAGTGCAGATCACAGTCGATTCGTATCCGGGCCGTACATTCTATGGGCGCATTGAAGAGATTCTGCCGCAAGTGGATATGGCGACGCGAACCATTCGTGTGCGTATCGAGATGGCGAACCCAGAACTCAAGCTCAAGCCGGGCATGTTCGTGAACGTCGATGTGAAAGCCGGGCTCGGGCGCCAACTCACAGTGCCAGCCTCAGCTGTCTTCCAATCGGGCACCCAACAGTTGGTGTTCCTCAACCATGGCAACGGCAGTCTGGAGCCGAAGGAGATCACCGTCGGCCCCCGAGTTGGCGACGACTTCATCGTTCTCAAGGGGCTGGAAGCTCATCAGTCCATTGTCACATCAGCTAATTTCCTCATCGACTCGGAAAGCCAGTTGCAAGCCGCGGCAGGTTCCTTTGTGCCTCCTCCGCCGGGCGGCGGCAATGCTCCTTCGGCAAGTGCTCCCGCGACACAGGAGAATATCGACTTCACCACAGAACCGAACCCACCGCAAAAAGGCAGCAATATCTTTCGAGTGAAACTCACAGGGGCAAATGAGACACCTACTACAGGTGCCCAAGTCACGGTCACGTTTTATATGCCCGCCATGCCGGCGATGGGCATGGCGGCCCTGAACACCACGACCACGCTTACTGAGAAGGGCAATGGCCTTTATGAAGGCAGCGGTTCGCTCAGTTCCGGCGGTACCTGGCAGGTCAACATTTCCGTCCAGAAAAACGGCCAAGTCGTCGCGACAAAGCAGTTGCGTGTGAACGCGACAGGAGGCATGTAATGCTCGCTAAAATTATCGAACTCTGCGCGCGTAATCGCTTCCTCGTCTTCACTTCTGTATTGCTGCTGACACTCGCGGGAATCTGGTCGCTCCAGCATGTGCCGCTGGACGCACTGCCGGACATCTCCGACGTACAGGTGATCGTTCATACAAGCTGGGCGGGGGAACCGCCCGATGTCATTGAAGATCAGGTGACGTATCCGATCGTCACCAGCCTGCTGGCCGCGCCGCACGTCAAGGCCGTGCGCGCGCAGACGATGTTTGGTGACTCCTATGTTTATGTAGTTTTTCAGGATGGCACCGATCTCTACTGGGCTCGGTCTCGTGTTATCGAATACCTGCAACAGATCAGCGGGCGTCTGCCGGAGAACGTACATCCCTCAATTGGTCCCGATGCAACCGGTGCGGGTTGGGTCTATGAGTATGCCATCGTCGATAAGAGCGGCAAGCATAGTCTGGCCGACCTACGCAGTTTGCAGGACTGGCATCTGCGCTATGCGCTTGAGACGGTCCCAGGCGTCGCCGAAGTCGCCAGCATCGGCGGCTATGTCAAGCAATATCAAGTGCAGCTCGATCCCAACAAACTGCTTGCCTACGGTATTCCACTCTCTACCGTCATCGACAAAGTCAAGATGAGCACGAATGAAGTCGGCGGGCGCGTTCTTGACCTAAGCGGCGCGGAGTATATGATCCGCGGTCTCGGTTATCTGCGCTCGCTCGACGATCTCGCAACCGTTTCCGTTGGCAGTAAGAATGGAACGCCTGTACTGCTGCGTGATTTAGGAACCGTGAGCTTCGGACCGGATATCCGCGAAGGGGTCGCCGAGTGGAACGGCGAGGGGGAAACCGTCGGCGGAATCATCGTCATGCGCCAAGGCATGAACGCACTGGACGTCATCCAAGGTGTGAAGCAAAAGCTCCGCGAGATAGCGCCGTCACTGCCGCCAGGCGTAGAGATTTTACCGGGGTACGACCGCTCCGGCCTCATCGAGGCCTCGATCAAGACGTTACAACGAGATCTGCTTGAGGAAGCTGTCATTGTCAGCCTCGTCATTCTTGTCTTTCTGTTTCATTTCAGGTCCGCACTGATTGCGATCATTGCCTTGCCGATTGCGGTGTTGGTGTCCTTCATCCCTATGTATTGGCTGGGAGTGACTTCGAACATCATGTCGCTGGGCGGTCTTGCGCTGGCGATCGGAGTGCTCGTCGATGCCTCCATTGTGATGGTGGAAAACGGCTACCGACACCTGTCGGAGCGGCAGGAAAACGACGCCAGTCCAATATCGGAACCGGAGCGACGGAAGATTCTTATCCATGCAGCCAAACAAGTTGGCCCTGCTTTGTTCTTCTCTTTGCTCATCATTGTCGTCTCCTTCCTGCCGGTCTTCCTGCTCGAAGCACAGGAAGGACGCATGTTCCGTCCGCTTGCATGGAGCAAAACGCTCGCGGTCGGCTCTTCCTCCATCCTCGCCATCACGCTCGTACCCGTCCTGATGGTTCTTCTCATCCGCGGTCGCTTGCGGCCCGAGCGTGCGAATCCAATTGCACGGATCACACAGGCGATCTATCTGCCCATCCTGCGATTCTGTCTGCGTCACCGCTGGCTCACCATCACCGTCAATCTCATCTTTCTGGCCGTGACATTCCCATTGGCATCCCGCCTGGGAAGCCAATTTATGCCGCCGCTCTTTGAAGGCTCTACCTTATATATGCCGACAGCTCTTCCTGGCATCTCCATCGAACAGGCCAAGGTGCTCCTGCAGAAACAGGACCGTATCCTTCGCAGCTTTCCCGAGGTGGCCAGCGTCTTCGGAACGGTTGGCCGGTCCGACAGCGCGACTGACAACGCACCTCTCGATATGTACGACACGACGGTCATGCTGAAGCCGCGTGAACAGTGGCCTACCGGGATGACTTACGAGAAGCTTATCGAGCAAATGGACGACAAGCTCCAGTTTCCAGGGCTTTCGAATACCTGGACCATGCCAGTCGAGAACCGTCTGGATATGGAACTCACCGGCATCAAAACGCCTTTGGGCATGAAGGTACAGGGACCAAACGTCGATGGCATCCAGCAGCTCGCTTCAAAGATTCAGAATGTCCTTTCCGGAATGCCGGAGATGCGATCAATCTTCGCCGAAAAGGTCGCGCAGGGGTTCTACATCAATGTAGATGTCAACCGGGAAGAAGCCGCGCGCTACGGCCTCACGATTGCCGATGTGCAAACTGCAGTCGCATCCGGCATCGGTGGACAGAACATTGCAGCGAATATTGAAGGCCGCGAACGCTATCCCATCAACGTCCGTTATCAACGGGACTTTCGCGACAATATTGATCAGATGCGAAGCGTGCTGATCGGCACTCCATCCGGCGCGCAGATTCCGTTGGGACAGGTAGCGCGAATCTCCTTCACACACGGCCCAGCCATGATCAGAGATGAAGACGGCTCATTGACGGGATACATCTACATCGACCTGAAA
Source organism: Granulicella sp. 5B5 (assembly GCF_014083945.1). Classification (GTDB taxonomy): domain Bacteria; phylum Acidobacteriota; class Terriglobia; order Terriglobales; family Acidobacteriaceae; genus Granulicella. The sequence goes on along the minus strand of NZ_CP046444.1, from coordinate 3,767,215 downwards.
GGCACTGACTACGGCGGCTTTGTTACAAAGGCTAATAAGCTCCTTCACGACAAACTCGCGTTGCCGGCGAATTACACTTTCCAATGGTCGGGAGAATACGAACTGGAGCAGCGTGCGAAACAGCGGCTTCAACTGATTCTGCCGATTGTCTTCTTCGTGATCTTCCTGCTCCTCTACCTGATCTTTCATTCGGTAGCCGAGGCTCTCGTCCTGATCTTTCCCACCATCTATGCGATGAGTGGAGGGCTGCTCCTGCAGTGGCTTCTCCACTACAACTTCAGCGTCGCTGTAGCGGTTGGCTATATCGCGCTCTTCGGTATCGCCGTCGAAACAGGAGTCGTCATGGTCGTTTATTTGCATGAGGCACTCGAAAATAAGCTTCAATCCGGGAGACCACTGACAAATGCCGACATAGAAGCAGCAACAATTGAAGGCGCCGTGCAGCGCCTGCGGCCAAAGCTTATGACCGTATGTGCGGTTCTTGCCAGCCTTATTCCGATCCTCTGGGAATCAGGTATTGGTTCCGATGTGATGAGGCCAATCGCCGCTCCCATCGTCGGTGGCATGATTACGTCCACCATTCACGTCCTGATCCTCGTACCGGTATTCTTCATAATGATGAAGGAAAGGGCGCTGAAGCGTGGAACACTCGTTCCCGCCATGCGAAAGTCTCTGATATGACATCCAATTTTAATTAACTAATAGGAGACTCCGATGACAGCGATAGCCCATGCTTTGGTGACGTCATCACGATGGCCTTGGAAAGGCTCTTGGCCTTGATTCTCTATTGCAAATACCACGGACTCAGGATCAGTACCTTTCTGCTATTGGGCTTCTACCTCGGGATGCTAGAGATTATCTCTTTGGCTATGATCAAGAACATGGCGAACTCCTGCATTGACCCGAGAGGCTTCTGCAAAGAAATCGCGGTTCCAGAAACCTATGCGACCGAGTTCACAAAGATGATTGCCCTGGCTAGCTGATGAAAGAACAGGACACAAAACTTATTTGAAACTGAGGCACTTCTGCCCGAATGGCTCGAATTAATCGCGACTCTGATCGTTATGTTTAAGCGGTGTGGCGCAATCTGGAATTGGGATGGGAAGCTCTCGACCCGTGAACCTTATATTGAAACAATTTCTTCAATCGTATCTTTCGTTTTTGATTCGTGCAGCCTGGAGTCTCCAGCAGAACCTTGTTGGAGCCGGCCATTGGTCTACAAGCTTCCTTCAGTTCGCTCCTGATGGAGGTGTTGTTGGGGGAGGATGGGCTCCGGCTGCTTCGCTGATGCCTTTGTTGGGGCTCCTGTTCGTTCTGGTTCTTATTAGCTTTCCCTTTTTAGTTTTGACCGGCTATGTCCTCGGCAGGAAGAAAGGCGCGGTCATCACCATTACCATCCTGTTGCTGCCTGGTTTGCTCGGTCTTGCCGGTCTATGGCCGACCATATCCCCTACCCCAGCAGCCTTTGAAGTTGGCGGAGTAGGTATCCTTGGGGATGTTGCGGGGACGATTTCTTTGATTGCACTGGCAGTAGTTGCGGGCTGGAGCGTCACCATTCTTCTGGTCGACTGTCTTCGCATACGGCGACGCTTCTGGGATATCTTCGATCATCTCTGGCTTGTCTTTAGTCTTGTTACCGTGATTTTTTTTGTCTCCGACGCTAACGTTGCGCAACATGATCGCGATTATGCCGAAGCGGAGCGCGATACTCAGAGAGCAAGCGCATATCTGCTGAAGCAGGTCGATGCGTATGGTCAATGGTGCCATAACAACTCACGGAGCGACCTACTCTCTTGCTACTGGACGTCCGGAGTCCATCAAACCCTGCTCAATGCTTCTTTCGAAGAAGCCAATCTCTTCGGGACCGTAGAACCGAAGTCTTCGGCGCAGCTTTATGGATGGTATGGACGGCCTGCCACTCCGCAGCAGATATTGACCATCCGTAAGGAACTTGCGGCCTATAACCAGATGATGTGTCCAGTCATTAAGATGACCAATCCGAATTGGCAGCAGACTTTGCCGACGCGTCATTGCGAGATGACGCCGGCTGTCTTTCTCCGTGCATGGCCGGAACCTCTTCAGGGGAAGGTGGATAAAGACTTGTGTGGATCCGCGGTCGCCCTCGACTCTGAGTGCATGATCCCGACTCTGGCCTATCTCCACCAGCGCGATTCCGCCTTAGCGAATCGTTCCGAAAGCGAGCACCGCAGTAAGAACTACAGATGGATGTACTATCTGTTTTTTTCTTGCGTGCTGGGAGCGAAGCTTGCAGGGTCCACGGTCAGGCTCACGGCTTTGGACGAGCGCCCAGACCACGAAACTCGCCGCGGTATTCGAGTGCTTTGTCATATCGTGACCACAGGCTTTCGGATGATCCGGAGTCTCCTCCATCATCTCGCGAGGTTCTTGAAATGGATCAAGGCGAAATGGCGTTGGAAACACAGGGCATGATGTGGAATGACTTGGGGTACGTATCCGGATAAGTACAAAGGAAAGTCGCCTTCGTGCCACCTATTCAATAAAGTGCCCAAGTTAGCGTAACAGGCGTTTGTCCCAAAGAACGGGTTCTGGTTCTTGTTCCGGTCGCTTGGTCAGCACCTGATTTCAATCCACACTCCGGGCCCGTGCCTGCTTAAGCGTGAGCAGGTGCCCCATCAGTGTCGTACATCTCCAGCCGGGTTGACCGGCCCGTCTCGTTAGTTTGTTCGTTGGTCCAGCCGAGCTCCGAGATGGCGTGGTGGCGATCCTCGTGGTACCCATTCGACTTCTTGATGCAGGTGATCCGGATTGACATCCTGGCGCTCCTTCCCGGTCCAGTGGACGGTTTGGTTATTTGTTCTGGTTTCTCAGGAAGTCGCTCAGCGAGGCTGCCCCGGTCCTGTCCAGCAGCGTGTCCAGGTGCATATCCGAACGGACTCCGGGCGCGAAGTTCGGCCCGTACTCGTCACGGAGAGTGCCAACAAGGGTGTCGCCACGCTTCCTGCGAATCTCGCCGTCCGCATCCCGGCAGCGATCATCCAATCCTGTCTCACAGTGGTTGCTCATGCACGCTCCTTGGTCATGGACTCTGAGCCGTTCCGCTCTGGCTTGACTATGACGGGGAGCGGGATTTCAACGACGGCGGCGTTGTGGCGGAAACTTCCGAAGTTTCCTTCAGATTTTTTTCTTCGGGACGACTGGGGTGCGAATCTGTGCAGCAAGGTCTGTGATGGCCCGGTCACCGATTTCCACTAATTTCTCGCAAGCGCATTCCCCGATGATGATGGTGGGCTCGAAATTATAGTTTCCATGGTAATCATTTTTGATGATCTCGACGCTGCCAAGGGCCGACTTCAGGTCATTGCGCAGGATCGAGATCCCCGTAAAACCTTGCTTACGGTTCGCTCCCAGGTCCGTCATATGCACCGGTTGCTTTTTGAGGTGGCCGAGGACCAAATGCAGAAGTACGCGCAGGGAGCTGTCAGTCAGCGTAACCGATTGGGTACCGAGCCGAACGACGGTCCGTCGCTTCGATCGATCACCCGGAATCGCGAGCACAACCTTCTCCTTGAAGTTGTCTCGGGGCACAACGGGATGGTTTTCACCAGAGCGTCGATTCCTCGGTGCCGCTGCGCATTCGTCTTTGGATCTCGCATGAGTCCAAGGCCGAAACGAAGAAATTCGAGAGCGGTCGTCTTGCCAGCTCCCCGGCCTCCGATCAGGCAGTTCAAGGCGTCCGCAAATTCTAGATGTGTCTTCCCATCCCAACATCGCAAAGATCTCTGCATGTGGTCCGGCGATGTGGGCATTGAGAATTTTCCAGCTTTTCTCTTGTCAGTCGTTCGAGCCGACTCTCGATACATCTTCCCATCACGGTAATACTGAATCCACCAGATCGAGCTGTTCTTCTGCCGATATATCCGACCTGTCCCTCGTGGTCGTCGCATTTTGGCTCTTCTGATTCGAAGCGTTTCCGTCGGGTGCATCGAATCGTGCAGCCAAAGACTTCCTCGGTCAAATCCGTGCAGGTTTTCTTACGTCCTCAATTTGGGAATAAGGAGAAATAGATGCTGTGTATGTTGGAAGGATAAAAAGAGGGGCTTACTCAATCGCCGGCAGAGGTTCCAAAGTCCGTTGACTTCAGGAAGGCTCTCGTACCTTTTCCCTGAGCCAGCAATAACTTACCTCAGAGAACCAGTACCCGGCATCCGGCAACTATGCCTAAACTAGGCTCAAAGTTTAAGCATAGAAAGTGAGGGATAAAACACGATGAGCTAACTGTTTGATTCTATGGTGCCGGGAGGGGGGGGCGAACCCCCACGAGGTTGCCCTCGGCGGATTTTGAGTCCCTATCCACTGCTTTGTAGCTATTGAAAATACAGCGTTTACAACGACTTAGAGGACTCACTGGTGCGGTTCCATGCGGTTCTGTGAGGGGTTGTTCTGGATGTTTGGGCACAGTTTGGGCACAGTTTTCGAGACCGGATTCGATTGATTTCTGCGCGGATATACAGTGGCGACATGGGCGATTTGGAGCCACCGCGAGCCTCGGAGCTCAATGGTCTGGTTCATTCGGAATCAGAAGGATCTGTGTTCGTGAGATCGGAAAATTTAGCAGCCATCGTCGGATTGCCACGGGTCAATTTTCTAATCGTCACATCCTGAGCCTTGTCGTTTGCAAGACGAAGGTTATTAACTGTGCCGAGCAGGGCTGCCTTCGTTTTTTGTAGGTGATCAATCGACTTGTCTATCTCATCAACGGCGGTCTGGAAGTGCCTGGAGGCCAAATCGTAATTCCTCGCGAATCCCGTCTGGAACGTCAGCAGTTGGCTTTCGAAGTTAGAGATGTCGATGTTTTGGGCTCTGACGAGCGCCAACTCTGATTTGTATTGAAGGGACTTGAGGGCGGCATTGCGAAGCAAGGCCACTATCTGGATGAAGAACTGCGGTCGGACTACATACATCTTGGGATATCGGTGGAACATATCCACGATCCCCGTGTTGTAGAACTCACTATCAGGCTCAAGCAAGGAGACAAGGACGGCATACTCGCACCCCTTCTCACTGCGATCCTTGTCGAGCTGCTTCAGGAAGTCCTCGTTCCTTTTCTTCGTAGCGGTACGATCGTCCTCGTTCTTCATCTCGAACATGATCGAGATAATCTCCGTTCCAGCCTCATCCGCGTCGCGAAAGATGTAATCGCCCTTGCTTCCCGTTCGCGCATTATTATCCTTCTCGAAATATGCCCGTGGAAACGCCGTCGCTCGTATTCGATTGAATTCAGTTTCGCAATGCTGCTCAAGGGTCTCACCAACCATTTTGGTCGATAGGCGGGCCTTCATGTCACGAAGACGCTCGATCGCGTCGTCGCGATCCTTGATTTGCGTCTCGTACTTATCTTTTAGGCACTTTTCAGCAAGTTCCTTCTCAAGCTCAGCTTTTTCGAGGTCGCCTTGAAGTTTATTTCGGTCCTTCTCTACCACACTGAGCGCCTCGCTAATCGCGAGCTTCTGTGCAGCTTCCCCGGCATCTAGCTTGGCCTTCAGTTCCTGGATCTGTGCGTCCTTGGTTGCAACATCCTTCTGAGATTCACTTGCGGCCTTTGTTTGGGCGAGTTCGACGGCGTTCAGCTTGTCCTGCTTCGCCAGCGCAAGTTCGCCTGCGAGCGCATCGCGCTCTTTCTCCACGGCGCTCAAAGCCTCAGTAACGGCAAGCTTACGCGCGGCTTCTCCCCCATCGACCTTGGCCTTCAGTTCCTGAATCTGTGCGTCCTTGGCAGCCGCATCCTTTTGCGCTTCGCTGGTGGCCTTCGTTTGAGCGAGTTCGACGGCGTTCAGCTTGTCCTGCTTGGCCAGTTCGAGTTCGCCTGCAAGCGCATCGCGCTCTTTCTCCACGGCACTCAGAGCCTCAGTAACGGCAAGCTTACGCGCGGTCTCTCCGGCATCGACCTTAGCCTTCAGCTCCTGAATCTGAGCGTCCTTGGCAGCCGTATCCTTTTGCGCTTCGCTGGCGGCCTTCGTTTGGGCGAGTTCAACGGCATTCAGTTTGTCCTGCTTAGCCAGTTCAAGTTCGCCTGCAAGCGCATCGCGCTCCTTCTCTACGGCACCTAAGGCTTCGGTCACGGCAATCTTACGCGCTGCCTCTCCCGCATCGACCTTGGCCTTCAGTTCCTGAATCTGGGCGTCCTTGGCAGCCGCATCCTTTTGCGCTTCGCTGGTGGCCTTCGCTTGGGCGAGTTCCACGGCGTTCCGCTTGTCCTGCTCTGCCAACTCAAGCCGCTCGTGCAACTGGCGCTCGAAGTCACCATCTCGCACCTGCTTCAGAATGTCCGCGTACCCTGCCTCGTCAATCTTGAATGCTTTCCCGCAATGCGGGCAGCTTATCTCATGCATAGCCATTCCTCATCAGATAGGACAGTTGCGTCTTCATGTGTTCCTGGACACATGAGAAGAATACATTCTTCTCATAATTGGAAATCACCCGGAGCGGAGGCGTCTGTCAAGGCCACGAAGCGCCGCGCCAGCGGTCGAAGCGTAGCGGAGAGCCTTTACTGACGCGGGAGCAGAGGGTACGCCGCTTCAGCGGCTCGATTTGAAGCTGGGATTAGCTCTCGGACTCGTGCCAGCCGATGGTCGGCGTCCACACTTGAGCGATATCGCTCTTAGATGAAAGACACGGCACAAGGAAAGCGCGGAGCACGGCCCCTACTTCGGCGAGAGTAAGAGCTTTATCACCAACGTTCAGGCGTCCCGCAAAAGCTTTCCATAACTGCAATTTCTGTGCATCGGTCAAGAACTCGTCGGTGAGCGCAAATGGGACGCCATTCGGCATCACCGAACCGCGCCGCTGGAAGGACAGCGCGATTGCATTACGCAAGGATTCCAACCTGAATGTCCATGTGTTCGCCATAAACCAGATGTCGTAGAAATCTTTCATTCGGCTGTTGCGGATGTCGAGTTGAACCATCGCGTGCAACTTTTCCGCAATCGACGCCTCCCGTGGGTAAGCTCGAATGATCGGCGCTGACATTGGCAGAAGTACAGGGAAAGTCGCCAGCTCAGGCTCTGGGAAAACCGCATCGCCAAATCCGATATCGACCTGCAAACTCATCTGCGCCCCAGCGAGTTGAGCGCGGAACCTTACGTGAACACCGTTGTACTCGTCATTCTCTTTGATCGTCGTCCCTTCTACGGATTGGCTGTCAAAGACAATGCCGTCGTCCTCCGTGATTTCGCAGATGTCACGGAAGACCTGTTCTACGTCAGCGATGGCAGAGGAGCCCCAGCCAAGCAAATCCAAGTCCTTTGTCGGTCGATGGGTCTCCCCGGTCCAGAGCGTAAAGAGCGTTGCGCCTTTGAGCACAAAGCGATCTCTGTAGGTCGAAATCCCCAGCCTATAGAGGAATCTTTCAATGGCGAATCTGCCGAGCACTCTCTGATAGTCTTCGCCCTTCTCGCGGGAAAGGGAGAGGAGCCTGGCTCGGATGGATGCCGCCGGATTCTTGTTGGGTTCTCGCGTCATAGGGCCTCCATGTATGGGCGAATGACATTGCTGACGCGGCAAATCTTAGCGTAGCGGTAGATGTCGTTGATGCTCGCCTTCCTCTGCGAAAGGCAATCTCTTAGAGCCTCGATTGCGACATCGAGGCCGATCTTGTTCCGAAACTTAAAGCAGTCCGCGACGGTCTTTGCAGCGGAGTACACACGGACGGAAATGCCCTCGACACGATGGGTCTCAATGCCTTCTGTGAGGGACGGCCCGGACAGTCGAGCAATCCTTAGCGAAGGAGACTCCAGCACGGGCGTTCTAGCGCCCTTCCCCAGGGCAATCCATATCGACGATGGGTTCTGAGTCGTAATCTCATGGAAAGCGAGCGCCGTTAGAAGGCACAGAACAGCTCCCGGAACTCGCTTCGTCACCTCAGCATAGGAATGTCTCTCGGTAATGGCCGCGTCGGGCAGAGTGTAGACGCCGCGACCAGTTCGGCTGAGTTTGCCTCGCCGGTACAGACGCAGGAGATATTCGCGCGGAATGCCGAGCGCCTCAAGATCGCGGGGTCTGACGATCCCGTGCTTGCCGACATACCGTATTGTCTTAACCATGTTGTTTGTCATCGTGGATTGTCTCAAAACGTCATTAGTTGATTATAAAGGATGACGTATTGCAACACTCCTAAAGACTCAAACCCAATCCAAGCTGTTCTACGATCTGCTGAACCGGCTGTGGGTCAAGGCTCTTCGCGATACCCACATCCTCAAGTGCAACGGACTTCGATACATCACGACTCAACTCTTGGCCCAGCGTTGCCGCGTCGTTCGTGTAAATCTGTGCGTCGTACTGCGCCCGAGAGACGGAGACATACGCCATGCGACTATTCAGCAGCTCGCCGTGCGCCTGTTCGGAGTCAACGTGAATCAGCACCCGGTCGGCGGTCTGGCCTTGGCTGCTGTGGCTCGTCACCGCATAGCCGTAATCGAGATGCGGATGCTGTCGAGCGTTGAATTCGACCTCACGACCCGAGTCCATCTTCAGTTTCAGGTTTCCGCCGCCGTCGATCTGCTCCACCGTCCCCAGCTCACGATTCGCCAGCTTTTGCTCGTGATACGGGGCGGTCAACTGTACCCGGTCGCCCTCTGCAAACGCGCGTTCGCTGTCGCGGTAGACCGTCACGCCCTGCAACCGGCGCGGGTCATAGCTCAACTCCTCGCCGCTCTTACGCGTTACCGTGACGATGTTATTCTCCGGCTCAGTACGGGCCACACGCGCATATTCCCCCGCCTCGATGCCGAGCGGCTTCGACCCTTTCGAGTAGCGGATTACGTTGCCACTCTCGTAGTTCTGCGCGTATTGCCGGTCGGCTCCAGTGATGTCTTGCCGTGCGAAGAGCACATGCAACCGATGCTCTTCATCCTTCACCTGGCCGGTGTCCTGCATCGCTCGATGGATGTGCTGGTTGATCTCGCGGCGGCTTTCATTGTCGGGCGAGACTACCAACGTGTTCTCAGGCGAACGCACATACTCACGGGCAATCTCCGCGATGCGCTCCTGTCGGTCGCCGATCTCATGCACCCGCCCCTGTTCGTTGAGATTGCCGATGGCATCCCGCACCTCGCCTCTCGCAAGCTGCTCAACAACCTCCTTCAGAGCAGGGTCTTTCTGCCGGATGATCTCGTCAAGACGCGCCGTGCGAAGCCCCGCCTCCTGCAACTGCGCGTAAGGCCTCCCGGCCTCCACCGCCTCATGCTGCCGCGTGTCACCCACGAAGAGAACACGGTCATTTTCCCTTATCCGCTCGACGAACGTGTGCATCTGCTTGGTGCTCGCCATGCTTGATTCGTCGATCACATAGAGCCGTTTCTGGCCGTCGTCGGTCCTGTCCCCACGCGCGAGATGATGCTGCAACGTGTGCGTCTCCATGCCCGCCTCGCCGAGTTTCTGTGCGGCTCTCGAGGTCGGCGCAAGCCCCTCGACCTCATAGCCCGCGCTCACAGCAGCATCACGAACGGCGGCTAAGGATGTTGTCTTCCCGGCACCGGCAACGCCCTCCAAGGCCATCATCTGGTCGCGGCTTGTCAGCACCGTATCGACGGCATTCCGCTGGCTCAAGCTCAGATGCGGATGCTGCTCCATCGTCTGCTGCCGCACGTTGCCGTCCGCCAATACCTCACGGTTGCCCTGGCTCAACTTCATCCTGTCAATCAGCTCGCGCTCGTAGGCTTGCATCTCGCGAGTTGTGAACGTGCGTCCAGCCGCGCCTTCTCGATGTGCCACCTCGATCAGTTCCGACGCCTCAACCCGCCGCCCGAACTCGGCGCGTATCTCCGGCAATCGTGCCTCTCCCATCGTGTGTTTGAGTGCGTCACGCATCAAAGAACGCTCGTCGGTCACGGCCTCCCGCTCCATGCCACGCTCTCGCGCGTAGCTCATGCCGTTGGCTGCGGCGGTCAATGATCGTTCCGAGGCAAGCTCGACAGCGGGGCGCTGTGCCGCTGCAAGGACAACCCGCTGCGGCTGATCTCCGTGTGCGGTTGCCATAGCCTGATGCTGGGCTCGCACCTCATCGTGTGAGAGATTCTGTTTGTTGCCGCGCGTGTGATGCGCTGCTATCTCCGCAGCTTCAGGGCCGGTGCGGCCATGCTCCGCAAGATGATCTTTGATTTGCTGTCGTCGCGGACTCGATGCCTCCATGTACTCGCGCGAGTAGCCTTTGATCTCCGGCTGGCCGTGCCCCCCGCGCTCGATCTCATAGCCCATGCCCTGCAAACGCGCCGCTAACTCCGACCGATAGACCGCCGTCGCGTACTGTTGCGTTTTATACAGTTCCTGCGGCTGTAACGCCCGCGTATCGCCGTCCGCCGTTTCGGTGATATTGAAGACGACCGCATGGGTATGAAGCTGCGGTGCGGCGTACCCTTCGACGGGTCGGCTGCTGTCATGCTCGAACTTGGCGACAGCCCATGCACCCGTCGTCTGTGCCGGAATGTTGCCACCGATTCGCGCCTGAACGTACCTCTCCATCTCGTTTAGCGCGACCATCACACTTTCCCGATGGGCCTCTCGAATCCGGTCATCGCCTCCAACAAGCGCGGTTAGCGAGACAGATTTCGGCGCGCTAAACGTCGCATCCCAACCGGCCCGATGCTCCATGGAACGTACCATCTCACCACGCCCGTTCTCGTATTCACGCGCCGTCTGATGCCGAACAAGTTGCTCGCCCGTCAACGGATGCTGGCCTTCGGACAGTCGGGCGAACTGCTCCTCCTGAACCTCGCCGGTCAATCCGAAACTCGTGGCAAGCTTTCCCTGCCACTCACCACGCACACGCTCACCCTCCGTGTAGTAGTTCTCCTTGGCGTTGGCGAACTCCTCTTTGTGATACGCCTGAGCCTGTCCAGCGCTGATCGGTTTTGAGAGCGTCACCATGATTGGTTACTCGAAAAAGTGCTGCTGTTCACTGACTTGGGCGAGCGGCTTCAACTGCTCGGAGACGGCGACCGGCTGCTTCTTCGGAGGAGCAACCTCGATCACCGGCTCGGCTTCTTTGACCGCAACAGGCTCCGGCTGCGCGGCTAGTTTTTCAGCCGTCGCGGTCACCTCCCGTTCGACGAACTTCCGCGCATTGTTTGGCAGCTCAAGATACGGGAAGCGCATCCGCACGACCAGATTGCCGTGTTTTAAGTAGCCATGCAACGGGTCAAGACCCGCCACCTCCGACGACATAACCAACGGCTCCCGCGTGATGTCGCGCTGCTCGTTTTGCGAGTTCGCTGGGAACCGGCCCACTGTCCGCGATTCGCGGAAGCGTTCGATTTCGATTTCGCCGATGGCTTTCGAGATCCATTCGGACGCATGAGGCTCACTGGTTTTGAGGAAGATCTTCGTCGCCGGCTGCGAGAGCATCGCCTCCGCCACGTGGCCGTATAGAGCTTCCACCTGTGCCTTGCCCTGGAAGCCCAGCACCATCGGATTATTCGACTTTCTGTTCTCCGTCACCGCCGTTTTAAGCTGCGGGAGATGCTGCAAGCTGGCCAGCTCGTCGAGCACGAACCACGTCTTGCGGGTGCTCGATTCCTCATTCATCAGACGCAACACAAGCAAGTCCAGCCAAAGGCTGATGAGCGGGCGCATCCTCTCCCGCATCGTCGGTTTCGATGTCAGGAACACCCATCCTTTGCGCTTCTTTGCCCACTCGACCGTGCTCCAACGCTGCTTCGTCTCCGACTCTCTGGGCAGCAGCTTGAACGCATCCGCCACCATATTCAGCGACCCCAGAACGCCGCTGCGCTGGTTCGCCGCACCTTTCTCAATCATCGCCGCCATCTCCGTCCCGGCGATTCGCTTGTCGATCTCATCCGCGTTCGCCATCCAGTACGTTAGCTCCTCCGGCGTCGGCCTCAAATTGATTAGGTGCGCGAAAATTTTCCTCGGCGCTTCGACGAAGAAACGGTTCTCCCGGCCCTGATCTGGGAACAGGCTGACGGACAGCGTAAGGGCCTCGGCCTCGTGCGGAACCTCGTCGCCGGGAGTCCAGAACGGACACCGCGCATCAAGCGGATTCAGCACAACATCGCCCCTGGCTTCGTTGTAAAACTGCGGCAGATATTCCATCGCCGGGTCGTAGACGATGGCCGCTTCGCCGCGTTCCCAAACCTGCGAAAGTATCTGTCTTATGGCCGCGCTCTTGCCAGTGCCGCTGTCTCCTACGATGAGGAAGTGCATCGCCTCACGGTCGCGCGGAACCCGCGCCCAGCGACTTAAATCATTGCGCATGACCCTATCGATCCAGCTCCGCTCCTCATTGATGAGTGCGATGCCATCCGGCAGATGAGTCGTCAAGAGCTTCGACTTGCCCAACTTCTCGTTGAACTCCGCTGTCGTCACCAGCTCCGGCCCGCGTAGCCTCCTGCCATGCTTCCAAATCATCCTCCGCGCTCGGTCCTTCGGCACCGCCAAGAGCAGCGCAAGAGCGAAGAACGCGACTGCGAGGGACAAGGGAAGCCGGTAGAACTCCCAGCTCCCGACATTCTCATAGACGGCCTCACCCATGATCCGATGCAGCATCCGGTCGTTGAACGTACCCCTCACCCAGGTCAGCCGCGCGATGCCGTGCTTCACACCCTCGTCAGTCAGCCTGTAGCCAGGCCTACCGTCCAACGATGGAACATGCTCTATCTCGTCGTCCATCACAAGGCGCTGGCCCTTGCCGACCACCGCCTCCAGCAGCGTGTACTTGCTCGCCGCCGTTGCCGACACCTTGCCCCGCGCTCCGCTCTTCAGGTAGTCCGTCAAGTACAGACTCTCCGCCGCCGTCCAACTCGTCCGGTATTGGAGCGTCAGCATCCCGACGAATAATGCCAGCGATAGGAGCGTTGCCGTCCACGCCCAAACCGGCGTCCGGCTCGGCCATGCTTTCGAGTATTCCTTCCGTCCCCATTCCGACATATTCAGGCCCTCACTTCCTATTCAGTAGCGGCATTGCGCACGGAAAGTCCTCCGTCCGTGCGCCGTCCGGCTGCGCGATTTACTTTGTCCCGATCTGCACGTTCGATCAGTTCTTTCATTGCCTCGGCCGTCAATCTCTCACCCTTACCGAGCGAGAAGAGGAGATTTATCAGGATGGCTCGCAGAGCCAACAGCTCCCCGAGCAATACTTCGTGACCATCTTCTTTCTTGATGTTCAGCAACTCTGCTCGCACCCACTCGGAAAGGGTCAACTTCTGCGCGTGTGCTCGTCTCTCCAACGCGTCAAACTCAGCCGCTGTGACCTTCGTTCCGACAGATTTATTGCGCAGTGCGAGCTTCACCATATGGGCTTCCTTTCGCCGACAACGTGTTCATGACGAACGAAGAATCAACCAGTTACCGTGCGGTACTGATGCTCCGAGCAAGAAATAAAGGCAGCGTCGAAATCCAACTCCTGCCGAGAGTTACCGCACGGCAACTAAGGTTCCTGCACAGCACCCAATCTGGGGTGGTGTGTCCTTCATAAGACGATGCCGTAGGCATCGCGTACTTACAGCTCGCCGTACTCCTCGATCAGCTTGTCCCAAGTGCGACTGACCTCAGGCGAATTCCACGCCTTGGCAAACAGTCTTTTCACCGCCTGCCACTCGTGGGATGAAAAACCGAACGTGATGCCGTTGTCCTTAGCGCGAAAGGAGACATCGATCTCGTCACCATTCCGGCTGGTATAGGCATAGAAGAGCTCACCGTCCCAATGCTGCATCTCGCGGTCATCGCAAAGGCCGAAGAGCATCGCACGAAACGCTGCAAGCATTGGGTAGCGGCTGAGTGGATACATCGCACCGCGCGTTCCTGGAAAGACGAAAAGTACCGAGAGATCGGTGCCGTCAAGGGTCGAGAACGAAAGCGAGAAACTGCCATCAGGTACGGGCTCCGATACTGGGGGCAAGAAGGATTCCTCTTCATAGTGTTCGGCCCCTGCCGCTCTGGGGGTACGAAGAGGAAGACTACAAACTCTGTAATGGCCTCTCGCTGCAAGCCTCCAAAGAGGTTTCCAGAAGGGAGCCAGAGCTTCGTTCAGTGCGGTGGTGTCTGTGATCTTCTCGCTGTCGAGCGCATGATAAAGATTTCGCCCGACAGACAGTGGCCTGTATGGCTTCTTGGCTGTCTCCACTTTGTGGATGCAATGCGCCGCAGCCTTCAGAACGACATCGCTGGTAATGGGACGATGCACCTTGAACTCATGGTCGGCGAGATTCCCAAAGTAATAGTCATGATGTCTTGTGTCAGAGTCGGGAAGGATGTCGTAGACAGCCAGGAAAGCCTTGACGACCGCAATGTAGGACTCAGGAAGGATGTTGGAATGCCCTCCAGTGAACCACTCCATGCCTCTGTGCGCGTAATAGGCAATGCAGGTCCATTCGTTCTTTGAGAGCCGTACTCCTTGCGCATGTTTTTCTCGAATCATGAGAAGGGCGTCTGTCGGCTTTTGCATCAGCTCGACCAATTCGAGGCGCTCTTCGTCGGCAGACTCCAACAGATGCTTGGCAACCTCGGAGGTCGTCACACGACTGCCTGCTTTTACCGACAAGACATCGCGGACTCGCTCCAACCGATCATGCAAAACGTCCGAAATGCGGAGGGATAGTGTCTTTTGCTGCCGTTCCTGGGTTCGTTCTTCGGAAAGCTCACGCTCGCGTGCCATGTTCAACCTCTCGACTGACAGTCGTAGATTTGTATGTCATACAAGTTGACAACATACTTACGTGACGCTAAATTGTCAATATCGGCAGTCTGGAGGGTCATCCCCTATGCAGCGATTTCCGCCATCACCAACGCATCATCACCGTCGCCTCGTTCGAACGAGGCAAGCTGCCGACTATCTCTGCATCAGCGAATGGAAGCTCCGGCGCTTGGTTCAGGATGGTGGATTGCCCTTCGTCCAAGATGGGGAAGGTACGCCTTTCCTCTTTGATCTTCGTGATCTCGACGCCTATATCGACCGGCACAAACATACTGGCATCGATCTGTTCGCCAGCTAGACCGTCCGCGTCGCGGATGCAAGGGGGATTTTCATATGGCACGTCCTCGGGGAACCGGAAGTCTTTATCAGCGGAAAGACAGCGCCGTGTGGTGGATCAAGTACCACCGCAACGGAAGATCATTTCGTGAATCGACTCGCACGGAAGACAAGCGCATCGCGACTAGAATCCTGGGCAAGCGCCTTGCTGAAATCAGCACCAATACTTTCGTCGGGCCGACGCATGAGCGCATCACGGTGGGCGAATTGGCCGACGATCTCTTCCGCGATTACCGCATCAATGGGCGGAAGACGACCGATGATGTACAGACTCGCTGGCGGCTACATATCGAGCCGTTTTTCGGGTCGCGCCGGGTCATAGAAGTCACGAGCGATCTGGTGGCGAAATACGTTGACCACCGGCAGAGTGAACAGGCCTCGAATGCGACAATCAATCGCGAGATGGCGGCTCTCAAACGGATGTTCCGTATCGGCATGTTCGCCACACCGCCAAAAGTCTTCCGTCTGCCCAAATTTCCCAAGCTCACTGAGGACAACATCCGTACCGGCTTCCTCGAAGACGCACAGTACAGAAAGCTGATCGCATACTGTCCCGATCTCTGGTTCCAAACGATAGTCGAGATGGGCCGGACATACGGGTGGAGAATCAGCGAACTCATCAACCTCAAGGTGGGGCAAATCGATGTCGCCGCAAGGACGATTCGCCTGGAACCTGGCACCACAAAAAACAAGGACGGACGCGAGGTGACAATGACCGCGAACATCCATGCTCTACTGACTCAATGTGTCGCCGGGAAGTCTGCGGATTCCGCGGTGCTAACCCGCCCCGATGGGAAACCGGTAAGGGACTTCCGCGAGACGTGGGCGAACGCCTGTAAGTCTGCCGGAGTGCCGGGGCTTCTCTTCCACGATCTCCGCCGCACTGCGGCCCGTAATCTGCGTCGTGCTGGGATCGCGGAAGGCGTCATCATGAAGATCGGAGGCTGGCGCACTCGTAGCGTATTCGAGCGCTATGCCATCGTCTCGCAGACAGATATTGCAGAGGCCCTTAAGAAGTTAGAGATGCAATAGTCCGCTCTGAGGCGCACTCACTAAGACCTCCTCTACCGGGGGCCTCCAAGTACGCTTCTCAACCGACGTACTTGCTCGTTCCACCGCGCCGAGAGGATCAATTCCCATTGCGTGTAACCGCTGAAGCAGCTCAAACAAGACTTCATCTTTTCGCAACGTCCACGTCGAAGCGAAGCAGCGCCAGAAAACCCAGCCCGCACGTTCAAGAATGCGCTGTCGATTCATATCGTGCTGCCAACGATCCGGCCCATGAAATTCGTCGCCGTCACATTCAATAGCAAGACGGATATCACCAGCGCCTTCGACTACCATATCGATTCGGTACGCACCAGTTTTCACTTGCGGAATCACTCGGTATCCGCGATTGCTCAACTCCGTGTAAACCTGCTGTTCGAATCCTGATTCACAGAGGTCGATAAGTCGCGCCGTCTCCTCCGTATTCATGACGAGCGGCTTATCGAAATGCGACAGCAATGTCATTCTCAAATCTTTGTCTGAGAGATCAGACGCGGTGACAGATCTGACAAGGTACATTCGATCTTGCGCACGGCTAGCTGCTACGTTGAATCTCTGATCGAACATGTTGCCTGAAAGCGCTTTACAACTGGTGGGGTCTACAACTAAAGACAAGAACATTATGTGCCGCTCACTGCCCTGGAATGTGCGGGCATCACCACACAAGAACTTCCTGCGATGCAATTCCGCCGCATCACATCTCTGGTTCACGACAGAGTCAATATGCTTAGCTTGATCCGTTCCAAGCAGGGACACAACGCCAATCGTTCGACCTGAAAATCTTTCATCTTTCAGGATCGCTTCAATCTCATCTGCGATTGCTTGCGCTTCACAATCGTTTCGGTCGTGATGATCCCTGACACCGCCCTCTACATAGAGGTCAACAAGTGGAGGTTCGATCCTCTCGGATGCCCGAGGGATTCGCAGAGGAAGAATCTGGTTCTGGTAGAAGGTTCGGTTTGAGTAAGCAATGATTGGAGGCACACAGCGAAAGTGCTCTCGCAACATTACCTGATCGGCGGCGAATACCCTCGCAGCGAGATCGTAGAGCGACTTCTCGGGTGTCATCTCAGACTTGTATGGTTGATCGACTAGGAATCGGTCTAGCAGTTCTTGAATGCGGCTGCTGTCAATGAATCCGCCGTCTGGAGATACCTGCTTGTCATCACCGACTACAAGAATCTTCTTACCTCTCAAGATCGCGGGCAATGCCCACAAATCCGACTGGCTTGCTTCGTCTACGATAACCAAATCAAATGCACCGATGTCAGCGGGCATCGCCTCCGAGATTCGGTTGTGATTCATAATCCAGCAAGGCACCGCACCAGCCGCGTCGAACATCATCTCCCGCGCATCGCGCCGATAGCGAGTGGCATTCGGTCCAGTCCCCTGACCGATGCGCCGAATAGCAGTGGCATACCCGGCTAAAGCCTGCAAGATTTTCGGCGTCGCGTTTTTCTTCGTCGCCAGCCATGCCGCTTTAGCGACCATTTCTTGATAGAACCTCGCGAGTCCGGTCTCTACCTCTCGCCTCCGTCTTGCCAAAGTCAAGAGTTCATCCCTGGCCTCAATCGCGTCAAGATGAGTGCGAACGCGAGCCCAATTCCATGCCTCTCGCCAGGTCGTCGGGAAGACGGTATCTTCACCCGATTCTGCAACAGGTGAAGTTCTAACTCTTGCAGCTAATTTGGGAGCACCTGCTACTTCAAGCCGCAGCGCGGAATCATGGACGGATGAAAGATCATTCGCAAGCGCCCCAATGCGCCGCAACTCTTCCATGAGTTCGGCATATTGAGCGCAAACACGTTCTCTGGGCACGTCGCCATTCCCAAGAGCCTTTTCAACAAACAGCCGAAGAGCATCCGATATCGGGCCAGACTTACCTGCGAGCTTTTCTTGAAAGTCACTCAGTTGCATCGCTGCTCGCGACAGATCGGCGAAGGTCAAATGGCGCAACAACTGCTGTCTAACAGATTCCAAATCGGAGCGGGTAATGCTCGTGGATGTCTGCGGCATCCGTTCAAAGACATCTCGTGTACCACTCAAGAAATGCTTATCAAGATGCGTCGCCAAAGTGTGGGCTTTCCGTGCAGTAGTCGCAACAACCTCAAGCTGACGAAGGCCGCCTACTCCTCCGCTGAGAGACGGCACAGAAAGGAGCTGATGCAGTTCGTTCCACCGGGTATTGAAGGTGCGGATTTGCAAGTGAAGTCCGAGCCATCTCTGCACCTTTATCCAGTCCTCAGAGGTCGAGGGCGGACGACCTTCGATACGAATCGCCGCAATATGCCCTTTGGCATCGGAGGCCCCAAGCGAGACAAACCCGAACGGTTTGCCGGTGTCGACAGCACGGGCAACAGCTTCTACCGTTTTCGGATCGTTCAATCCTTCTTCGGGAAACACAATCGGAGCTTTCAGGAACTCAGCTCGTGCATGGATCAGTGCGTCAAGATCATCGAATAACGACTCCAACGCTGCACGTTCTGATGCGAATGAGGATTGCCGACACTTGGTGCGTAGATCGAAGGGCCATTCGTCACCGAACTCCTCCAACTCAGTGAGAACGCCGAGCATTTCATCTGTGAGTACGAGCAATTTGCGAGTCGCCGCCAGCACCTCTGGAGTGTTGGCTTTGAGAGGCAGTAGATCGCCTTCGCGAACCTCGTTTTCGATGCTCTCCCTCTTCACGAGCACATCATGGAGGTCTCCGAGAGCCGATACCGAGGGGAAACTATCTGCGGAAGGGACACGCGCCTGCACATATACAAGGTCTTTACCAAGCCTCCTGCGAGCTTCCCTGAGTCGCCCCGCTTCATCAGAGAACAGAGGAGGCGCGTGCTCAGGGGAGAGGGTAATGGAGTCCTCAAACCAGCCATACCGCTCAAGCCCCGATAGCACCAACTCCGCGAGCGCCTGGGCGCGCATCGGTACTCCGTCAACTTCGATTGTCGAGAGCTGCTGAAGGGCAATCTCATCGACCTTGCGGTCGATGGTGATTAGCTCCGAATGAGCACGATCAATCGAGCTTTGAATCCGCGCAATCTCTTGGCGCGTCAGTTCCGGATTGATCTGGGATACACGATGCTGAATCGCCTCGATAGAACCTTGAAATTGTCGAATACCTTCCCGATCGCTCGTGAGCAGCGAAACCGTCAAAGCGCGAATCTCTTCGGGGATCTTCTCTTGCAGGACGCCGAGCGCAGCTTCACCTCGTGAAGTAACGAGTACGCGCTTGCCCGTTGCGAGATAGTGGCAAATGACATTTGCGATGGTGTGGGTCTTGCCGGTTCCCGGCGGTCCCTGCACGGTCACACCGGCAGCGCGCTTCAGCCGCTGCACAATAGTCACCTGCTCATCGTTGTACGGCAGGGGGAAGTACAGTTCTTCGGGAGCGCCACCGGCACCGCTGCTTCCCCGGCTAGACAGCCCCCGAAAGCTGATGGGTTCAAACTCAATCGGCTGGTCTGACGGGGGCGTGACAAGTGAGAGCGGTCCACCATAAATCTCGCAGCCGTCTTCCAACTTGTCCTGCAGCCGCTTCAGATCATCGAAGAGGTAATTGATCGCGCGAGGACGCGACATTAGAACCCAAGCGTCCGTGACGACAAGATGCCTACCCGGTGCTGGGACGGCTTCACCCTGCGCCAGAACTTCACGGTACACACCCTCGCTATCCAGGTTCCCAGCAATGAGCTTCAGGACATCGGTATAGCTTCCCGAGTCAAAGGGCGTAACCGGACTGTCCTTGTGCTTGGCAAGATGCGCGGCGGCTGCCCGCTCGACCTCAATAGCGCCGACGATCTGGCAGGCGACAAAAGCGTCCAGTTCAACGCGCGTGTCGGTAGCACGGGGACGCAGATCAATCGCCATCGTTTGATCGTCGATAGTGATTTCCATGGTCTGAGTTAGAAGCGGGTACTCAAAGGGAATCTGCCCGTTCTCTGCCTCAAGCTCCCATGATGACACCCCAACGCCCCATATCAATTCTTGGGGCTTGCTGGTCTGCTCCGCTTCCATTTGATGCATCAGCGCAAACAAGTCGCCATAGAGTGCAATCGTCATTCGTCGCGGCTGTTCAGCCGCCGCCCACGACTTCCAAGCTACGCTGTACGTGGCCAACACTTGAGTCGCATTGCCCCTGTGCTGTGCTTCCGACCGGGCAATGTCCTCATCGGTTGGCGAGCTTTGGGCCTTAAGAGCTTGGATTGACCTATTCACCAGCCGCGTGAGCGCGGCATCATCAAGGGATGGCGGAGCGCCCGCAGGGTCGGAACTGACTTTGAGTAGGCTCTTGTGAGTCTTCGGTGGATCGGGCGGTGGATCGGCGGCCAGCCTTGGAACCCGCAGCCAAACATGATCCCCGGCAACGCGAATGTCGAACTCGACACCGGGCAGGCCCGCAATATCGCCTCTCCTGCGAAGGAACCCCTTCGAAGACGTGAGCCTGTATCCCTTTGGGTCAACTTCTTTCGTCTGCTCTTTGATGTAGTCCAGCAGGCAAACCAGCAGTTCGCGTGGATCAGGCATTCAGGCTCCCAGGTGCAGAGTCTTGCTCTACGAGGCCGTCTAGAAGCAGGAGTCTGGCAATGGTTCATTGTAAACAGTCGCAATGGCATACTCCCGTTTGATCCGCAAATTCCCGAATTGAATGACAACACGGAACGGTCTCCCAAATGCTATCTGGAGCAGCATCATTGCCGCGTACAGGTCGGCGGTGCGGCCTCCGCGACGCTGGTGGCGGTGTAGCAATCAAATGAGGTTGCTTGATTGAAGTCGTAGACAAAGGATATCGTTGCGCAACCAACGTCGGAGAATCTTATGCGTATTGAGACTGTCGCAATCAACAACCTTCGCTGTATCAGACGAAGTGTGGCGCACCTAGATCCATATACCTGCTTCGTCGGTCCGAATGGAGCAGGCAAATCGACGGTACTCTGCGCTCTGAACATTTTCTTCCGCAATATCGACAGTGCGCCGACAGATTTGGCGTCTCTCGTCGCACAAGATTTCCATCTGCAAGATGTTGCTGAGCCAATTGAAATCACCGTCACCTTCGTTGACCTAAATGCCGACGCGAAACTGGACTTCAAAGAATACGTCCGGCAAGACAAACTCGTTATTTCAGCCATCGCGCGTTTCGATCCCGCTACTGGTAAAGCAGAGGTCAAGCAATATGGCCAACGACTGGGAATGGAGTCACTGAAGCCCTTTTTCAAGGCTCTGGGCGATCAGGCTTCGGCAAAGGATTTGCAGGCGCTCTTCGCTGACCTAGAAAAGACTGATCCGGAAATTGCTGCACTTAAGTTAAAAACAACCAAGGACGGAATGTCTAACGGGCTTAGAGAGTATGAAGCCTCCAAGCCCGACAAATGCGTGCTCATTCCGAGCGAAGATCAGTTCTACGGGGTTAGCAAGGGAGCTAATAAATTAGCCAAATACGTCCAGTGGATTTACATTCCAGCCGTCAAGGACGCGTCCGAAGAAGAGTCTGGCACGAAGACGAGCGCTCTTGGCCGTCTGCTGGCTAGAACTGTAAATGCAAAGTTGAGTTTCACTACCGATCTGGATACTCTCCTGAGGGAGACTCGTCTTAAATACCAGTCGATACTCGATGCAAACCAGATGGCCCTTGATGGGATTTCGCAGTCGCTAGGTAACCGGCTGGCTGAATGGGCCCATCCGCAAGCCACTCTACGGGTGGTTTGGGAGAATGATTCGACAAAGGCGGTCAGTGTCGCGCCGCCCATTGCGGGTGTTCTGGCGGGCGAAAGTGGCTTTGAAGGAAAGCTAGCCCGTCTTGGCCACGGATTTCAACGTAGCTTCCTGCTCGCATTGCTGCAAGAACTCGCATCGTTTGATGACAAGGATGCCCCTGTCCTACTCCTGGGATGTGAAGAGCCGGAGTTGTATCAGCATCCGCCTCAAGCAAGGCATCTCGCTGCCGTTTTCGAACGACTGTCGGTTCAAGGTGCCCAGATTCTCGTTACAACTCACAGCCCCTATTTTGTCTCGGGCGAGAACTTTGAAAGTATCAGAATGGTGAGGCGCTCTCTAGATAACAACTGTTCCTCGATTCGACAGTACACTTTTGCTGAGCTTGCCGCACGGTTTGCGTCCGTAGTGAACAAGCCACTTCGCAATTCATCTGCAACCAGTGCAAAGCTTCATCAGGCGTTGCAACCCTCCTTGAGCGAAATGTTCTTCACGCAAAAGCTGATTCTGGTGGAGGGTCTTGAGGATGTAGCGTACATCCAAGCGTGGATGGTGCTGACCGGTCGATGGGATAGTTTTCGAAGATGCGGAGCACACATAGTTCCTGTCAATGGGAAGAGTGAATTGATTCGCCCTGTCATCATCGCATTGGGTCTTGAAATTCCCACCCTCGCAATCATAGATGCGGACGGCGATAAGCTTATGAAGACGGACGCGACCGGCGTAAAAGTTGATAATCCCAGCGTCCGATTAGATCATGAGCGTGACAATCGAGCCTTAGTGCGACTGCTTGGGGGCGATGAGGACAACCTCTTTCCCTCGGGAGTCATATGGGGGGACAATTTGGTAATGTGGCCCTCCGATCTGGCTGATACTGCGAAGCGGGAATTCATAGTCTCGCTCGGGCCTCAAGGTGAAGCACAGCTAGAAGCGGTCGAAAATAAAGCGCGCGCTGATGCTGGCAACGCGGGTGATCTTGGCAAAAACTCGATTTACATTGGTTACTTCCTGGAACGGCTCAACAAGGCCAACGGTCAGTCGCCCTCGCTCGACCGTCTGTGTGAGAAAATCTTGCAATTTTCTGCCGCATCGACAACTGCGCTTTAGCAATTCTCCTTGAGAAGCTCTATGGAACGCTGCTGGCATTCGTTCATAGTAGGTTTCGGAACTTTGGGCACAGTTTGGGCACAGAAAAACGCATCCGAAGATGCGTTGATTTGGTAAATCATTGATTTTATTGGTGCCGGGAGGGGGGGTCGAACCCCCACGAGGTTGCCCTCGGCGGATTTTGAGTCCGCTGCGTCTGCCAGTTCCGCCATCCCGGCTTGCGAAATCCAATCCGCTTTCTGTCGCCGCCGCAGTCTTCAGTCTACCGCACCTGCGCTCCTTGTGTAACGGCGCCCTCTACGCTCGCGCAAACCGCCGTTGCCAGGAGTACGCAACCCTCGCCAGCACGCCACTCATCAGGTAACCCAACCCCATCACCATCAGCGCATAGCGGTGCCACTCATACATCACCGCCAGCACAACCAGAATGATCACCAGCAACCGCATCGGCTGACGAGTGCCCATATCGATCTCTTTGCCACTCCAGAACCGCCAGTTGCTCACCATCAGAAAACCTGTAAAGGCCACCAGCGCCAGCCACACCATGGCGAGCCACTGGCTATACACCGGCGATCCGTTCTCAAAGTGGATCACCGCAGCCAGCACGCCCGCGCCTGCCGGAATCGGCATCCCCACAAAGTACTTCCGATCGGGCCGCCCCGGGTTCCTCGGTTTAGGATTCGTCGTAATGTTGAACCGCGCCAGCCGGCAAGCACCACAGATGAGAAACAGGAAGCATACCACCACACCAAAGTGCAGCAGCCGGTCATGCACAATCGGGTACTCACCCGTCTGGATCTGTCGCACGCCCCACAGGTACGCCAGCAGGCTTGGCGCAACGCCAAACGTAATCACATCCGCCAGCGAATCCAGCTCGCGCCCAAATTCGCTCGCAGTATTCGTCATGCGTGCAATGCGTCCATCCAGTCCATCGAACAGGATCGCGGCAACAATCCCCACGGCCGCATGGTCGAAGTACACCTGGTTCAGCGGGTCCCCCAACCCTGAGCCACGGATCGCCTGCATGATGATGTAGTACCCAATCGCGATATTGCCTGCCGTAAACAGTGACGGCAGCACATACATGCCTCGCCGTGCCGGCGGACGCTGCCTCGTCTGCTCGGCCGCCGTCATCAGATCTTCCCTGCCGGCATCGCTGCCAGAACACTGCTTCCACCCTTCACTCGCTGCCCTACCTTCACCCGCAGGGCGACCTCCGCCGGCATCAGCACATCCACGCGCGATCCAAACTTGATCAGCCCCATACGTTGCCCCCGCTCCACATGATCGCCAGCCTTCAAGTTGCACACGATCCTTCGCGCCAGCAGGCCTGCGATCTGCTTGAAGCTCACCTCGTACCCCCCTGCATCAATCGTAATCAGCGTCTGCTCATTGTGCACTGCAGAGTCAGGCCGCATCGCATTCAGGAACAGCCCTTCGCGGTGCTCCACCAGCGTCACCGTACCATCTACCGGCACCCGGTTCACATGCACATCAAATACGCTCAGGAAGATCGTCACCCGCAACCGAGCCCCTGCGCTTGTCTCAATCCAGTCAGCTTCTTCTACCTTGCCATCGCCAGGAGAAACAATCAGTCCTGGCTCACTCGGAATCTGCCGTGAAGGGTCGCGAAAGAACCACAGAAAAAACGCGGCCAGCAGCACCGGTATCGCGACCAGCACATCCATGTGCGTCGTGTACCAAACCACCGCCGCCACTACAAGCAGCGCAAACCCATACAGATATCCGTCCCGAACCATACTCGGGATTATACCTATCGTTCCCGCAACTCCTGCATCTACAACATTGCCGACATCAACACTGCATCTTCCACCGGATCGCGATAGTATTCCCTGCGCACACCCTGCCGTTCAAATCCCAGCGACTCATATAGCCTGAGCGCAACCTCATTCGAAGCGCGCACCTCAAGCTCCATACTCGTCGCGCCGCGCTCCTGCGCCCACAGCATCGCCTGCACACACAGCGCTCTGCCGATCCCCTCTCCGCGCACTGCACCCGAAACCACCACCATCTCCAGGTCCGCAATCCCTGCCACCCCAGCCTGCGCCAGAAACCCCACCACGGTTCCATCTGCCTCCGCGACCCACACCCGCCGCAACGATCCGCCGTTGACACTCTCCTTCAGCAGATGCGTCCACAACCCCTCGCTCCAATCCACCACCTGCAGGCAAGTGCTCTGCAGCAGCATGATCCCCGCAAGATCATCAACACCCGCCGCACGAATCGTAAACACTACCATCAGTCGCCCGTCTTTACGTTGCCGTTGCTCTTCGCGGCATAGATATCACTCTCGCGCCGCACATAATTCGCATCCCCCAACGACATCTCCGCAGCTCCACTCCGAAGCACCTTCAACAATGGTCGCAACGCATCCTCCACACACAGCGGATGCAACCGCACTTTCATCGCCGCCTCACGCAACCCCACCACGACACGCTCCTCCGCAGCCGCAATCTCCAGCGCTCCAGCCTCCGCGCGCAACGCGTCCAATCCCACCAGCCGTTCGCGACCGACGACGCCATCCCTCACATCCATCGCATAAAACTCCCCGCGACCTGCATCCAGCGCAACCCAACCATCGCTCAACCTCGCCGCTTCTGCAAGCACCTCCAGCCGCGACACAGCAATCATCCGCACCTCCGCCGCCTCCGCAAGCCCCTTCGCCGCGGCCATGCCCACGCGCACTCCTGTAAACGATCCCGGCCCACTCACAACTCCAATCGCATCCAGTTCCGCAAGCCCGCACCCCACCGACGCCAGTACACGCCCCACCGCTCCCACAATCTCCGCAGACCCACCATTGCGCGGCAGCGTCTCACTCGCCACCACCTGCTCACCCACGCTCACAGCCACACCTGAGCCTTCGCCACAGGTATCGATTAACAACAGCCGTTCCATCTTTCCGTCAACATGATTCACGTTTTCAGCATAACGCCTGCCTTTCCCTCAATAACAACCTTAGCGCCCAGACTACAGTTGCTACCGGAGCACAGCGCAGTGGAGAGCTCCCTGTATTTTGCCCCAAAATCAGCATCAAGGCTGGGTAAGCAACCTCATCCCAGAACCTGAGACAGGTTTTTAGTCCAAGCTCCATCCCCTCCTCAAACAGCACAGGCCCCGAGTCACCCTCGGGGCCTGTGCTATTTTCCTACTTCCTACTCTCTGCTTTACTGCACCGCAACCAGCAGCTCATCCCGGACGATCTCATCCTGGTGCGCCTCGGTCGCGCTCTTCGGCAGAGCCACCGCCAGTACATCCTCAATGCGCGTCGCATAGTGGATGTTGACTCCAGCCACTTGATCGGCGGTCAGGTCTTCTTCCACGTTCGTCTTCACATCGATTGGCAGAATCACGTCCTGCACCCCCGCGCGCTTGGCCGCAAGGAACTTCTCCTTGATGCCTCCCACCGGCAGCACATTGCCGCTCAGCGTGATCTCGCCCGTCATCGCCAGCAGCGGACGCACCGGAGTGTTCGTCAGCAGGCTCACCAGCGCGGTCGCCATCGTCACGCCCGCACTAGGCCCGTCCTTCGGGATAGCTCCCGCCGGCACATGGATGTGCAGATCGATGTCCTTCAACACGTCCTCATCCAGCCCCAGCGAGGCCGCATTCGAACGCACCCAGGTCAGCGCCGCCTGCATGCTCTCCTTCATCACGTCGCCGATCTGTCCGGTCATCGTGAAGCCGCCCTTGCCCTTCATCCGGTTGGCTTCGATGAACAGCACATCGCCGCCCGCCGGAGTCCACGCAAGGCCGACAGCAACACCAGCCCGCTTCGTCCGCTCTGCAATCTCCGTATCCACGCGTACCTTGATACCGCCAAGGAACTCATGCACCACCGCAGGAGTAACGACCAGCTTCTCCGTCATCCCTTCGGCAACCTTACGTGCAGCCTTCCGGCAGATCGTCCCGATCTGCTGCTCCAGCTTTCTTACGCCCGCTTCCCGGGTATAGTGCCGAGCGATCAGCGCCACGCTCTCGGTCGGGAACTCAATCACCGCTGCCTCGCCCTCCTTCGGCTGAATCCCGTTCTCCTTGATCTGCCGAGGAATCAGGTACCGCTCCGCAATGTTGACCTTCTCCTCTTCGGTATAACCCGTCAGCTCGATGATCTCCATACGATCCAGCAGCGGCGCCGGAATCGTATCCAGCTGGTTTGCTGTGCAGATAAACAGCACCTTGCTCAAATCGAACGGCTGGTCCAGATAGTTATCGCGGAACGTATTGTTCTGCTCCGGGTCCAGCGTCTCCAGCAGAGCACTCGCAGGGTCGCCACGGAAGTCGCGTCCCAGCTTGTCGATCTCATCCAGCATGAACACCGGGTCGTTCACACCGACCCTCTTCAGGTGCTGGATGATCTGCCCTGGCAGCGCGCCAATATAAGTCCGCCGATGCCCGCGGATCTCCGCCTCATCATGCATGCCGCCGAGCGAGATCCTGCTGAACTTGCGATCCAGCGCCCGTGCAATGCTGCGTCCCAGCGAAGTCTTACCCACACCCGGAGGCCCGACAAAGCAGAGAATCGGCCCCTTCATATCCGGCTTCAACCGCCGCACACTCAGGTAATCCAGAATGCGGTCCTTCACCTTCTTCAGACCGTAGTGGTCTTCATCCAGGAACGTCGCAGCCTTCTTGATGTCCACCTCACCGGCAGACCCCTTCGACCACGGCAGCACCGCCAGCCACTCCACATAGTTCCGTGTCAGCGAATAGTCCGCCGCTGCCGGGTTCATCCGTCCCAACCGGGCCAGCTCCTTCAGCGCGTCCTTCTTCACATCCTCCGGCATGCCCGCCGCCTCAATCTTCTCCTTCAGGTCCGCGACATCCTCCTGCGTGTCGTCCAAGTCGCCCAGCTCCTTCTGGATCGCCTTCATCTGCTCGCGCAGATAAAAGTCCCGCTGGCTCTGCTGTACAGAATCCTGCACCTCGCTCTGGATCTTGTTCCGCAGCTGCTGAACCTCGAGCTCCTTCGCCAGCAGCCCGTTGATCGTTTCCAGCCGCTTGCGAACGTCGCCATTCTCCAGCAGCTCCTGCTTCTCCACCGTCGTCAAAAACGGCAGGCTCGCCGCAATAAAGTCCACCAGCCGCGAAGGCTCATCGATATTCAGCGCAATCGTCTGCAAATCATCCGACAACGTCGAAGACGAGCTCACAATCTCCTGAAACTGCCCCAGCACACTCCGCTGCAGCGCCTCCAGCTCCGGCGACTCCGCCGGCAACAGATCACCCAGCGGCTCATACTCCGCCATCAGGAACGGCTGCGTCTGCGTAAACCGCTTCACCTTCACCCGCTCCGTACCCTCGGTGAACACAAACAGGCTGGCATTCGGCATCTTCACAACCTTGTGCACCGTCGCCCGCGTCCCCACCTCATACAAATCCCCACCATCGGGAACATCCTGATGCGCATCCCGCTGCGCTACCACCAGGATCGTCTTTTCCTCGCCCAGCGACTGAATCAGCTGGATCGAGCTCTCACGCCCCACCGTCAGAGGCAGCACAGCATGAGGAAACAGAACCGTATCTCGAACTGGAAGAACAGGATACGCCCGCTCACGCCCTTCACTCTCGCCCGGCTTGTCTCCGTTCGGCTTGATCACACTTACAAATTCATTTGCCATCTTGAGTGTCCCTCTATCAACTTTCCTACATAGGATGCACTACCACCCGCATCCGTCGCAACTTCCCGCCATAACCCCTTCATCGGCACATCCGCCCTACTTCCTATTCCCCACTCCCTATTCCCTGTTCTTTCGATGCCCGCATCCTACGCCGAATTGCTTTTCCGCTGCATTCCCCGATAGGCTTAATTTCCAGTGCGGGAGTGGTGAAATGGCAGACACGCAGGTCTTAGAAGCCTGTGCCCGAAAGGCGTAGGGGTTCAAGTCCCCTCTCCCGCACCAACCAGCCTCTGGAAAGCAGCCCAAATGAGTCAGCAGCAACCGCGTCCCGACCAGCAGCCCCGCATCACCCTGACCAAAACCGCCGACTACCGCGACTCTTACGCCAACAGCGTTCAAGTCCGTCTCTCCGTCTGGGACTTCATGCTCGTCTTCGGAACCCTCGGCAACCCTGCTCCCGACGAGGTCCACGTCGAAAACTTCCAGGGCATCTACCTCAGCCCACAACAGGCCAAGGCCCTGCTCAACGTCCTCGCACACAACGTCGCCCAGTACGAGCAGACCTTCGGCCCTATCTCATTAGACGGCTCCCACGCCGAAGTGCAGCGCTACACCGTTCCACCCAACGGCCCCATCCACTAGTAG
The DNA here is from genome assembly GCF_014083945.1 of Granulicella sp. 5B5. Lineage (GTDB taxonomy): Bacteria > Acidobacteriota > Terriglobia > Terriglobales > Acidobacteriaceae > Granulicella. Next base: position 3,738,040 of record NZ_CP046444.1, on the reverse strand, counting down.
GCACAGGTCGACACCTGCAAAACACGCCGTAATGCCAACTTCTAGGCAATCGGCCCACGCAATGGCTTTGGATAGTCCGCCACCTTCGCCATCGCTTTTCCGAAGGGGCACGGCTTCAGCCGTGCCATGAAACCGCCACCAGGAGAGCATGGGGCTTCAGCCCCTGGGGTACGCCTGATTGCTGTCACGCATTGCAACTCGACTCGTCGCGCTCCCTTCACTCCTGCTCTATCTGCTCCTCTACGCCGCCGTCGTTCTCAGCCATCTCACGCTCCTCCGCCTTCCCTACTTTTGGGACGAGGGCGGCTACTACATCCCCGCCGCACTCGACTTCTACCGCCACGGCTGGCTCGTCCCGCACTTCACCAACGCGCATCCACCGTTGCCGAACATCGTCCTCGGTACGCTCTGGCACCTCACCGGGTTCCACATCCTCGCGACGCGCCTCATCGTCTGCGCCTTCGCTGCCGCCGCTCTGCTCGCCGTCCTCCGCCTCACCCAGAAGCTCCTCAGCCCCACCACAGCCCTCGCCGTCACATTGCTCACCGGCGTCTACGCCATCTGGTTCGCGCAATCCACCCTCGCCCACGCCGACATCTTCGCCGCCGCCTTCACCCTCTGGGCCTTCGCCCTCTATCTCCCTTGTAGGGTGTGTCATCTCGACCGAAGCATGACGGCTTCATCGCCATGCGCAGCGGAGAGATCTGCTTCACCGGCTCACCCATACCTCCTCACCTCCCTCCTCTTCACCCTGGCCACACTCTCCAAAGAAACCTCGATCCTCCAGCCCGCAACCCTCGCCGCCTTCGAGCTCTACCTCCTCATCCGCGAGCCACAAAACCGCCGCGACCACCTCCGCTGGCTCACCGCCCTCAGCTTCCCGCTGCTGCCGCTCATCGCCTGGTACGCCTACCACCACCACGTCACCGGCTTCACCTTCGGCAACCCCGAGTTCCTCCGCTACAACGCTACCGCCAACTTAACCCCGGGCCACATCTTCACGGCATTGCGATACCGCTTCCTGCACCTCTTCTGGCAGCGGCAAATCTGGCTCCCGATCCTCCTCGCCATCGCCTGCCTCTTCCTCCCCCCCCGCAACACCGCACCCAACAAAAAACGCTCGTCATCTCGACCGAAGGCCGCAGGCCGTAGCGGAGAGACCCCTGTATTTGCCGCAGCGAGCGCCAAAGGCGCAAGCATACCCGCTACTCCCTACTCCCTACTCCCTACTCCCTTTCTCCTCCTCATCCTCGCCAACTGGATCGCCTTCTCCGTCCTCGGCGGAGCCCTCCTCACGCGCTATCTCCTCCCCATCTACCCCCTCATCCTCCTCCTCTGCGTAGCCATCTGGCGAGACCGCACTAAACTCTGGCCTCTCTTCACCGGCGCCACGGCGGCTGTCTTCATCAGCGCCTGGTGGCTCAACCCGCCCACCTCCTTCGCGCCCGAGGACAACCTCGCCTACCGCGACATGGTCGTCGCCCACCAGCAGGCCATCGACTACGTCGCCCAGCACTACCCGCACGCCACCGTCCTCAGCGCCTGGCCCGTCACCGCCGACCTCTTCAACCCCGACCTCGGCTACGTCACCACGCCCATCAAAGCCGTCTCCATCGAGGACTTCACCCGCCCCAGCTTCCAGCCCATCCTCGACGACACCGCCCGCACCGGCACCGCCACCTACGACACCGCCATCGTCTTCACCACCCACTTCCTCGAACCCCACTTCCGCCACTACCTCGAAACCCACCCCAACACCCGCCGCGGCCGCGAGTTCGCCGCCACCCACGACCTCTCCCCCCAGGAGATCGCCCAGCTTCTCCACGGCCAGGTCGTCTTCCAGACCAACCAGCATGGCGAGTGGGCCGCGGTCCTCCGCTTCAACCGAAGCTACGAAGCCAGCATCTCAAGCGAAGTCGGCATCTCAAGGTAGTCGCAGATCAAGATAGCCGCAGAGTTTCACCCCGTCTCAGCTTGAAGGAGGTCCGCCGTTGCCGGACACGACACTGTCGCCCGCAAAACCCCCGCGCATCCTGTCGCTCGATATCTTCCGTGGGCTCAACATCGCATTGATGATCTTCGTCAACGATCTCTCCAGCGTCCACGGCCTTCCCTGGTGGACCTATCACGCCCCCGCGCAGGTCAACGTCATGACCTACGTCGACATGGTCTACCCCGCCTTCCTCCTCATCGTCGGCATGTCGCTGCCTCTCTCCATCAACGCTCGTATCAAGCGCGGCGACGGCACATGGAAGCTCGTCTGGCATATCGTCCTGCGCTCGGCCGCTCTCATCGTCCTGGGCCTCATCCTTGCCAACGGCCCCGAGGGCTCTCCTGCCCTGATGCACGGGCTCAACACCTTCATAGGCACCATCCTGGCTCTGCTCGCAGCCTTTCTCGTCTGGCTCGACTATCCAAAAACCGAAAACCAGCACCGGCAGCGGCTTTATATCCTTCTGCGTGGCCTGGGGCTCCTTCTGCTCCTCATCCTCGCGGCGCTGTTTCGCCAAAAAGATCCCGGCACCGGCACGGTCCACTGGCTCAGCTTCGTCTATCCAGAGATCCTCGGGCTCATCGGCTACACCTATCTGCTCTGCGGCCTCTGCTACCTCGCCACCCGCAGGTGGCTCTGGGCGCCTCTGGGCTGGTTTCTGGCCTTCCTTGCCTTGAACATTCTCTCCGCCGCCCACATCGTCAAAACGACCGCCCCCTGGTGGATATGGCCGCCGCAGAACGGCTCTCAGCCGGCGCTCGTATTCGCTGGCGTCCTCCTCACCACCGTCTTCTTTCTGGAGCCACGCTGCAACACATTCCTGCGCAAGGCCTCGCCCACCCTGGCCTTCGGAGTTGCGACGGCCATCGCGGCATGGTTCCTGTCCCCGCTCGGCATCTCCAAGATCCGCGCCACGCCAACATGGGTTCTGTACACCGTGGCGGCCTGCTGTGTGATCTACACCACGCTCTACTTCATCTGCGACGTCAAAAGACGCACATCATGGACGATCCCCTTCCGAGCCGCCGGCGCCAACACGCTGCTCACCTATCTCCTCCCCGACTTCTGGTACTTCATCGTCGCCGGCTACTCTCTTGACTGGTTCTCCACTCACATCAACTCCGGGCTCTCAGGCGTAGGCAGGTCTGTCGTCTTTACGGCGCTCATGCTGGCCCTCACCTCCCTGCTCACCCGCCTCCGAATCCGCCTGCAACTCTAGCGAGCAGTCCCGCAAAGCAGCCTCGCCATCAGCCGCGTCACAACCCATCGCCGGCACCGCATCCACCACCCCATCTGCTACCCTCACCTCAACCCATGTCCGACGCGAAGAACAAGCTCTACTACGGCGACAACCTCCAGGTCCTCCGCGACTACATCCCCGACGCATCTGTCGACCTCGTCTACCTCGACCCGCCCTTCAACTCCCGCCAGGACTACAACGTCCTCTTCGCCGAAAAAGACGGCAACCGCTCCGCCGCCCAGATCACCGCTTTCAAGGACACCTGGGAGTGGAACCTCGAATCCCAGGACGCCTACGAGCAGATCGTCGAACGCGGCGGCCGCGTCGCCGACGCCATGCGCGCCTTCAAAACTCTCCTCGGCAACACCGACATGATGGCCTACCTCGCCATGATGGCCCCACGCTTCGTCGAGCTACGCCGCGTCCTCAAAGAGACCGGCTCCATCTACCTCCACTGCGACACAACTGCCAGCCACTATCTGAAGCTGCTCATGGATGGCGTGTTCAGTCCTCAATTTTTCAAAAGCGAAATCACTTGGAAGAGAACCTTTGCTCACGGCAACGCCGGTACTAACTTCGGCAATGTGACCGACAGTATTCTTTACTACTCGAAATCGAAGGTGCCTGTTTGGAATGAGTCATTCGTGCCGCTCGGCGAAGGTTATGTCGAGAAGTTTTACCGACATACAGACCCTGACGGTCGTCGCTGGCGAACAGTAACCTTGAGAAACCCCGCGATTCGTCCCAACCTTCAGTACCCGTATACAGCTTTGAATGGTGTCACTTATCGGCCTCATCCAAACGGATGGTCATGGTCTGCCGAGAGAATGCGCCGATCTGATGAGCAAGGGATATTGGTATACCCCCAAAAACCTGAAGGCGCATTGATGATGAAACAGTATCTTGATGTGTCAAAGGGGCAACGGCTCTCAAACCTATGGGAGGACATTCCTCCGATCGGCGCTCAAGCCCAGGAGCGCCTCGGCTACCCCACCCAAAAACCCGAAGCCCTCCTCGAACGCATCCTCAAAGCCAGCTCCAACGAAGGCGATGTGGTCCTCGACCCCTTCTGTGGCTGCGGCACCACCGTGCAGGTCGCCCAGCGCCTCAACCGCCGCTGGATCGGCATCGACATTACCCATCTCGCCATAGGCCTCATCAAAACCCGCCTCGACGACGCCTATGGTCTCGACATCCGCAAAACCTATGAGGTCATCGGCGAACCCACCGACGTCGAAGGCGCGCGCCAGCTCGCCGAAGAGAACAAGTACCAGTTCCAATACTGGGCGCTCGGCCTCTGCGGAGCCCGCCCCACCGAAGGCATCAAGAAGGGAGCAGACCGTGGCATCGACGGTCGCCTCTACTTCCACGAGGCCCACTCCCCCGACTCCAAACAGATCATCTTCTCGGTCAAAGGCGGCCACAACATCGGCGTCGCCGAAGTCCGCGACCTCATCGGCGTCCTCCAGCGCGAAAAAGCCGAGATCGGCGTCTACATCAGCTTCGAAGAACCCACCAGACCCATGCAGAAAGAAGCCGCCGAAGCCGGCTTCTACACCTCCGTCGACGGCACCAAATATCCACGCCTCCAACTCCTCACCATCAAGGAACTCCTCGAAGGCACCAAACGCGTCGAACGCCCCCTCCACGTCCGCGAAACCACCTTCAAAAAAGCCCCCGCAGCCGCCCCGAACCAGCCACCAAGCTCTCTCTCAACTTCGGCCCCGACGACTAAACACCGGGTGCCCCATCTTCGCGACGGCTTTATCGTCGCTAAGGTGGGATGCACGTCGTCCACCCCCACAATGGACCCGGCACAATCAGGTACCCCGAGGCTTCAGCCTCGGGTCTCATAAATCCGCCTCGCAGAGGCGCTCCATGCTGCCGCAGGCCGGAGTGGAGCGAAGCTGAACGACTGAATTGCCTTCCTTGACACTGCCACCAACCCCACCCGCCAGCTAAACTACAACCCGATGCGCTATCTCGACCGCTACCTCAACGAACTCATCGACTACGGCGGCATCCCCACCACCCGCGCCGAGGTCATCCTTGACATGCAGCGCGCCGGTAACCCGCAGCCCGTCATCGACCGCTGGCTTCAGGGTCAGGAATACGCCGCCATTCTCCGCGCCCGCCAAAACCGCATCACGACCCGCATCTTCATCGCCACCCCTTGACACCGCATTTAGAATGGAGGTGTCGCAAGAACCCCGCCCAGGCGGGGTTTCGTCGTCTCACAGCTCTTTCTCAACTCGCCTCTCGGCCGCCATCCGAAGTAACCACAAACATGGTTACGAGCCTAACTCCAATCCGCTGCGGATCATAGCCCCAAAACCGGGGGAGGGTCGCCGCACAGCGGCAGTGCCGCTCGCATCGCCAAAGCGTCCCGGCCCGGTCCGTAAAAGCCCTTCACCGTTCCGACGACCTCAAACCCCAGCCGCTCGTAAAACCCGATCGCCGCCGCGTTCCCGGTGTAAACATGCAGCACCATCCACCGGCAGCCATCCCGCCGAACCTGCTCTGCCGCCGCCAGCATCAACCGGCTAGCCAATCCCTGCCGCCGCAACTCCGGCCGCACATCCAAGGTCACCACGTAGGCCACAGGCCCACCGGCAGCCCGCTCCACCTGCAAAATGCAGAATCCAGCAAGCATCGCACCGGACTCCGCAACCACTACCCGAGCCCGCTTCGCCTCCGCATAGCGCCGCATCTCCGCCCGCGAGAAGCGAAACGCCTCCTCGAAGCAGAGATCATCCAGCGCGACCATCGCATCCAGGTCACTCGGTCTGTAGGAACGAAGTTGCAAAAAGAATAGGAGAGAGCGAGTCTAAACCGCGACGGTAAAGCTGTCCTCGCTGCGCGTCACCGCCCGATACAGCGTATCCCGCTCAAACGGCACACGCCCCGCCTCGGTAATCAACCGCTCCAGGTCGCGCCGCCGCAGCCCCTGCGGAGTCTTCGCCCCGGCATCGTGGTAGATCTTCTCCTCCACCACGGTCCCGTCGATGTCATCCGCACCAAACCGCAGCGAAATCTGCGCCATCTTCGGCGTCACCATCTGCCAATAGCTCTTGATGTGTGGGAAATTGTCCAGCATCAGCCGGCTCACCGCAATCTGCCGGATGTCCGTCATCCCGGTAGACTTCGGCAGGTGCCCCAGCGCCGTGTTGTCCGGATGGAAGCTCAGCGGTATGAACGTCTGGAACCCGCCGGTCTCATCCTGCAAAGCCCGCAGCTTCAGCAGATGGTCAACGCGGTCCTCATCGTTCTCGATGTGCCCGTACAGCATCGTGGCATTGGACTTCAGCCCGGCCTTATGCACCAGCCGCGCGGTATCGATCCACTCCGACCCATCGATCTTGTGGTCGCAGATGATGTGCCGCACACGGTCAGCGAAGATCTCAGCCCCGCCACCCGGGCAGGAGTCCACCCCCGCCGCCGCCATCTTCTGGATCGTCTCTTCAATCGAAAGTTTAGCGCGCTTGGCAAAGAACGAAACCTCAACCATCGTAAAGGCCTTGATGTGAACCTGCGGATACCGCTCCTTCAACCCCTTCACGAGATCAAGGAAGTACTCAAACGGCAGATCAGGATGCAGCCCACCCACGATGTGAAACTCGGTCACAGCCTCAGTCAGGCCCTTGCCCGCAGTCTCCCAGGCCTCTTCCAGAGCCATGGTGTAGGTGTCGGCCGCACCCTTCTTCCGCCCGAAGGCACACAGGCGGCAGCTGGCAACACACACGTTCGTAGGATTGATGTGCCGGTTGACGTTGAAGTACGCAAGGTTTCCGTGCATCCGCTCCCGCACAAGGTTGGCCATCCAACCCACCGCTAGGATGTCACCCGAGCGATAGAGAGCAAGCCCATCGTCGAACGTCAGACGCTCACCGTTTTCGACCTTCCGAGCAATCGGCTCTAGCGCTGGATCGTCGGTCTGAAAACTGTGGCGAGGGCTGGTTGCTGCGTCGATTGCGGCCATGCTTCTATTCTAGCTCCGCCCGCTGGCCGTTGCGCACTGCATGGTGATCGCACGCAACGACCGCGTTGAATTACCGTTTGACAGGACTCGCGGTGGCCGTTGCTGACGCGCCCGCGGTGGTCGCAACCGTAGCCGCAGCACCATTAGTACGAGTGGGAACCACCGCAGAATCCACCATCTTTGGCTGAATGACAATGCCGTCAAACAGCGTCGCAGCAACCAGATGATCACCCACCGGCCGAGCAAAACGCAGCTTCCAGCCGCTGTTCCAATAATGCACCTTGTGGTCCGGCACATGAACGCTGAAAACGAAGCTCGACTGCGCAGTCGTCACCAGTATCCGGTCTCCACTCCGATCGAAGTAGATGGAATCAACGTCGTTCAGGGCCATATCTCGGGTCTGCTGCCATGTCGCCCCCATATCCGACGACCGAAAGAGCCCTTCACGGCCTCCCACCCAGACCGTGTGATCGTCATCCAGAGCAAGAGCGGAAACCTGTGTCAGAGCACCAGGCAGAGGAACCGGTTTCCAGGCCTCACCTGCGTTCGAAGATATCTCCATCTCCTTGAGGCTGGCGGCGACCAATGTACGCCCCTGCACCGCCAGATAACGAACCTCGTCAAGTTTGAGTGATGGGACACGCGACCAGTTATTGCCAAACGCATCGGCGTGCAACAACCCGCTGGATGTGCCTGCATAAATGTCGTTAACCTCAGGATTGAGGGAATAGACCAACTCGTCGAGATGCTCAACAGGCTGTCTGGTTGCAGACCTCGATACACGCCTCTCTCGCGTCTTCCCCTTGACAGCAGTCGAGACAGTACCAGCGTGTCGAGCCAAAACCGTTACACCCGCGTCAACCCACTCTCCATCCTGCAATCGAAAGATGCCGTGGTTCGTACCTGCGAGAATAACGCCATCTTCCGTTGCAGCCAAGCTAAAGATATCGCGCCCGCCCAGTCCCGAACTGTCCTGCTGCCAACTGACCCCAGCGTCGTTACTAGCAAACACTCCGCCCGCCTGCTTACCGTTCACTACACCGACATAGAGGCGTGCAGGATTATGCGGGTCGGCGGCATAGGCCGTGATCTGCCGTGAGGAGAATCCAGCGTTCGATGCTTCAAAGCTCTCTCCAGCATTGTTACTAGAAAGGACCCCGCCGCGGTCTGTAGCTAACAGAACATGGTCTGGATTCGCAGGATCGATGTAGACGTCGTTGACTATAAGATCAGGACTGGTTAACAGGTTCCAGTGGGCGCCAGCGTCGAGTGTCCGATAGAGCCCTTCCGTTGTGCCTGCAAAAATTGTGTCCAGATGCTTCGGGTCCTGCGCCAGCTTCCGAGTACGTCGGGCCGTGGAAGGTATTCCCTGGATTTTAGTGAACTTTGCGGCCGCATCGACACTCTTGTATATCCCCGAACAGGCACTTGCATAAACGACCTTGGGATCAGCAGGGTCTACGATGATCGAAAAGACGTCCGAGTCATCAATAAGTCCCTGTTTGATATTCGTCCAGTGCACCCCGCCGTCGACAGTCTTCCATGGAAGATGCCAGGTACCTGCATAGATGATGTCAGGATTTACAGGATCGATCGCTATCGATTCGACTTCATGAATCTCGGTGCTGTCTTTTGGACTGATCTGCTTCCAATGGGCACCACCGTCGAGAGAACGATAGACGCCACGAAGTGTGCCTGCCACCAGTTCATTCGGGTTCGACTGCGAACGGGCGATGGCCCGGATAGACTGCCCATGCATCTCGGCCTGCGCATACCAGTTAACTCCGCCGTCATCCGATATCCAAAGTCCCCCGTCAGGAGAGTCTACTTTCCAGGCAGCAACTAATAATCGCTGCGGGTCGTTAGCATCCGGCAGGATATGGTCAATGATCAGGTCGTTGCGATGTGCGATCTGCGCGACTCTCTTCCAACTGGCGCCCCCATCGTGGGAGTCATACACCCACCCCGTCGTTGTTCCAAGATAGATATGCTTTGGGTTTCGCGGATCTGTTGCGAAGGAACGAGCATCCCCGCCAAAGGGTCCCAGCGGGAACCAGGTAACTTCCGCTTGAAGCCCCAAGGAGAGACAAAACAACATGATTCCAACTGCCGATAGCCGCAAAACTCGCAAAGTCATCCTGCTCAAAAGTGTAGTCATACTGTAACTAGGCTACCGCAAAGCCTGAATCCGGTCACAATATCGGAATAACGTTGAATACGTCTGTTTGAACTTCATTACAAGCATAAAAGATGGCGTGAAATGCAAAAGCCGGCTGGAAAGCTCCCAGCCGGCTTTTGGTTGTGGTGCGTTTACTTCTTGTGTCTGCGCACCGGAGTACGGGGAACGGCCTTGACCGCGCTCTCGTCGACCGGAGTGATGCCGGTCACATCGAGGGTAGCGCCAGCAGGAATCAGGGTAGTCGTCGCGGTGTTGGTACCGGCATTGCCGGTGTAGACCGCGATGCGTGAGGCATCGATACCCTTTTCATCTACGAGGTACGCCTTTGTGTTGACGGCGCGCTCCGCAGCATTCTTCTCAGCTTCCTTCTCGGCCCGCTCTTCTTTCTTCGGCGTCTTCTTGCCAAACACCTTGACGGGCTCAGAGTTGCCAGTGATCACGAGCTTTGCGTCTGCCTGACGTTGAGCGGTGAGAGCAATGTCGTCAAGGCAAGCCTTGGCTTCGTTGTCCACACGCGTCGGACGCCGCTTATCGCGATCAAAGGAGACACTGCAGAGAGCCTGCGTCGTCGGAGCCGGCGGAGGCGGAGGTGCCTCAACCGTGACCGTGGTCTGCTGCGAAGCCGTCATGCCCTTGCTATCGACAACGTTGCAGGTAACCGTGATCGTTCCGGGAGCTGCACCAGTAGTTGACAGGGTAGCTGTCGAGGTGTTGCCGTTGATCGTACCCGCAGTCGAAGAGTAGCTGTAGGTCAGAGGATAGTTTTGCGGGCTGCTGCCCATCGCTGTGATGGTCGAGGAATCGCCGGGCTTGACCGTAGACGGGTTCGCAGAGCACGAAACAGTCGGCGGCAACGGAGCGGTGATCGTAAGCGGAACAGAGCAGTCAGCCATCTGAGTCGGCTTGTTGCCTTCAGAGACGTGGCCCTTGACAGTGTAGGTTCCAGCCGAAAGACCAGCCGTATCGATCGCCGCAACGTTTGACGTGCCCGAAACCTTGCCCGCGTCTGAAGTCCAGGTATAAGCAGCCGTCTTCTTCGGGTTGAGGTTCGCTGCGGTTCCCGTCACGGTGACGGGGTCACCCGGATAAATAGTGCCTGTAGGAGCCGTAACTGCGCAGGAGTAGGTCACCGGCGGCGGGGGAACGATGCTGCCGAAGTGGAAGAGAATACCGCTGCTCAGCTCGGCAGCGCCGAGGTTTGCGCGGCCACCCATTGGATCGTTGTTGGGGTTGACCGGACCGTAATCCTCATGGATGTAACGGTAGTCGGCCTCGAAGAGGCGAATACCGAAGTGGTGATTGAACCAAGGGAGGTCATAATCCATACCACCGCCAACCATAAGGCTGGGACCCCACTGGTAAGGCTCGGAATAGAAGGGACCGCCAGGGCCGTTCTCGGTCGCGTTGGGGCCCGAGCTGCGCACACCGCCAGCGAGGCCATGGGCAAACAGCGTGAAGTTTTGCATAGGAGCACGGAAGATCGGCCCCAGGTAGCCCGCCTGGAATCCATCGTTCACGCCATCCGGGTTATCGATAAAGATACCCTCCGCGCCAACGTACTTATTGAAGTAGTAAGCACCGCTGCCGATCACACCCTCGTCGACAGAGGTGAAAGGAACATCCTGCGGCTTCACCTGGCCATGTGCACCGAAGTAGGAGTAACCGAGAAAGATGTCCACTCGTGAAGGATTGGGACCGCTCATGGTCGTGCTGGGTGCGGTCTGGGCATTGATACTCAGAGTTGCTAGACTGACCGCACATGCAGCCAGCAAACTTCGGCTGATATTGCGTAACGGGCGATAAGACATTCGACAATCCTCCACAATATAAAACTAAAAATATATAAGCCGCTAACTTAGATGACACCTGTGAGATGACAGCGCGGCCAGAACGGTTTCCCACAAAGTTTACCGCAGATAAATCCTGTGTCCATAAGAAAATCCGCAGAGTAACAAATTTGCAAAAGCTTCAATACGCTTGAACTGACGTACACAACTACTGCCCGCTGATTCGCACACAGACTTACAAAACTGGCGACGTTCTTGCTCACCAGCAAACTTTATCCGAGATTCAGCGCTTCCTTCACAGTCCCTCTGCCTGCCTGAATCTTTTCTTGCAACAGGGTAATGGCATACAAAAGTTGTTCTGGTCGCGGTGGACAGCCGGGAACATAGACATCAACCGGGATCACCTGATTTACCCCCTGCAGGAGGGCGTAGTTATTAAAAACTCCACCTGAGGTGGCACATGCACCCATGGAGATTACCCATTTCGGCTCGGGCATCTGCTCATAGAGACGCCGAATAACCGGAGCCATCTTCTGCGAGACCCTTCCTGCAATGATCATGAGGTCGCTTTGGCGTGGGGAGGGGCGAAATACCTCGGCGCCAAAACGCGCAATGTCGTACCTAGATCCCCCCATCGACATCATCTCAATCGCGCAACAGGCCAATCCAAAGGTCATCGGCCAGACTGAATTCTTCCTGACCCAGTTGATCGCCGCATCGAGAGACGCCAAAACGACACCCTCAGGCTGCTCATCACCCCAATTCACCTCGTCAATCTTGGCCCGGTTCTTGGCGAAGCTATCTAACGTGCCAAAGATGTATCGGTCATTGCGATGTGAGTCGCTTGGTGAAAACGCCGCTGGCTGCTGTGTGTCGTGGCTCATAACTCTTAATATACGTTGTGATGCGGCATCAGCGCAGGTGGTTGGTCAGGGTTACTAAAACGGTACCAAGAGGGGAAAAAGCCCCCTGGCCGCTTTGGCGGGTCGATGCCGCCGTCATTCCGGCCCTAAAGCGGCATTTTCGGCAATTGCAGCCTCAAGTGCCGCGCAGAGCTCTTGCTCCAGTTCCCCATCCAACTTGGCACCATTGGAAGTCACGTAAAAAACATCAATTGCAGTTTCCCCTTCTGTGTCAATCAACGCAACCTCAAGGTTGAGGCCAAAGGAGCCAAATGTGGCGCTGATCGCTCGCAACAGACCCGGGACATCCTGCGCGACAATCTGCAACAGGGTGCTCTGTGTCGACGCTGTGTTGTCGAACACGATCGATGTCTCAACAATGACACGCGGTGCTTTGCGGCGCCCCCGTCGTCGGCTGCCCAACAACCTCTCCACGGAAGCCCGCCCGCACACCAGGTCCAGGATGCTGACTATGAACCGGTCACGTTCGGATTGATTCATTTCCAGCGTCCGGAAGATATCTGTGAATCGAAAAGTGTCCACCACCACGCCATCGGCATTCGCAAACGCGTCCGCTGTGACAACATTCATGCCCCACGCTGCAAGAGCAGCGGCCATACCTGCAAACAGGCGCGGACGGTCTTGCGTCACCAGCGTAATCTCGTTCACAGGGCCGTGCTGAAAAGCTATCTGGAAAGCCTCGTCCTTGAAGTGCTGCGTCATCTGGAAGTGATTGATGATCGCTTCGGGCGTTCGAGTGCTCAGGTAGCGTTCTGGAAAACCTTCAAGAAAGGCCTGCACCGCCGCTTCGCGCCCTCGACTAAGGGCAAGCACCCTTGCCAGTTTGTCGCGACTCACGGTTGTGGCGGAGTTCGAGAATTCCTCGCCCTTTACGCCGCCAACACCGCTTGCATGGAAGCGATCTTCATCCACGTTGCGATCCAGGTGGTTGGCGGTCGCCATCGAAAGCCGCCATAGGTTCTCCGCCTTCCAGGGCGTTAGAGCGTCGGGATGAACGGCCGCAATATCCGCATAGGTGAAGAGCGTGAGCATCCGCAGCAACTCGTGCGTCTCTACTTTGGCAGCAAAGGAGCGCACCGTCTCGGCATCAAAGATGTCACGCCGCACTGCAGCGGACATCTCAAGATGGATTTCGATCAACTGCAGAATGAGAGCCGCGTCATAAGAATCCATCTCGAGCCTTGCGATGACGCCGCGGGCCATACGGGTACTCTCCAGCGCATGGTTCTCAACAGCACGTCCTTTGCCCGTGTCGTGCAGCAGCGCTGCAAGGTAGAGCAGTGCTGGGTTCTGTAACTCCCGGATCATCGAATGGAACTTGACCCGCCAGTCAGGAGCGCCTTTCCCGGGATCGGTCTCGAGACCGTGGAGAGTGTCGATCAACACAAACGTATGCTCGTCGACCGTATAACGGTGGTACGCATCGCGGATCACCAGTGCGTCAATTCCATGAAATTCAGGCAGGATCAGCTCCAGCACACCTAACGCATGCATGGAACGGAGCGCCGCTCCGGCCCGCTCACCGGTAAGGATCTTCGCCAGCCTTTGCCACAGCCCCGGGCCTTCTTCCAGGCTGGCAGAAAGCAGCGGGATGGCGTCCGCAATACGTTCCTCGCTGAGCGGCGTCAGAGCAGTCCCGCTAACAGCCATGTCCGCAAAGGCCGACAAAACAGTCTCCGCGTCCTGCGCAGGATCGAGATTTGTCGCCGATCTGGCCTGTAGTTCGATACGACCGTTGTCGAGCTTGTAGCCCGGTTTCGGTGCAATCTTCACCCGGCGCCCCTCAGGTGTTGCCTCCATACGTTGGCCCGAGTGTTCCGCCTCACGCAGAAGACTTCTTTCAACGACACGGGCCTGCCGGAAGTAGGCACGCATCCAATACGCAGCGTCGACCTTCAGCCCACCTTCTATAACTCTGCCCAAACCGATCCTTGACTCGGCTGCGGCATCCTGCGCGAGCCAGTCGAGCGTGTTGTCATCTCGCTCGTGCCGATAGTGCAGAAAGCAACGTACGGCAGCAAGAAACGCCAGCGCCTCACTGAACTCTGAATTACCCTTGCCGGGCGCATCCTTGCGCAACGAGCGCAGCCATTCGCAGACATTCGCGTCACGCAAGCCACCGGGACATTCCTTGATGTTCGGCTCGAGGTGAAACAGCGTGTTGCCATACTTACCGTGACGTTCCCGCGTCAACCGCGCCAGCTCGGCGGCGATGGACTTTCCATCGCGCTGACGCATCTTGGCAACCGCCCGATCGCGCAACTTGGCGAAGAGCTCGGCATCTCCAGCAACCGAGCGCAGATCAAGCAGGGATATCCCGAATTCAGGGTTGGTCGGCTCAAACCGGTCGCACTCGCCAGGTTGACGCGACGCCAGTGAGACCTTCAGGCCACAGTCCCACAACTGCTGCGAGAGCCTGCTGATTGGCAGCTTTGCAAGGCTGACCTGCGACTTCTCGACGCAGACCAGCAGGTCTACGTCTGAGTACGGGAATAGAAGTCCCCGTCCGAACCCACCGATCCCTGCGATCGCGATGCCTTTAGCCAGCTTCGGCTCGGCGACGACTTCATTCCGCCACAGGCGCTGCACAATCGAGTCAACGAGCGCTGCCCTTGCCGAGGCTGCACGCAGGCCGTCTCCGGTCAGCTCAAAGCCGCGACGAACCTCAGCCATCTGGCGTTCGTACTCTCCGCGAAGTCCAGCGCCGCTGCTGCTCTGGTCGTCTATCGCCGCTCCCCTTTTTTACAGCGCGATCTCCCCGCGCTCATCGTTGCGAATCCTGATGGCTTCGTCGATCTTCGAGACGAAGATCTTGCCGTCGCCGATGCGGCCAGTACGCGCCGCGGTAATGATGGCCTGGATAGCCTTCTCCGCCAGTTCGTCGGTGACTACCAGTTCGAGCTTCACCTTGGGCAACAGATCCACCGCATACTCACGCCCGCGGTAGAACTCCGTATGGCCCTTCTGACGACCGTGGCCGCGTGCCTCAAAGATAGTGATCCCGGAGATGCCCGCCTCGACAAGAGCATCTTTTACGGCGTCCAGCTTGGAGGGTTGAATGACAGCTTCAATCTTTTGCATAAGTCTCTCGCTCTTCTAGATGTCTGGTTGCTGGATCGCTAAGCTGCCTCCCAGTCATAGCCTTCTTCGCCATGCTGGGTCAGGTCGAGACCTTCACGCTCCTCGTCCTCGCTTACGCGCAGCCCTATGAGCTTATCAACAATAAACAGAATGATCAGAGTGCCAACAATGGAGAGGGTCCATGCGATGGCCACACCGACCAACTGATTGAGCAGCTGCTTGTGGTTGCCGGCGAAGAAACCGTCGATATTCACACCGGGATTGATGAAGGCGCGAGCGAAGAGGCCAGTGAGGATGGCGCCGAGCGTCCCGCCTGCGCCATGTACACCAAACGCGTCCAGCGAGTCGTCGTAGCCGAAGATCGCCTTGACCTTAACCACCATGAAGAAGCAGAAGACACCGACAATAAGGCCGATCCAAAGGGCTCCCATGGGGGTGACGAAGCCGGCCGCCGGGGTGATGCCAACCAAGCCGGCAACCGCTCCCGAGATTCCACCCAATGCCGAGGGCTTGCCGTTGCGAATCCACTCCGCAGCCAACCAGCCAAGTGCGGCGGCGGCAGCGCCGAAGTGCGTTGCGACAAAGGCCGAGGTCGCCAGCGGGCCGGAGCCCAGCGCCGAACCTGCGTTGAAGCCGAACCAGCCGACCCACAGCAGGCAGGCACCCACGAAGCTGAGCACCACCGAGTGCGGCGGCATGGCCTTCTTTGGGTAGCCGAGACGCTTGCCCATGTACAGGGCCGTCACAAGGGCGGACACGCCCGAGGTGACGTGGACGACCGTTCCGCCCGCGAAGTCCAGACAGGGGAACTTGCCGCCGGCGACGTTCAGCAGACCGCCAACACCCCAGACCATGTGCGCCATCGGGCTGTATACGAAGATGGCCCACAGCGTGAGGAAGACCACCATCGCCGAGAACTTCATCCTCTCGGCAAAGGCGCCGGTGACCAGCGCGGGGGTGATGATCGCAAACATGAGCTGGTAGATCATGAACGTCTGCTCAGGGATCGTCGCGGCGTAAGCGGTGTTGGGGGTGACGCCCACTCCGTGGAGGAAGAGGTGGCTGAAGCCGCCGATGAAGGCGTTGCCTGGGCCGAAGGCCAGGGAGTAGGTCAGGAACGCCCACAGGACCGTGATGATCGCCATCATGGCGAAGGTCTGCATCATGGTGCCGAGTATGTTCTTCTTGCGGACCAGGCCGCCGTAGAACAGGGCCAGGCCGGGGCCGCTCATCATCAGCACCAGGGCGGCGCTGGTGAGCATCCAGGCATTGTCGGCGTTGGACTGCGCGGCGGCGACGGCAGCGGTGTTCGCGGCGGTTGCCTTCTCCAGGGCGGCGAGGCGATCGGGGACCTGCGCCAGTAGCGGAGTTGCCGAGACGAGACCCGCAGTCAGCAGAAAGCCCGCCTTGAAGAGGCGGCCCGCGCCTGCCGAGTGGTCCCGAATTCCTGAAATCAGCCTCAATCTCGCCATCCGATACAGTTCCCTTCTAGTGTTGTTTTAGGCGGAGGGGTCCCCCCGGCATTTTTCCTGCAAGATCCGCAGCAATATAGACTTAGGGGTGGATCACCTCGTCGGGGAGGTGGGTTGTGAACTGGCAGTCCTGCCGTCGAAGTTGATGCAGCTCCGGTTGCGAAGAGTCGTTCCACGATTGACTTGCAAGTTACATACTTTATTGCTGTATTCGTCTCATTATATAGGCAGTGTCAAGGTTCTGTGGAAGGCTGAGCCAGAGTTCTCCACAGGCGATGAGAGGTAAGCCGACGAAATTCCGGTCTCTTCTTTCCGAAGTGCAGCCATCCATTGAAGACGGCGTGGGCGCTGCCGTTGTAGGCTGAGGCGATGGCGACTGAACTGCAACATACGAGCTGGGACAAGCTCCCGGTAGAGACGATGAATCCACTGCTGACCCGGCAGTTCGTAACCGGCGAGCAGGGGATGCTGGCACGAATTGTGCTGAAGAAGGGCTGCATTGTGCCACGACATAGCCATCCAAACGAACAGATCAGCTATATCACCGAGGGAGCGCTTAAGTTCCTTCTCGGCGACGAGGCGGCCCCGATGGAGCACATTATCCGGGCTGGTGAGGTGCTGGTCATCCCCGGTGGACTGCCGCACTCGGCCGAGGCGCTGGAGGACACGGTCGATTTCGACCTGTTCGCACCCCCGCGGCAGGACTGGATCGCCAGGGACGACAGCTACCTGCGGTAGATCAACGCAGCTCAGGTCAGGTAGACAGCCCACGGACTCCCTGAAAGAATCCGAAGAGCTAAGAACGGCGCGTTCCTGCGCCGTCGAGCCCCAGGCTAAAACTGGGCATCGGAGTCAGCATGAAGACCGTACGCATTGGAAACCGTGAGTTGGGCGCAGGCCAGCCCTGCTACATCATCGCCGAGATCGGCATCAACCATAACGGCAACGTGGACCTGGCGAAGCGGCTGATCTCCGTGGCGGTGGCTGCCGGTTGCGATGCGGTGAAGTTCCAGAAGCGCACGATCGACGTGGTGTACACCGCGGCCGAACTCGCGACGCCGCGGCCCAATCCGTTCGGCGATACCAATGGCGACCTGAAGCATGGGCTCGAATTTCACGAAGAGGACTACGCCGAGATCGACAGTTTCTGCAAGCAGGTGAAGATCGACTGGTTTGCCTCGCCGTGGGACGAGGCCAGTGTGGACTTCATCGAACAGTTCAACCCACCGGTGTACAAGATCGCGTCGGCATCGCTAACCGATGACCACCTGCTGCGGCACATCCGCAGCAAGGGCAAGCCGGTGATCGCCTCAACGGGCATGAGCACGTATGAGGAGATCGACCACGCGGTAAACGTGCTGGGCGAGGACAACCTGGTGCTGATGCATACGACTTCAACGTATCCGGCGAAGTATGAGCAGCTGAACCTGCGCGCGATCCCGAGTATGATCGAGCGTTACGGCTTGCCGGTGGGTTACTCGGGGCATGAGACCGGCATCCCAACCTCGGTTGCCGCGAGCGTGCTGGGTGCGTGCTGCGTGGAGCGGCACATTACGATGGACCGCGCGATGTGGGGCTCGGACCAGGCGGCGTCGCTGGAGCCGAATGGGATCTCGCGGCTGGTGCGCGACATCCGGCTGTGCGAGCAGTCGATGGGCGACGGCATCAAGCGTGTGTACGAGGAAGAGATTCCGGTGATGAAGAAGCTGCGGCGCGTGGGCGCGCACGTCTAATGGCCAACGAGGAGATGCTGCGAACGTTGCAGGCTGTTGCGTTCGATGTGGATGGCGTGCTGACCGACGGGCGGCTGACGTGGTCACCCAGCGGCGAGGAGTTCAAGAGCTTCGCCTTCGCGGACATCATGGGCGTGAGTTTGCTACGGCGTCTCGGCATGAAGATGGCGCTGATCTCGGGCGAGCCAGCCGCACAGGTGGACCTGTTCGCGAAGAAGATGCACATTCCGTTTGTCGCCAAGGGGACGCGCGATAAGGCGGCTGCGCTGCGGGAGTTCGCGGCACAACTCGGCGTGGCGCTGGAGCAGACGTGTTTCTTCGGCGACGATGTGAATGACCTGTTTGCGATGGAGATCACTGGCATGTGCGCCTGCCCGGCCAACGCTGCCGCCGAGGTGCTGGCGTATGTGCGTGGGCGTGGCGAGAGCGGATTTGTTGCCGAGTTGCCGGGAGGCCGCGGAGCGGTGCGGCAGTTTGCCGATGCCGTGATTGCAGCGCGCGGATTGCGCGGGCGTGATGTGTTTCTGATGCAACCGCCGACACAGTGACAGGCAGCAGAGGGGGACTCGGGATGGATGGAAGCAGGGCCGCGATCGAGACGCCGCTGCGCGAGGTGCTGATCGAATCGCCTGCCGAGGTGCGAGCGCGCGAGAACCATGCATTGGCGGAGCTACTGGCGGCGCATGGTGGTCGTTGTGTTCTCTATGGAGCAGGAACGCTGGGGCGGCGCGCAGTGGAGTCGCTGCGCACGATTGGCATAGAGCCGCTGGCGGTTTGTGACGGCAATGCTACGCGGTGGGGGGAGTTGGTGGCAGGGCTTACTGTGGTGTCTCCGCGGGAGGCTGCAGAGCGGTTCGGCGCGAAAGCGGTCTTCTTCGTGACGATCTGGAACGACTTTCACTGGTATGTGGATACGGAGGCGAAGCTGCATGCACTGGGTTGCGTTGCCGTGTCGAGCTATGCGCCGCTGTTCTGGCGGTTCGGCAATGACTTTATGACGATGCTGCTGCTGAATGAACCGCCTCACCGCTTGTATGAGGCCCTGCCGCAGGTGCTGGAGGCCGAGACGCTATGGGAGGACGCTGAGTCGCTGGCGGTCTATCGCGCCAACATTCGATGGCGGGCGCTAGGCGATGCGCGAGGGTTTCCGTACCCTGCTCCGGTGACGACGTACTTCCCTGCCGACCTTCTGGAGCCGCGCGAAGACGAAGTGCTGGTGGACTGCGGCGCGTTCGATGGAGATACGATCCGACAGATGCTGGAGTGGAGCGGCGAGCGATTCGAGGACGTATATGCCGTGGAGGCCGATGCGGTCTCTGCAGGCAAGCTCGCTGCATATGTGGCTGGGCTGCCGCACTCGGTGGCAGCGAAGATCCATCCGATAGCGTGCGCGGTAGGTGCTGAGCGTTGCACACTGCGCTTCGCGATGAGCGGAGCGGCGACCTCCACAACGAGCGATGAGGGCGTAGACGTAGAGTGCCGCACGCTGGATGAGATGTTTGCCGGACAGCGCGTGACGATGATCAAGATGGACATCGAAGGCGCTGAGTACGGCGCGCTGCTTGGGGCACGCGGGACGATCGAGTGCGAGATGCCTGTGCTGGCGGTGTGCGTGTATCACACGCAGGCGGATGTGTGGCGTATACCGCTATTGCTGCGGTCGATGCAGCCAGCGTACTGTTACTTTCTGCGCGCGTATGACGGCGATGGGCTGCAGACGGTACTCTACGCCGTGCCACCGCAACGGCTGCGCAGTGCAGAGCAACGGGCCGCTACAGCGGTTCCACGAAAGAGCGCGTCTGCATGAGCGAGATGACCACACCGGTATCGGTTTCACCGCAACGGCCGAGTCTGCGCGAGCGGGTACTGGCGCTGTTTCCGCCAGGGCAGTTTTTGCGATATCTCTGCGTTGGCTGCTTCAACACGGCGTTCAGTTATGTGAGCTATGCGACCGCATTGACACTGCTGACAGATGTGGTGCCGACGAAGTATCTCTACCTGACCGTGGTGATGGCTTCGGCGATTGTGACGCCGATCAACATCACCGTCTCGTTCACTGGCTACAAATACCTCGTCTTCCGCAGCAAGGGACATTACCTGCATGAGTGGATGAAGGCCTTCGCGGTCTACGGCGTGGGCTGGATTCCGAGCGTATTTACGCTCTCCGCGCTAACGGGTGTGCTGCAGGCTGTGTTGCATCACTTCCATGCGCCACTGCACGCCGCCAGCCTCGTGGTAGAGGCGCACCTAAGCGGCGCGCCGCTGCACTGGGTGCAGCACGCGGCCCATGGCAAGGCCGCGGCAGGTTATATCTCTGGGATCTTTCTGATCTTTTTCGCGATGATCTACAGCTTCCTCGGGCACAAGCATGTGACGTTTCGGCAAAAGCCGAGCACCGATACCGACGCAGAGGATACAGTGGATAGAACCGTGGCGTAGGCTGTGGGCAAGGAGAGCAGCAAGACCGTGAGCGCGAAGACTATCTCGATCCTGACGCCCTGCTACAACGAAGAGGCGAACGTGCTGAACCTCTACAACCAGGTGCGCGCTGTGATGGCGCAGATCGGGCGATATGAGTATGAACACATCTTTATCGATAACGCCTCGCAGGACAATACTGTCGCGATACTGAAGAGGATTGCGGCCGAAGATCCGAACGTGAAGGTGATCGTGAATGCGCGCAACTTCGGACACATCCGGTCACCGATGCATGCCCTTTGCCAGACAAGAGGCGACGCGGTGATTGGGATTGTCGCCGACCTGCAGGACCCGCCTCCGATGATCGCGGACATGATCGCTGCATGGGAGCAGGGCGCGTACTGCGTGCTGGGCGTGAAGCGCACGAGTGAAGAGAACTCGCTGATGTTCTGGCTACGCAAGCAGTACTACAAGCTGGCGGAACGGCTGAGCTCGGTGCAGACAATCCAGAACTTTACGGGATTTGGACTGTACGACCGCAAGGTTGTGGACCTGGTGAAGAGCTTCGACGATCCTTATCCATATTTTCGCGGCATGATTGCGGAGATCGGGCTGCCGACCGTAAAGCTGGAGTACGATCAGCCAGCGCGCAAGTTCGGCGTGACGAAAAACAACTGGTACACGCTGTATGACATTGGGATGCTTGGCATCATTAACCACTCGAAGGTGCCGCTGCGGCTGGCGTCGTTTGCAGGGTTCGCGGGCGCGGTGCTGTCGTTCCTCGTTGCGCTTGGGTATCTCGCTGCGAAACTGATCTTCTGGTACACGTTCACGGTGGGCGTGGCGCCGATGATTATTGGGCTGTTTTTTCTGCAGTCGATCATGCTGGTGTTTCTCGGAGTGATGGGTGAGTATGTCGGGGCGATCTACACACAGCTGCAGCACCGGCCTTATGCGGTAGAACTGGAGCGGCTGAACTTTGACAAGCCCGCCGGGCATCCGCGGCAGGACGCAGTGACGCTCGGGGAGCGGACGTTCGCATGATGGACCTGGTGAAGAAGCAACTGGAGCAGTCGGTGGCGACGATGACGCGCGTGCTCGCGGATGAGACGATCCATGCCGCGGTGCTGGAGGCCGGGCGCGTGACCGCGGAGGCGATGAAAACCGGGCGCAAGCTGATGGTGTGCGGCAACGGCGGCTCGGCGGCGGATGCGCAGCATCTGGTTGCGGAGTTCGTCTCGCGGCTAACGGTGGACCGCCCTGCCCTGCGCGCGATCGCGCTGACGACGGACTCGAGCATTTTGACGGCGATTGGCAATGACTATAGCTATGAGAACGTCTTTGAGCGGCAGGTGGAGGCGCTCGGGTTGCCCGGCGATGTGCTGCTGGCGATCTCGACGAGCGGCAACTCGAAGAACTGTTTGAAGGCGCTGGCGCTGGCGAAACAGATGGGCGTGCGCACAATCGCGTTCACTGGAAACAATGGCGGCAGGATGGCCGAACTGGCGGAGATCAACGTGATTGTGCCTTGCGATGTAACAATGAATATTCAGGAGTCGCAGCTGGCGCTGGAGCATATCTTCTGCATGGTGGTGGAGCGGTGCTACTTCGGGCCGGGATTTGGAGAGGCACAATCATAATGACTTATCGAGGCGCGCAGAACCTGATCAAGCGTGGGGATGAGGCGGGGCTGCGCGAGGCGCTGGAGCAGGGGCTCGATGCCAACCTTGCAAACCAGAATGGCTGGACACTGCTGATGCTGGCGGCGGTGGAGGGCAGCGTGCCTGTGGGGCGCGCGCTTATGGAGCATGGCGCGGACGCCTCCCATGCAAACAACAAAGGGCACACAGCGGAGCAGCTTGCGAAGGACCGCGGCTTCGATCTCTTCGTTGCGATGCTTCTTGAGAAGAACGCCTGACACCGATAGCGAGTGCACCTGTTTTGGAGCAAACACAAGTCCGAGGCTAAACGCTATCTGCTGAGGACTTTGGATCGAAAAGTATCCGGGGGGAGGGGTGGGGTATTGGCCTTACTTCACCGGCAGAATTCCGAGTTCCTGATAGATTGGCTTGATGATCTTGCGGATAGCGGGAAGCTCCAGCGTGAACCAGATGCCTCCCAGAACGCACGCAGCGCCTGTAAACATCACGGTCTTCGGCGCGCCGATCCAGTGCGCGAGACCGCCCGCGAGCAGGCTGCCAAATGGGGCCATGCCGACGAACGCCATCGTGTAGTAGCTCATCACTCGGCTGCGTTTGTCCTCTGGGACAAGCGTCTGGATGATGGTGTTGCTGCATGCGAGCCCCTGCATCATGCCGAAGCCGACGAAGAGCATCAGCAGCATCGAGAGCCAGAGCCAGTGCGAGAGGCCGAAGAGAATCAACCCCACGCCGAAGACCACTGCAGCAATTGGAATCATTCGAGTAAGACCACGGACGGATTTGCGGACTGCGAGTGAGAGCGCGCTGACGAGCGCGCCAATCCCTGAAGCTCCTGTAAGGAAGCCGAGAGTGTGCGGACCGCCGTGCAATACCTGCGCAGCAAAGATGGGCAAGAGCACAGCGTAAGGCCATCCCATGAGGGAGAGCAAGGCGAAGAGCGTCAGAATCGTGCGGATCGGACGGAAAGTGCTGACGTACGACCAGCCTTCTTTGAGCTGCTCCACCATGGTGACGGTCGCGCGACGGATGACACGCGGCGGAACAGACATCATCAGCAGTGAGACGATGACGGCGAAATAACTGATGCCGTCGATGGCAAAGCACCAGCCCTCGCCAACGGCCGCGATCACGATACCTGCGAGCGCGGGGCCAATGAGCCGTGCGGCATTGACCATCGAGGAGTTGATGGCGATGGCGTTTGAGAGGTCGTCGCGGCTTTCGACCATCTGCACGAGGAAGGACTGGCGTCCCGGCATGTCGAAGGCGTTGATGACGCCCTGCAGGATGCTGAGGACGACGATCTCGTGAATAGTGATGCGATGCGCAAGGGTGAGCGCGGCCATCGCGAGCGACTGGACCGCTGCCAATGCCTGTGTCCAGACGAGGAGTTTGCGGCGGTCCATGCGCTCAATGAGCACGCCGGCAAAGGGAGCAAGCAGGAAGGTCGGAATCTGGCCGGCAAAACCTACGACGCCCAGCAGCAACGCGGAGTGCGTGAGCCGGTAGACGAGCCAGCTCGTTGCAAGGCGCGTCATCCAGGTGCCTATCAACGAGATGCTCTGGCCCGAGACGAAGAGCTGGAAGTTACGATGACGCAAGGCTCGCCATGCGTGTGCGAACCTTGGCTGGCGTATGGATGCCCCCTGTTCGACACCTGGTTCGGATGTACTCTGCACTACTACTCCTTTTCGTTTGGCGACTCAGGCGGCCTTGCTGCAAGCTGGTCGAGAACGTTCTGCGTCGTAGTTGTCTCACCACGCCGTGGGAAGACCTTCTCCACGTAGTACTGATGGGTCTCTGGGTCGCGGTCGGTCATCGCATCGGTGACGAAGACCACGTTGTAGCCAAGGTCGAAGGCGCTGCGCGCGGTCGATTCCACGCCAGAGGCTGTGGCAATGCCGGTGAGGAAGATCTGCGTGACACCGCGCTGGCGCAGCTGTTCGTGGAGCGTAGTGCCTAGAAAGGCGCCGACACGTTGTTTGCTGATAAAGATGTCGCCTGGTTGCTGGTCCAGCCGTGGGTCGAGCTCATCCCAGCCGGGCGGAGGTGCGGAGACCGGACTCGGTATGTCCGTACGGCCGGGTGCGCGGCCTGTTACGTTGACCAACACGACGGGCAGATGGTGCAGGCGGAAGGCACGGGCGAGCCGAGCAGAGCGTTCCACGATATCGGTGGTGTCGTGTGCAAGAGGCATCGAGACGATGCCTTTCTGCAGGTCGATGACGAGAAGGGCGGCGATGGGATCGAGCTGCGTAAGGGGCATATTCGTCCTTTCAGAGTTTCAGGGAGGAGCAACCTCGTCAGAACCGGTCTTCTTCCACTAATCGTTTAATGATCTCGCCCGCGTAAAAGAGAGTTTCCTGATCGTGCTCATTGAGTGAGGATATGGCCTGGGCCAGCCATGTGCGCTTGGCATCACCCGCACGCTTGTGCATCGCCGACCCCTTTGGAGTGAGATGAAGCTCAACCTGGCGGCCATCGGTGGCGTGAGGACGACGCTCGATCCATCCTGATTCTTCGAGCGCGGCAACGATGGTGCGCATAGATTGAGGACGCATGCCCTGCGCTCGCGCGAGATCAGCCGTCGTGGAGGGACCATGCTTTGCAATTCGGTTGAGTACGGCGACCTCAGACCACGAGATCTCGTCTGACGAAGCAGCGACACGAGCCCGGCGTACCAACATCCCGATGGCGTGATTGAAGTCGACAACAGCGAGTTCGATCGATTTCCGCGTCACTGTGACAGTGTATTAGATTAACAGTACAACTTGCAAGTTTAGCTGTTTATCGGTTGGCAGAGACGTGAAGGAGACGCATACTGAAGGGATGCCGTACAAGCCACTTCCGGATGAAGATCTCGCCAACGTCATAGTTCAAGCAGCGGCGGCCTTTGAAGCGTTGAAGGACGCGCGCGTGCTTTTGACTGGTGGAACAGGCTTCTTCGGACACTGGCTGTTGGAATCGTTGCTACGAGCGAACCGCGAGATGCGGTTGAGTGTGCGGGTAACCGTACTTACCCGTGACGCTGCGAGGTTTCGGAGCGAGTCTGCATGGGTTGCAGATGATGCTGCGATCACGTTGCTTGAAGGGGACGTGCGGAACTTTCAATTTCCTGATGGGTCGTTCAGCCACATTGTTCACGCTGCGACGGACTCTGGAGGGCAGCAGAGCGGACGGATGGATGTCGAATTGTATGACGACATACTGCGTGGCATGCAACGGGTCCTTGATTTCGCTCATGCCTCGGGTGTGAAGCGCATTCTGTATGTCTCGACGGGAGCGGTGTATGGGCGCTCGACGCAGATGCTGAAGACGCCGGAGAACTATTTGGAGCAACGGGAGGTGCGGCTCCCGGAGGGATCGTACGAGGCGACGAAGAAGGCGGCGGAGATGCTTTGCCTGGAACGATCAGCGTTTGATTCCTTGGAGTGCGTGATCGCTCGTCCATTTGCGTTTGTTGGACCAAGACTGCCGCTCGATGCGCACTTCGCTATTGGAAACTTTTTGAGTGCGGCTATGCGCAACGAGACGATTGTCGTGAAGGGCGATGGAACACCACGGCGGTCGTGGATGTATATGAGTGACCTGGCGGCGTGGCTATGGACGCTGCTGGTCCGCGGTGAAGACGGACGGGCGTATAACGTGGGATCAGAGGAGGCGTATTCGATCCGCGAGGCGGCGCAGATAACGGCCGAGACTCTGGCGCCGGGGATCGGTGTAGAGATTCAAGGTGTACCGGCAATGGGCGCGGCGATGAACAACTATGTGCCTTCGGTGGAGCGAGCCCGCGTGGAGCTTGGACTGCAGGTGACGGTGTCCCTAGTCGAGGCGCTGCGGAAGACGGCTCAGTGGTACGCAGCGATGTGAGGTAAGAGCCGCTAGTGGTCGAGAGAATGGCGCGGGGCGTCCATGCAGGAGTTTTGCTGGGCAAATTGCGGTCGATGAGGCATGGTCATTCAATCGTCAGAGTGACTGTAGTGGTGTGGACGACGAGAATACCCGCGAGATTCGTTCCAGTGGCGCTGACAGTGAGCGTGTAGATTCCTGCGGCTGGAGTTGGCGGCTGGTTGACTCGGTCTCCGCAACCGGAGATAAACAGCACGAGTGGAAGTAGCGGGAGGAGCAAACGTCGCGATTTGCGCCTAAGGAAGATCAGCGGCAGGAACAGTAGTGCATAGGGCGCGGTGGTGTGCGTGGCAAGATGCGCGATAGGTTGCGCAAGGGTCTGCACACTGAGTGTTGTGGCTGCGACGGAGGCCCCTGGAACAACTTGCGGCGGAGCGAAGCTGGCTGTAGCGCCGAAGGGAAGACCGCTGACAGCGAGGGACACGGCCCCGGTAAAGGCGCCATTTTGGGGGGTGATGTTCAGGTTGTAGGTGGCGATGGCGCCTGCTGCAGCGGTTTGGTTGGTGGTGCCGGTTGTGGCGATCGTGAAGTCGGGTATCGGCTTGACGATCGCTGTGATTGGGGGGGCGCTACCTGGCGCGAAGTTCGCGTCGCCGAGGTAGGAGGCGACGATGGTGTGGCTGCCCGCGGTGGGAGCAAGATAGACTCCGCTGGCAATGCCTGCGGTGAGTTGGGCAGTAGCAATGGTGGTAGGGCCTTCGAGAAACGTAACCGTGCCGGTTGGTGTGCCGCCGGTGGGGGCTGTGACATTGGCGTTAAGCAGCAGAGGCATGCCTGCGTAGTCGTTGGGAGATGGTGGCTGCATGATGACGGTGGCGGCGGCTTTGCCAGCGGAGAGCGTGATGGCTGAGCTGGTGGCAGCGGGGTTGAGGCCGTCGCCGGTGTAGGTGGCGGTGATGGTGTGAGCTCCAGCGGGGAGCGAGAAGGTTGCGGCTCCGGAAGCCAGAGTCGCGGTTGGGCCGGGGGTGCCGTCGATGGTGAGTTGTACGGCACCTTGCGGTGTGGAGATGCCGGTGACGGTTGCGGTACCAGCGGCGATGAACGTGACCGCGGTGGTGCGGGTTGGTGCGAAGGCTGCAGGAAGGTAGAGATCGCCGTTGGTGACGAGGATGCGGAGTGTGTGGTTCGGTGCGTCGGCCAGGATGGAGTAGCCGAAAGGGGAGATAGCAACGGCTCGAGGTGTGTTGAGATTGGCAGAGAGAGCGGTTGTGCCATCTGTTGTCGTGCCTTGCGTTGGGCCTCCGGCGAGGGTTGTGATGGTGCCGGTGGCGGAGATGGAGCGGATGCGCTGGTTGTTGGCGTCGGCGATGAGGAGCGCGCCGGTGGCGGTAAGCGCGAGGCCGCGTGGCGAGTTGAGCTGAGCTGAGGTGGCGAGGCCGTTGTCGCCGAAGTAGCCGGGTTTGCCGGTTCCGGCGAGGGTGGTGATGGTGCCGCTGGAGTCGATGATGCGGATGCGGTGGTTGTGCGTGTCGGCGATGTAGATCACGCCGTTGGCGGTGGCGATGCCAGAGGGCGTGTCGAACTGAGCGGCGGTGGCGGGGCCGTTGTCGCCCGAGAAGCCCTGGATGCCGGTGCCAGCGATGGTAGTGATGGTACCGGTTATGTCGATACGGCGAATGCGGTTATTGGCGGAGTCGCAGACTAGCAGTGCGCCGGTGGAGTCGAGGGTAAGTGCGTTTGGTGCATCGAGCTGGGCCGATGTTGCGGGGCCGCTGTCGCCGGAGTAGCCGGGTTTGCCGGTTCCAGCGAGGGTGGTGATGGTGCCGTTCGTGATGGCACGGACGACGTTGTTGCCGGTGTCCGCGATGTAGAGCGTGCCGTTGGTGGCGATGGTGAGCGCCTGCGGACTGTTGAGCTGGGCTGATGTTGCTGGGCCGTTGTCGCCAGCGTAGCCTTGTGTGCCGGTGCCGGCGATGAGGAGGAGCTGGCCTCCGAGGGTGGACTCGAAGACCTGGTGGCGGTTGGCGTCGGTGAAGTAGAGGTTGCCGGCGGTGTCGTAGGCCATGCCGGTGGGCAGCAGGATGGAGCTGGGTGTGACTTGTGCGTAGAGGCGAGCCGCGATGAGGAGCGTGATGGCGATGGCGAGTTGGCGCGCGGACACAGGAATCCTCCTCTGCGGGTGCTGCTGGCTGCACTGTGCGGATTCGTGTTCCATCATAGCGCGAGGCGCTGGTGGAAGCTGTAAGCTCAAGAGTGATGCGATTTGTACCCAAGTTTCTGCTGTCGGCGATGGCGCCGGAGCACTTCCCTACTGCGGCGCGGACGTTCGATGCGCCGGAGGTTGCGTTTCTCGGACGGTCGAATGTCGGCAAGTCGTCGCTGATCAATACGCTGCTGGGGTCGAAGGAGGCGAAGGTGTCTTCGACGCCGGGGCGGACGCGGGCGATCAACTTCTTTGCGCTGCATGATGGGACGAGCCAGAAGCACTCGCAAAAGCCTTCGATGATCTTTGCCGATCTGCCGGGGTATGGGTACGCGAAGATCTCGAAGTCGATCTCGGCGGAGTGGCCTACGTTCATCGAGCCATACCTGCAAGAGCGGGAGCAGCTGGCGTTGTGCGTTTGCCTAGTGGATACCAACATTCCACCGCAGGAGAGCGACACGCAGCTGATTACAGCACTGCGGCAGATGCAGCGGCCCCACATCGTGGTGGGGACGAAGGCCGACCGTCTGGGCGGCAACCAACTGACCAAGTCGCTGGCTGCGCTGCGGAAGGCGCACGGCGTGGAACGGGTGCTGCCGGTGTCGTCCAAGACGCAGGATGGGGTGAAGCCGCTGTGGGCGGAGATCCTGGGTGTATTGCCGGAGTGAGACTGTGCCACCCTCCCCCGGTTTTTGGGGGTAAGATCCGCAGCCCATTGGAGTTAGGCTCGTAACCATACCGCTGGTTACTCTTCAAGGAACTACTCGGAAGAGCCAGGCCTGAGGCCGCGCTGTCTCCTGTTCCCTTCTTCTATTGTACGTGTGGTGTCAATAGTCGAGCTTGCTTGCGTTCGACGGCGAGAAGCGACAGTGTCACCACCCATATCAGCGAAAAGCGACAACCTGCAGACAATTCCATGACAATCCAGCCTTGAGTTCATTTCAGACTGAAGCGGTCGCATATAACTACGACCACAATGGTCGCCTTAAGTGTGCGGCATGGAGAACTCATGCGCAGTTTGTATTTGAAACGCTGTTTAGGACTTGTCCTGCTTTCGATCTTCGCCTCTTTCGCCGCAAAGGCACAGAGTGCCGGGATTCGTGGCTCAATTGTCGATCCCTCCGGGGCCACGCTTGCCGGGGCCCATATCGTTCTCTCCAGCCATGGAAGCGAAAGAATAACGACCTCCGACAACGCCGGTATCTATCAGTTTTCATCCCTTCCAGCCGGCACGTACTCGCTGTCGATCGAGGAGGCGGGGTTTGCCCGCTATGAGAACTCGTCCATCCGGCTCTCAAACGACGGCGTGGTCGACTGGCCAGTACGGCTTTCGCTTCAGTCGGCGTCTCAATCCATTGCCGTTCAAGGCGATGCCGATGCTTTGGAGCAGGTACCTACGGTCGGTAAAACCGGCACCATGCTCGAAGATATTCCGCAGAGCGTCGTCGTCATCGGCCACCAGTTATCCGACTCGCAGGGGGACCTTGAGCTGGCGGAGACGGTGCGCAATGCCAGCGGCGTGATCCAGGGCGGCACCGACGGGTTCGGATTCGGCGACCGGTTCCAGATTCGCGGCCTCGAAGCCCGCATCTACAACGATGGGTTCTCGGACGGAGACGAGCGCAACGGCATTCCGCACTCGCTCAATGGAGTGGAGCGAGTTGAGATCCTGGAAGGCCCGGGTTCCTCGCTCTTTGGCAGCGGGCCTCCGGGAGGCACGATCAACCTGGTGCACTACACACCTTCTCCGCGCTTTGGCGCAGGCGCACAGTTCCAGGCGGGCTCGTTCGGCCTGTACTCCGGCAGCGCCTATCTGACCGGAGCTACCGGCGTGCACGGACTGGATTATCGCATCGACAGCCTGATGCAGCACAAGGACGGCTACCGCGCACTGACGGCCGGGGACTACGAGATTCGGCCCGTGGTGGGCTTCACGGCCAGCCATAACGTGCTGCTGTTTGCAGGCGATGGCCGTTATCTGCAGGCTACTCCCGACCCCGCAGGCTTGATCTACTACAACCACACGCCCATCACGGTGGTGCCGCGCGAGACGAAGTACTCGACTCCGTTCGGTTTTGGAGACCAGTCCCTTGGGCGATTCACGGCCTCGGATGTGTGGCAGGCCACGCCGCTTGTCACAGTCAACAACCGGTTCTCATACATGTACCGTAACCTTTCTATTCTGAGAAACGGCGATGGCGGCTCGGTCGTGGGGTCCGCTCTCACGGGGCGCCAACTGCGCAACCAGCAGGATGTGCTGAACGACTTCGACTACGAAGGCGAGCCTGTCTGGAGCTTCCGTACCGGTTCGGTTCACCACACGCTGCTGACTGGCGTGGAGGTGCAGCATCAGGTGGACGTGTCGAACCGCTCGACCGCCGACCTGCAGAGCATCGCCAACATCTTCGCGCCGGTCATTCCTGAGACTTCGAGAGCTGGACTCAGCTTTCTGCGCGATGCGGCCCACTCCGGATTTCTCGATCATCTGAACGCCAGCTACGAAGGTCTCTATGCAACCGACCAGATCGACGTGACACCCCGCTGGAAGCTGCGCGTTGGTGGCCGCGAGGACTTTTGGCAGACGACGCTTGCTCCTCAGATCTTCGTTCCCGGACGAAGCCTCGGCAATGGTGTGCTGATCGAGCCGCCCAGTACCTACAGCCGCAACGACACACCCTTCAGCTGGAACGTGGGTACGGTGTATCGAGTGCTTCCGGGAGTTTCGACCTTCTTCGGCGTGGCGCACAGCAATCTCGTGAACTTCAGCTCTGAGGCCACGCAGAACGGCGTGGAGGCGCCTGAGAACGGCACGCAGTACGAGGCTGGTGTGAAGGTCGCTGTACTCAATGACCGTGTCCAGATGACAGCCGCAGCCTTCCACGTGATGCGCAATAATGTCTTCTCGCTGGTCAGCGATATTCCCGTCTTCAACGACCAGCTAACGCAGGGTGGTGAAGGCACGGTAGAGCTGGTGCTAAACCGGCGCTGGAAGTTGACGGCCAATGGCACCGGCATGCACGCCTCGTTGACGGACAACCCCTCGAACCCAGCAGCGACAGGGCGGCGGCCGCAGGGTGTTCCCAACCGCATCGTCAACCTGTGGACAAGCTATAACCTGCCGGTGGGCCGCGGCGAAACATTCACGCTCGCAGGCGGATTCACCAACCGCAGCAGCATGTTTGCCGATCTGCTGAATACGAACTCGATCCCGTCGTACACGACGGCGGATGCTGTGGCCAGCTTCAAGGCCCGTGGCTGGTCGGGTGAATTTGGCGTACGCAACCTTACGAATACTCTTTACTTCACGGCAGCAAATGGCGTGGGCGGGTTCGTAGGCGATGCGCGCTCGTACTTCGGCAGAGTCCAGTGGCAGTTCGGGAACAATCGCTAAGGGCAGGTCAGGCGGGACGGGACAGCCCATCTCGCCTGACCTGATTGCAATAGTGGTTGTGGTTTGCTGAGGGAACGGCTTTGGACAAAATCTCCGCTTGCGGTGCTGAGGTAGGCTCGCGCCTTCGGCTCTCGCTACGACAAATACAGGGGTTTCTCCGCTCCGCATCGCGATAAGGCTGCGATGCTCCGGTCGAAATGACAATCTTTTCGGGAGCCTCAAGAGTTTTGTGCAAAGCCCCAATGGAACCTTTCAAGGCTGCCGACGTATATTCGGACATCAGCGAAATCTTTTGTGCAGAAGGGACCGCCATATGCAGCGAAATGCCGTGAGGCTGTTGCGGATTTATCCAGTCTTTCTGGGAATTTTTGTGGTGCAGATGGGGATGGCCCAGACGCCGAAGACAAATACCGTCATCGAAAAAGACCCGCCCATGGCGGCGGACGCGACGCCCAGCTTTCTGGTTGCTGCGATCAGACCCAGTGATCCTGATGCGGCTGGCGGCTGGAGCTTCGAATCCGAAGGCCACCATATCAAGTGTGTAAGAGCCACCGTTATGGACATCCTGGCTGTCGCCTATGGAGTCCAGACCAGACAGATCGTTGGCGAACCGGCGTGGCTGAGCAAAGACCGATATGACGTCAGCGGAGTTCCCGACGTACCGGGCGTTCCCAATGTGACCCAGTTGCGGGGGATGTATCAGAAGCTGCTTGCGGAGCGTTTTCACATGGTGCTCCACCGCGAGATGCGTGAGATGCCTGTCTATGCCCTGACCGTGGCGAAGGGAGGCCCGCATCTCAAGGTCGCCGGTCCGGACGAGACCATGAACGCAGGGAATTCAGGCGACGGCAGCCAGCGGACCCTGAGGTTCACGAACATGTCGATGAAGGATTTGGCAGACAACCTGGACTTCTATGAGGACAGGCCGGTCATCGACCAGACCGATCTTCCCGGGCGATACGATTTCACGTTGAAGTGGGCCTACGATATCTCGGCGGAGAGCGGGCCGGGGGCGCCGCCGTCGCTGTTTACCGCGATCAAAGAACAGCTCGGGCTGAGGTTAGATGCGGTGAAGGGGCCGGCCGAGGTTGTCGTCATCGACCATGTGGAACGGCCGTCAGAAAATTAGAGCGAGCCGCTCCTGGCTCTCCCCCATTTCCATCCCGACTCTTCTGTTTCGGTTATTCTTGGTCTGACCACGGACAACGTATGCCGCAACGGATGGCTCGATTGTCACAGGGGAGGACACATTAATGGCGGCAGTCATACAGTATCGATGCGAGATTTGCGGCACGGAGAGCTCAAACCCGATCCACTGGTTCATGATCCAGTGCGATACGGATGAGTTGAAGGTGCTGAAGTGGAACGACGAAGCAGCTAACGCCCAGGGCGCACGCCACTACTGTGGCGAAGCTCATGCCAGTGTCTACATCAGCCGGTGGCTCGAGGCCTCGTGCTCGCCTTCCATGCCGGACTTTACACAGCCTTCGCACGGGTAGATGGAGTGCATGGTGTGATCAATCCTGAGTATGCCTTTTTTGTTTATATGCTG
Source organism: Granulicella sp. 5B5 (assembly GCF_014083945.1). Lineage (GTDB taxonomy): Bacteria > Acidobacteriota > Terriglobia > Terriglobales > Acidobacteriaceae > Granulicella. The sequence goes on along the minus strand of NZ_CP046444.1, from coordinate 3,704,582 downwards.
AGCAGCAAGTCTAGAAACCTGTACGTTGGTATGACCAACAACCTTCGGCTTAGGGTGACGCAGCATCGACAGTTGCGGGAAGGCACGCATACGGCCCACTACAACATCCACCGTCTGGTTTACTTTGAGCGGTTTCAGTATGTAAACAGCGCAATACGCCGCGAGAACGAACTGAAGTCGTGGACGCGGGAAAAGAAAGTCGCACTGATCGAGAAGGTGAACCCGACGTGGGAGGATTTAGCGGCGGGCATGTAGACGGGGCGCGCGCTTCGCGCGCGAAAAGCAGGTTCCTCACTTCGCTCGGAATGGAAAGAAAGAAAAGCAAGTGCAACGACAAAAACAAAGCGGTCCCGCAAACGATTTTGCGGGACCGCTTTGTTTTGCCTTCGCCGCAGTTACTCGCCGTAGTAGTCGAGGCCGAGGTGAGTGATGAGGTTTTCGCCCATGATGTGGCGCAGGGTGTTCTTGAGCTTCATGGACTGGATGAAGAGGTCGTGCTCGGGGTAGACGCCGGGCGCGGTATCGGGGTCCTTGAAGTAGAAGCTCAGCCACTCCTGGATGCCGAGGCCGCGGAGTACAGGGGTGCGGGCGGCGAGGTCCATGAAGAGGCAGAGGTCGAGCGCCAGCGGTGCGGCGAGGATAGAGTCGCGGCAGAGGAAGTCCACCTTGATCTGCATCGGGTAGCCGAGCCAACCGAAGATGTCAATGTTATCCCAACCCTCTTTATTATCACCGCGAGGCGGGTAATAGTTGATGCGGACCTTGTGGAAGATATCGCCGTAGAGAGCGGGGTTCTTCTCGGGCTGGAAGATGTGCTCGAGCACGCCCAGCTTGGAGACTTCCTTGGTCTTGAAGTTGTCCGGGTCGTCGAGGACTTCGCCGTCGCGGTTGCCGAGGATGTTGGTGGAGTACCAACCGCTGACGCCGAGTTGGCGGGCCTTGAAGCCGGGCGCGAGGACCGTCTTGATGAAGGTCTGGCCGGTCTTGAAGTCCTTGCCGCAGATGGGCGCGTTCATCTTCTTCGACAGCTCCTGCAAGGCAGGGATGTCGACGGTGAGGTTCGGCGCGCCGTTGGCGAAGGGGATGCCTTCCTTGAGGCAGGCCCAGGCGTAGAGCATGGACGGAGCGATGTCCGGATCGTCGTCGACGAGGCCCTTCTCGAAGGCTTCGAGGGTCTGGTGGACGGCCTTGGGCTCGTGGTAGATCTCGGTGGAACCGCACCAGATCATGACCTGGCGATCAGTCTTGGTCTTGAACTCGGCGATGTCGTTGCGGATCTGGTTGGCGAGGTCGCACTTGTTCTTGCCGACCTTCTTGTCCTTGGCGGTGAGGCGCTTGACGTAGCGCTCCTCGAAGGCTGCGGGCATGGGCTCGATGGATTCGAGGAAGGGCTTCATGCTCTCAAGCTGGTCGCGGTCGAGCACGGCGGCGGTCTTGGCGGCGTCGTAGAGGTTGCCGCCGAAGATGTCCCAGCCGGTGAAGACGAGGTCGTCGAGAGGAGCGAGGGGGGCGAAGTCCTTGATGAGCGGGGTGCGGTCGTCGGTGCGCTTGCCGAGACGGATGGTGCCCATCTGCGACATGGAGCCGATGGGCTGGGCGAAGCCGCGGCGGACTGCCTCAACACCAGCAATGAGCGTGGTGGCAACCGCGCCCATGCCGGGGATCATGATGCCAAGTTTGCCTTTGTGGGGAGTGATATCTGCTGCGGAAGACTGAGCCGCGGCATTAAGCTTCGCGGCGTCGGGTGTAGACATTTTCTGGGCGTACCCTTCTAAGAACAAATTCTCCGGTTTGTGCGGACAAGTCAGTATCGCTCACCGCGCTATGCAGGTGCAAGACGCCGCTTGGGCGTTCGGTTAGCGGTGTTGGGAGTCCTCGCCCTCCGCGGCTAAAGCCGTTCCGATGCGCGGTCGAGTGACGGCGGGACTGAAGTCCCGCCCCTTCAAAACAAACGCTTGTACAGGAGGTAGCGACGGTTTTGCTAAGCGTTTTCAGCGCCGGTGCGGTTCTTCCAGTGGGTCCAGAGGAACCAAATGGCGGCGAGGACGATGACGATCTCCACACTGAGTTGGAAGTGGTGGAAGATGGCCTTGAACCGTGGGTCGGAGTTCCATTTAGCGCCGAGCTTCATGCCGATGTAGGCGAGCACAAAGCACCAGGGCCAGGAGCCGATGAAGGTGTAGATGTGGAAGCGGACCTGGTTCATGCGGGCGATGCCTGCCGGGAAGGCGATGAAGGTGCGGACGATGGGGAGCATCTTGCCGATGAGGACGGCAATGGAGCCGAAGCGTGCGAAGAAGCGGTCGGCGAGGTCGAGGTCGTGGCGGTTGAGGAGGATGTAGCGGCCGTAGCGCTCGATCATGGGACGGCCGCCGCGGGCTCCGAGCCAGTAGGCGGGAATGGAGCCCAGGTTTGAGGCCAGCGAGGCGACGGTGGCGAGGAGGATGAGATCGCTGAGCGAGTGACCAAGCTTGAAGCCGGCGAAGGGCATGATGACCTCCGACGGGATGGGGATGCAGGCCGACTGAAGCGCCATGAGCAAGAAAACGAGTCCCCAGGCCGAGGCGGCGGAGAGGCCCAGAAGGAAGACGGTGAGCTTGGTAATCATCAGAGGTGAGTATATCGACGTTACGCTAGAGTGCCGTCAAACCACTGCGCAGCGTTCGCCGCGGGAACGCGCACGGACAGAAAGAACTCCCCAAACGATGCGTAGACCGCGCTCACCTTATCGAAACGCATTTCGTAAATGAGCTTTTTGAAGACGACCGGATCATCCGCGAAGAGGTCCACGCCCCACTCCCAATCATCGAACCCGATCGAACCGGTAATGATCTGGCGGACGAAATCCGCATAGCGACGCCCAATCAAGCCATGCTCGTGCATCATGGCCCGACGATCGGCTATCGGCTCTGTATACCAGTTCACGCTCTCTCCACGCTTGCGGTCCATCGGATAGAAGCAGAGGTACTTCGCCGGCGGAATAGCCGGGAATAAACGCGTAGCCAGCGAGGCAAACGTTCGGGCCGTAGCTTCTTTGATTCCCTCATTCCACTCCGCCGTCCCAGGCTCCAGACCGGCTTCAGCCAGTTGTGTATAAATTTTTTCCGACGATTCGTAGAGCCCCAGCTCCACCACCGAAAGATAGGAGCTCGACAGTTGCAGATACGGATAGATACCGCTCTGCGCCAGCTCCAATTCGACCCGGTTCAGCTCTTCCAGAGAGTCGCGAAAATGGATCAGCGTGAGATCGCCCTTGTGACCGATCTGCGAGAACAGCGCGGATTGGTTTGGATGCGCCCTGCCTGTGCCCCGCTCCCAACGGCCGAGCATCTCGCTGAATTCTCCCGCGAGTGCGGCGCGTTCTGTTGCAGGAAGTTTCTTCCAGGCGGTCCAGTCAAAGCGAAACATCTGGTGCAAGACACTGGAACCTTCAAGAGTGATGGGTACTTGCGGCAATTCTGACAAGGCAATTTCTCCGTTCAAGAACCATTATCAACCCTGAGGTGAAGGAGCAGCACTCCCCCCGTCCACCTCTCCCTGCGCTACCCTAGCAACCATGCCCACGAAGTCCACCACGACCAGGCAGCCACGCAAAGGCCTCACCCCACCCCAGAAGCTCACCCCTACCGAGCGCAAGCTCGCCATCGAAGGGGTCCCCGCCGCGAAGGCCAGGAAGATCGCAGCCAGCGAACCCCTCTTCGCCAAGCTCAAAAACGGCAAGACGAAGACGCCGCTCGCCCCTGAGCGTCTCGCCGCCATTCTTGATGGACTTCGCCGCCTCTACCCCAACGTCGTCTGCGCGCTCACCCACCGCAACGCGTTTGAGTTGGTGATCGCTACGGCACTTTCGGCACAGACGACCGATGTGAATGTGAACAAGGTGACGCCTACGCTGTTCAAACTGTATCCAACGCCGAAGGCGCTGGCTGCGGCATCGCTGCCGGAGATTGAAGAAGTCATCCGGAGCACGGGGTTTTACAAGTCCAAGGCCAAGAACATTCAGGGCGCCGCTAAAGTTCTGGTTGAACAGTTTAGCGGTAAAGTGCCGGAAACAATTGAGGAACTGATCCAGCTTCCTGGGGTCGCGCGGAAGACGGCGAATGTGGTGTTGGGGAGTTGGTTTGGGATTCCGGCCGGGGTGGTGGTGGATACGCATGTGCTACGAATCAGCAAGCGACTGGAGCTGACCAAGTACGATGAGCCGGTGAAGGTAGAGCAGGACTTAATGCAGATTCTGCCGCAGGACCGATGGATCCAGTTCAGCCACGAGGTGATTCATCATGGGCGGCAGATTTGCCTGGCACGGAAGCCGAAGTGCGCGGAGTGTGGAATCGAGACGCTCTGTAACGCTGTGGATAAGACGTGGAGCTCACATTAATGCTTACGATGTAAGCATCTTTTTATGTGTGGGTTGTCGCTAAGACTTTATGTGAAGAAGAGCGGCGGACACCTTTTCCACAAGAGCAGGAATGGTGGGCTGATCGGCTTCGGCGTGGGGCGGCAGGCCGTGGCCGCGGAGCACGGCTGAGGTGATGGGACCGATGGAGATGCGGAGCGGAGCTGGGGGTAGAGTGAGACTGGCTGCATTGAGTAAAGCAATTAGATTGTTGACGGTAGAACCACTAGTGAAGGTGACGGCTTTGGGGTAAGTGGCTGATGTTGAGAAGAGCTCACGGATGGCCGGGATGGAGTCGGCGGGAATGATGTTGCGGTAGACAGGGGCGAGGGTGACATCGGCTCCGGCGGCTGTGAGGGCTTCGGGGAGGATGTCTCGAGCGGCTTCGGCGCGGGGGATGAGGAAGCGGGTTGCGGTGCCGTCGGGCTGTTTGGCGTAGGGGGTGAGCGCGGCGGCGAGGGACTCAGCGACAGCTTGTGGAGGGACGAGAGTGGGTTTTATACCGAATGGTTCGAGGGCTCGGGCGGTGGCGGGGCCGATAGCGGCGATGCGGAGGGATGCCGTCAACTTGGCTCCCTCCGGGGCTGAAGCCCCCCTGCTTGCAGGGTTGGATTCAGGGGCCTGAAGGCCCCCGCTCTCTCCGGACGGGCTGAAGCCCGTCCCCTTCAAAGCCGCGAGGCGTTGGAAGAAGGACTCCACCGCATTGGTGCTGGTGAAGATGATCCAGTGGAAGGTGGGGAGGCTGGCGAGGGCGGCGTCGAGGGGGGCGGAGGTGGTGGGTGAGGCGATCTCGATGGTGGGGATGAGGATGGGTTCGAGGCCGCGAGCGCGGAGGGCTTCGGCGAGGGCCGAGGCCTGGTGCGGGGCGCGAGTTACTAGGACTCGTTGTGACACGAGTCTTATTAGAGCGCATTTCCAGCGGGTGTAGAGGTGATGCAAGCAGAACTGCAGGTCTCTCCGCTACGCAAGACGATACAGCCGTCCTGCTCCGGTCGAGATGACAGATTTTTCGCCAATGACCGGTAGAACGCCCGATCTAAAATCAATGGGCTTCGGGGGCTTTGCCGCCGACTTTGAAGTTGGTGGTGAACCACACGAGCGGGGCGACGACGAGGGTGATGACGCCGAGCCAGTGGAAGACGTCCATGAAGGCGAGGAGCTGGGTCTGCGCCTGAAGCTGGGCGTAGATGCGGGTGGTGGCGGCGTAAGTGGAGTCCGCGGCGGAGTAACCGTGCTGCTGGAGGTAGGTGGCGAGCTGGTGGATGGAGCTTTGCAGCTGCAGTGAGGTGGAGGTGCTGGCGGCCCCGACGCGCTCCTGGTGGAAGTTCTGGCGGCGGTCGGCCATGGTGGTGGCGAAGGCGATGCCGAAGCTGCCGCCCCAGTTGCGGAAGAAGTTGGTGAGCGAGGACGCCTTATTGTTTTCGTTGGGCTTGAGCTGCGAGTAGGTGATGACCGAGAGCGGGACGAAGAAGAAGGCGTAGCCTAGGCCCTGCAGGGCGCGGGCGAGGGCGTAATGGTTGTAGTCGGTGGCCAGGTTGAAGTGACTGTAGTGGATCATGGCGATGCCGACGGTGATGAGGGCTCCGAAGAGGAGGATGCGGGGGTGGACGATCTTGCGCTGGACGAGTTGTGCGCCAACCGGGGCGAGCAGGGTGATGACGAACGCACCCGGCCCGAGGACGAGGCCGGCGTCGATGGCGCGGTAGCCGTAGAGCGTCTGCAGGATCTGCGGGATCATGGTGGTGGACGCGAAGAGGCCGAGGCCGAAGATGAAGTAGTAGAGGTTGGCGATGGCGAAGTTGCGGGTCTTCAACATGCGGAAGTCGATGACGGGGTCGGCGACGTGGAGCTCCCACCAGACGGCGAAGCCGAGGCAGGCGATAGCGATGACGAACATCATGCAGATGAAGCTGGAGCCGAACCAATCGTCGATCTGGCCGCGGTCGAGGAGGACTTCGAGGGCTCCTGAGCCGACGGCGATGAGGGCGATGCCGAGGGCGTCGATGTTGAGCTTGCCGGGTTTGCCGTCGGTGCTGGGCTTGCGGACGGTTTTGCGCTCCTCCGCGAAGGATGCGGGGTCCGAGACGAAGCGGTTGGTGAAAAAGAGCGAGAGCAAGCCGATGGGGATGTTGATGAGGAAGACCCAGCGCCAGTTGAAGTTGTCGGTGATCCAACCGCCGAGCACGGGGCCGATGGCCGGGGCGGTGACGATGGCGACGGTGTAGAGCGCGAAGGCCGAGGCACGCTTTTCTGCCGGGAAGGTGTCGACCAAGATGGCCTGCTCGACCGGGGCGAGGCCGCCACCGCCGATGCCTTGCAGGACTCGGGCCATGAGCATGATGCCGAGCGAGGGAGCGATGCCGCAGAAGAAAGACGTGATGGTGAAGAGGGCCACGCAGGCCATGTAGTAGTTCTTGCGGCCGAAGACTCGGGAGAGCCAGGCGGACATGGGCAGAACGACGGCGTTGGCGACGAGGTAGGTGGTAAGAATCCAGGTGACTTCGTCGTAGGAGCGGCCGAGGCCGCCGGCGATGTACGGGAGCGAGACGTTGGCGATGGAGGTGTCGAGCAGCTCCATGAAGGTGGCCAGGGTGACGGTGAGGGCGATAACCCATGGATTGATGAGCTTGCGGGCTGCGGGTGCGCGGGCCGGAGCGAGTTCGGGGGCGGCGACGGCAGTTGCCATGGGGACTTACCTCACAAAGCTGGAGTCTTTGATCACGTGTGCGTTAACCGCGTGTGCGATAAAAGAAACCGGTTGGTCTCTTTTTGAATCAGATGAGTGGGAAAAGAGACCGATGCGTCTTTTTTTTCGGTATGCTGTGAAACGCGAGGTTTAGCGATGCGAGAGGGCGACGCTGGGTTAACAAAAGGCGAGGCCACGCGGCTGTTCATCCTGGAGCAGGCGGCGCCGATCTTTAATCGGCGGGGGTATACGGCGTGCTCTATCCAAGAGCTGATGGATGCGACGGGGCTGGAGAAGGGCGGGATCTACCGGCACTTTTTGAATAAGGAAGAGCTGGCGGTGGAGGCGTTTCGGTATGCGCTGTCCAAGAGTGTGAAGACGCGGACGGAGCGTTTGGAGGGGATTCCGAATGCGGTGGACAAGTTGAAGCGCGCGGTGTCGGTGTTTGTGGAGACGCCTTCGGTGATCGATGGCGGGTGCGTGCTGATGAATACGGCTATCGACTCCGACGATGGGAACCCGCGGCTGCGTGAGCTGGCGCTGGAGGCCCTGAATGGCTGGCAGAACCGGCTGGCGAAGATTGTGATTGCAGGGATGCGAGCGGGAGAGATTCGCAGCGGTGTGAAACCAAGACAGCTGGCGAATACGATCATCGCTACGCTGGAGGGCGCGTTGATGATGAGCCGCCTGCAGCGCACCCAGAGCGCGCTGCGCGATGCGCAGACGACGCTCAATGGTGTGCTGGAGGGTGTGCGGTGTCCGAAGTCGCGGTGAACGCGCCTTTGGGCGGGTTGCTTCTTACTTCTTAGGGTAGACGACTTCGAGGGTGCGGATCTCCCAGGGCTTGATAGGGAGGTTGATGGTGTCGCCGCTGATGGATAGGTGCTGCGCGTTGGGCAGCGGGGTCTCCATCAGGTTGGTTTCGACGGCGTACTCGGCGCCGGCGGGGATGTGGAGGTGGACGTCGGTTCCCTGCCCTGTGGCTTCGTACATGCGGAAGATGAGGGCGTTGGAGTCCTCGGCCTTCTTGACGGCGGAGAGGACCACGTTGGGGTTGTCGACGGCGGCGAAGCTGTGGGTTGCAGGCAGCGTGCCTGTGTGCGAGAAGACCTGCTCCGCAGTGAGCGGCGTGTTGAGCTCGTAGCCGCGGTGGACGGTTTCGGCGTGCTGCCAGGTGCCGGTGTGGGGGTAGATCTCGTAGGTGAAGTGCTGCTTGCCGCGGTCGGCGTCTGGGTCAGGCCAAATGGGCGAGCGCAGCAGCGTGAGGCGGAGGACGTTGTTGAGGCCGTCGTAACCGTACTTGCTGTTATTGATGATGCTGACGCCCTGCTTGCTGTCTCCGAGGTCGGCCCAGCGTTGTGCGGGGACTTCGAACTGCGCCTTCTCCCAACTGTTGTTGCGGGTGGTGGTGCGTTCGATGGCGCCGTAGGGGATCTCGTACGTTGCCTTCGGGCCTGAGGCAGCGAGCGGGAAAGCGGCCTTCAGGAGGACGTGAGTCTCGTGCCAGTCGACGTCGTTGGCGACGCGGACGAAGTCGGCGCCGGCGTCGAGGGAGATGTCCTGCGTGAAGTGCGAGGACTGCCAGGTGCGCTCGATGCGGATGGTCTTGCGGAGCGGACCGTCTTCGACAACTTTGATGGAGTCGACGTGGTCGATGGGGGTGAAGGGGACGTCGTAGGTGCCGGGATCGACGTTCCAGGCGTCGTAGTTCTTGGGCTTGTCGACGTAGGTTTCAAGCTGGTTGCCGCAGGTGTGCGGGGCGAAGTACTCGGTGCCCTGCTCGGTGAGGCTGGTGATGCAGCCGTGTTCCTTGTCGACGGAGAGCTTGAGGTGTGCGTTGGAGAGTGTGTAGGCGGAGCCGGTGTCGTCGACACGGAGGTCGGCAGTGTCGGGCTTGACGGCCTCGCTGTTGGCGCTCTCGGCGTGGAGCACGGTGTAGCCGAGGGCGGGCACGTTCTCTACGCGGACGAGGACATCGAAGCTGTCGGTGCCGGCGACGTGGTTGGTGATCTGCGAGGGGATAACGGTTCCCTTCGCGTCGGTGAGAGTGATGGCGTTGGCGGCTTCGGGGAGCTCGACATGGAGTTTGACGAGCTCCGTGCGCGGCCATGCCATGGTGTTGTTGACGATGACGGGGACTCCGACTTTGCCGCGGGTGTCGATGCTGGCGTCGATGGTGCTGAGGGCCTTGTCGTCGATGAGCTTGTCGGCGTTGAAGACCTCGGTGTAGTCCTTCTGTGCATCGCGGTAGATGACCGCGATGCCAGAGCCGGCGGCGAGGTCGTGGAACTGGTTGAAGGTGATTTTCTTCCAGTTTTCGGTGAGAACGTCGTTGGGGTACTTGTCGCCGTCGAGCCAGGCTAGGCTCGCGTATTTTTCGGCATTGAGGGTTGCGGTCTCGCTGCGGCGCATGTTTTGTTTGTGCTTCGCCTGGGTGGTGAAGACGCCACGGTGGTACTCGAAGTAGAGCTCGGAGTCCCAGGTGGGGATGCCTACGTCACCTTTGGCATCGGCCGGTGGTGCGGTGTAGCCCTTGGCGATGGAGTCGTAGTTCCAGGTGGGCGAGTTGGGGTTGAGGTGCGTCTGAACGTCGTCGAAGTAGTGCTGCGCGGTGCTGTAGCGCATGGTGGGGACGGCGTCCTGCGTGGTCTTGCCGGCAGCGATCCAGTGGTCGGCCTGGTCGAGCATGTCGCGGGTGGGGCCGCCGCCGTGGTCGCCGATGCCGTAGAGGTCCATGTGCTCGAAGGTGCCGGGGTTGCGCTCGGCGGACTCGGCGTAGTCGGCCGAGATGCGCGAGGGGTTGACGTTGTCGTGGACGTAGTCGGTTGGGAAGTAGGTGAGGACCTTAGAGCCATCGGGCGATTCCCACCAGAAGAGGCGGAACGGGAGTTGATTGGTGTCGTTCCAGTGCATCTTCTGGGTGACGAAGTAGTCGATGCCGCTGCGCTTGTAGATCTGCGGGAGCTGCCAGTTGTAGCCGAAGCTGTCGGGGTTCCAGCCGATAGTGGCGGTGACGCCGTAGAGCTTCTGGAACTCGCGTTGGCCGACGAGGATCTGGCGGACGAGCGATTCGCCACCGGGGAGGTTGAGGTCGGGCTCGACCCACATGCCGCCGACGATCTCCCAACGGCCCTGCTTGATGCGCTGGGCGATCTGCTCGTTGAGCGCGGGGTACTTGTCGGCCATCCACTCGGAGTACTGTGCGGCGGACTGGGTGTAGGTGTAGTCCGGGTACTCGTTCATGAGCTGGAGCGCGGTGGTGAAGGTGCGCTTGACGACGTCGATGGTTTCGCTGCGCGGCCAGAGCCAGGCGGCGTCGATGTGCGAGTTGCCAGTGAGGTCAACCTTCGCGGTAGCGAGCACCGAGTGCAGCGGATCGAGGGTCTGCTGGGCCTTGCGGAGCGAGTCGTCGAAGGCCTGCTGGTTCCCTGCTGCGAGGGCTTTGGTATCGATAGCAGCGATGGCCTGCTCGACGGTGGGCAGGAGGTCTTTGCGCGGAGCGGGCAGCGCGGGTAGCAGGTTTGCTGCGGTGAGGCACTCGATGCGAATGTCATCGGGGTTAGGACGTCCGCCGGTGGGTGGGACGATCTTCATGTTGACGCCGGTGAAGCTCTTGTCGTCGACGGTGTGGAGGAGCTTGACGGCGACGAGGACCTTGTCGCCGGGGTGGGCGGGCTCGAAGAGGACGATGGGTTCGAGGTCGTCACCGAGAGCGACGCGGCGGCCGTTAAAGTAGATGATCTGTGGCATGGGGCCGTTGGCGTCGGCGCGGAACTGGAACCAGATGGTAGAGCCGGTGAGGTCGTAGCCGTTGAGGGTTTTGGGAACCTCGATGGTGCGGCGGTACCAGACGGCGTCCTTGGGGGCTTTGACGGAGTGGCGCGGTTCGGGCGTCTGGACGAGCGGCCAGGATGAGTCGTCGAGCGAGATGGACTCGCCGTGGGGGATGTCGCCGGCGTGGAAGCGCCAGGCGCCGCCGGGGAGGGCGTTGAGGGTCTCCAACGTGTGCAGCTTGGCGATGGCAGAGGGAGAGAGGTTCTTCTGCTCGCGAACGGGCGTGAAGGACTGCGCGAAAGCGAGGGACGACGTGAGAGCCAGAGCAAGCGTTAGAACACGGAAGCGCATGGGCGCAAGGGTATCAAATCCGGCACAGGAAAGTGAGCAATTGATGGCTAAATTGTCAGTCGGCTTGGGCTGAGTGGCCGGGGACCCTCCCCCGGTTTGATGGGTAAGATCCGGAGCGGATTGGAGTTAGGGGTGTATACCCTTTGGTTTGCACTTTGGTCGAGGGTGAGACGAGAGTTGAGAAAGAGCGCAGACGACGAAACCCCGCCTGAGCGGGGTTCTACCTACAGTTCTATTGTACGGGCGGTGTCAAGAGGTAGAGGGCAGTGGGTCGGTGTTGAGCAGACGCAGGACGGCCTCCACCGCTACACGATCTTCGTGCTGGTGGGAGAGCCGGCGCTTCAGGATGCCGGAGGAGCTGAGGACGATCATGCCGTGCAAGAGCGACCAGAGCGAGACGGCACGCTCAGAGACCTGCGGGGCGGAGAACTCGGGGTTGGCTTCCGCGATGACGTTGCAGACTAGGTTGAAGCCGAGGTTAGCTGCGGACTTGAACTCAGGTTTGGCGTCTGCCGCGGCGCGGACTTCGGGTAGAAACATGGCGCGGTAGTAACCGACCTGAGTGCGGGCGAAGTGCAGATAGGCGAGGGTGAGTTCGGTGGACTTCTGCGGGTAGGTGTCACCCTGCGCGGCGGCGTTGCTGAGGGAGTCGAAGAGGAGATGGAAGCCTTCGGTGGCGAGCGTGACGAGGAGCTCGGAGCGGTCTTTGAAGTGGTGGTAGGGGGCGGCGGTGGTGACGCCGAGCTTGCGGGCGAGGTCGCGGAAGGAGAGGACGTGGGGTTCGGGGCCGGAGAGGGCCTCCAGTGCGACCTGCATGAGGGCGCGGCGGAGGTCGCCGTGGTGGTACTGCTCGTCGCGGATGGTGGTGGGCGGATGGGTGGTGGTCTTTGACAAAGTGGCCTCCAGACCAGTGTAATCAATCTAAGCGTTGCTTAGATTGAAGGTGCAGAGAGCCAGCTTATTGGCGCTCTTCCCTTCTGGAGGTTTAACGATGAGGATCAAGTCGCTGCATGGGTGGTTGCAGGAGTATGTGTATCTCTCTGAGCTGGAGTTGAGCCTGGGGTATCACGATCTGCTGAATCCGCGGACGGAGTCGCTGTTGTATGGCGTGCGTGTGCGGTCGTAGTGGAGCTTTGCCCAAAACTGCGCGTTTGCCGTTTTTGTAGTTGAGGTACGCTCGTGCCTTCGGCTCTCGCTACAGCAAATACAGGGGTTTCTCCACTCCGCATCACGATGAAGCTGCGATGCTCCGGTCGAAATGACAAGCTTTTTGGGAGGCCGAAGAGTCTTTGGGTAAAGGCCCCACCGCGTGACAGGAGCGGGCGTTGTTTGGCTCGGTGCATGGCTACGGCACGAAGACGATGCGGGGCTTTCCGATGTCGTCCCAGGCTGCTTTTACCTGCGATAGCGGGACAACTTTTGGGTTGATTTGAAGCTGTGCAGGGATGAAGGCGTCGAAGACACTTTGGATGGCGGCGAGCAGGCGGGGCATGGGGACGCTCTTGTTGCCGCTGCCCATGAGGACGATGGCGGAGGAACGCAGGGCCGCACCGGGAAGCTGGATCTCGCCGCCGCTGAGGCCCCCGACGTGGACGAAGCGGACAGGAGTGGCGTCGTCGATAGCTTTTGCGATGGCGACGATGATGGTTTCGGCGCTGACGCCCCAGAGGTAGTCGATGACGACGTTGATGCCGAGAGCAAACTGCTCTTTGAGCGCGGCTTCGTACTGCCTGCGGCCCTGGGGATTAACGGGCTCGAGGTCGAAGGGGATGAGGACATCGGCACCGAGGGCGCGGAGGTCTTCGAGGGCGTTTGCGTCGCGGGCGGTGGCGATCACTTTTGAAGCGCCGAGGTACTTTGCGAGCTGCACCGCGAGTCGGCCCGCCGTTCCGGTGGCGCCGTTGATAAGCACCGTTTCGCCAGGCTGCAAGTGAGCGCGCTCGACGAGAGCAGCCCAGGCGGACATGCCGGGGTTCGCTATGGCCGCGGCTGTGATGTCGTCGATGTCCGGGGGAAGCTCGATGCACTGGCGGGAACGCACGACGGTGCGTTCGGCCATGGCCCCGTTGGGGGCTTCGGGCAGGACGAAGTAGACGCGGCGGCCGTCAGATGTGGTGCCGACGCCGTCTGCGCCTACAACTGCCGGGAAGACGCCATCCGAACTGTAGTGTGAGCCGGAGGCGCGGCCTTTGGTGAAGTGGCTGAGGGCGGAGGCGTGGACAGTGATGAGCTCTTCGCCGGCGCTGGGGGTGGGGTTGGGGAAGTCGGCATATTGGGGAGTTTGGCCGGGGCCATAGACGACTGCTGCCTTCATTGGAGTACTCCTTGGTGGAAGAATTGCGGCCATAAATCTAACCTTGTTAGATTACTCGAACACGGGTAGATTTTCAACTGCCGCGCTGCTACCCTGCTGCTATGAAGGTGAATCGCGAGATGGTTGTGCGGGCAGGATTGGACCTGCTGAACGAAGTGGGGCTGGAGCAGCTTACCCTGCGACGGCTGGCGACGGAGTTGAAGATCCAGGCGCCGACGCTGTATTGGCACTTCAAGAGCAAGGAAGAGCTGGTTGATGCGATGGCGACGCTGGTGCTGGCCGAGGGCGCTGCCGGCCTGGTGCCCGTGAAGGGTGCGAGTGACTGGGCCGTGTGGGTCCGTACGTTTGGAATGGGATTGCGGGAGGCCCTGTTGAAGTATAGGGATGGTGCGCGGATGGTGGCGGGGTCCCGCCTGACGGACACGGTTTATATGGAGACGACGGAGCGCGTAGGGCAGCGGCTGGTGGAGGCTGGGTTTTCCGTGCGGCAGGCGGTGGTGCTGCTGAGCACGGTGTATACGTTCACGGTGAGCTTTGTAATTGAGGAGCAGGCGGTGTTTCCGCGGCCGGGTGAGCGGTCGGCGGCATATGACCTGGAGGCGCGCAGGGCGAAGCTCGACGCGAAGAGGTTCCCGCTGTCGCGGCAAAGCGGCGGGGTCCTCTTCGACAGGTTCGAGCAACGCTACAGGGAGAGCCTGGGGCTGATTGTGCGAGGCGCTGAGAGTGAGGGTTAGAAGTCCTCGGTGAAGGCGACCTCGCCTTCGACGGCGGTCTGATAGGCGGAGACGCGGCGCTCGAAGAAGTTGGTGAGTTCCTGGACGTCCTGAAGGTCCATGAAGGCGAAGGGGTTTTTGGCGTTGAAGGCGGGAGCGATGCCGAGGCGCTGGAGGCGGGAGTCGGCGACGTAGCCGAGGTACTCGCGCATGTCGCGGAGGCTGAGGCCGGCGACGCCGCCGGCGAGGAGGTCTTCAGCAAACTGGGTTTCGCAGTCGACGGCTTCGCGGAGCATGGTGACGACCTGGGCTTCGAGCTCGGCGTCCCAGAGATCGGGTTCTTGTGCGCGGACGACGTTGACGACCTCGAAGGCGAACTCGAGGTGGCAGGACTCATCGCGGAAGACCCAGTTTGTCCCTGCAGCGAGGCCATGGAGTAAACCTTTCGAGCGGAAGAAGTAGACGTAGGCGAAGGCGGCGAAGAAGAACAGGCCTTCAATGCACGCGGCGAAGCAGATGAGGTTGAGCAGGAACTGGCGGCGGTGCTCGCGAGTTTCGAGCGTTTCAAGCTGCTGGATGGAGTCCATCCACTTCATGCAGAAGTCGGCTTTTTTGCTGATGCTGGGGATGTTTTCGACGGCAGCGAAGGCGGCGTTGCGCTCTTCGGGGTCGGGGACATAGTTGTCGAGCAGCGTGAGGTAGAACTGCACGTGGACTGCCTCTTCAAAGAGCTGGCGCGAGAGGTAGAGGCGCGCTTCGGGGCTGTTGATGTGCTTGTAGAGGTTGAGCACAAGGTTGTTGGAGACGATGGAATCGCCGGTGGCGAAGAAGGCGACGAGGCGTTGGATGACGTGGACCTCGGCGGGGGTGATCTTGGTTTTCAGATCGGCGAGGTCGGTCTGGAAGTCGACCTCTTCGACGGTCCAGGTGTTCTTGATGCCGTCGCGGAACATGTCGTAGAAGACTGGGAAACGCATGGGGCGGAGCGTGAGGCAGAGACCGGGGTCGAGGATGTGGTCGGGGGCGGCGACGGAGGAGTGGCTGGACATTTGTGGTCCTTTCGGTGGCTCGATGGAGAGTGTGCAACCCACCTTAGCGACGATGATGCCGTCGCGAAGATGGGGCACCCAGAGGTTGTGGTGGTGCAAGCAAAATACAGGGGTCTCTCCGCTTCCGTTGGTCGGTCGAGATGACGGAGGTTGGTGGAGCTATTGGCAGGCTTCGCAGGACTCGGGGTTTTCGAGTGAGCAGGCTATGGCTGCTGCGTCCGTGGTTGTTGCGGTGGTTGCGTTGGAGGCTGCGGCGTTGGTGCGGGTGCTGGCGGTGGCGACGGTGGTCTTGGCGATCTTTGTCGCAGGGCGCGAGCGAAGGTAGTACGTGGTCTTGAGGCCCTGCTTCCAGGCGTACATGTACATGCTGGAGAGCTTGCCGATGTTGGGGGATTCAGCGAAGAGGTTGAGGGACTGCGACTGGTCGATGTAGGCGTTGCGCGCGGCGGCCATGTCGATGAGGGCGCGCATTGGGACTTCCCAGACGGTGCGGTAGAGGAGCTTGAGGTCGTCGGGGAGGCCTTCGATGTTTTGTACGGAGCCTTCGGAGAGCTTGAGCTTCATACGCATGTCTTCTGTCCAGAGGTTGCGGGATTGCAACTCTTCGATGAGATAGCGGTTGACCTGCAGGAACTCACCGGAGAGGGTTTCGCGCTTGAAGAGGTTGGAGATCTGCGGCTCGATGCACTCGTAGCAGCCGACGATGCTGGCGATAGTGGCTGTCGGGGCGATGGCGATGACCAGAGAGTTGCGGACGCCGTGCTGGGCGATGCGGGCGCGGAGAGCGTCCCAGCGGGTTGTGTCGGACGGAGTGACGTTCCAGAGGTCGAACTGGAAGTGGCCCTTGGCGAGGCGCGTGTCGGCGAAGGTATTGTGGGGGCCGTTGGCTTCGGCTAAATCGCAGGAGGCGACGAGGGCGTGGTAGTAGATCTCTTCCTGGATTTTGGTTGAAAGCGCGTGGGCTTCTGCGCTGTCGAAGGGGAGATGGAGTTGGAAGAAGACGTCCTGCAGGCCCATGATGCCGAGGCCGATGGGACGCCACTGCGCGTTGCTGGAGGCGGCGCCGGGGATGGGATAGAAGTTGATGTCGATGACGCGGTCGAGCATGGGGACCGCGGTACGGACGGTTTCGGCTAGCTTGATGAAGTCGAAGGTGGGCTGGTTGTTTTCATCGACCGTGATATGGCGGGCGAGGTTGATGGAGCCGAGGTTGCAGACGGCGGTCTGGTCCTTCGACGAGACTTCGGTGATCTCTGTGCAGAGGTTGGAGAGGTGCACAACGTTGCCGGGAGCGCCGGTCTGGTTGCACTTGAGGTTGGTGGCGTCTTTGAAGGTCATCCAGCCGTTGCCGGTTTCGGCGAGCGAACGCATCATGCGGAGGTAGAGATCGCGGGCCTTGATCTGTCGCTTGTAGAGCTTCTGCGCCTCGGCTTCTTCGTAGAGAAGTTTGAAGGGCTCGCCAAAGAGGTCGGGGAGGTGTGGGACGTCTTTGGGGTCGAAGAGCGACCACATGGCGTCGGCTTCGACGCGCTGCATGAAAAGGTCGGGAATCCAGTTGGCGAGGTTTAGGTTGTAGGTGCGGCGAGCGCCGTCGCCGGTGTTTTCGCGGAGCTCGAGGAAGGACTCGATGTCGGCATGCCAGGGTTCGAGGTAGACGCAGCAGGCGCCTTTGCGCTTGCCGCCCTGATTGACCGCCGCGACGGAGGAGTCGAGCGTGCGGAGCCAGGGGATGATGCCGTTCGAGAGGCCGTTGGTGGCGCGGATGAGTGAGCCCTCGCTGCGGACGCGATGGAAGGCCACGCCGATGCCACCGGAGAACTTGGAGAGCAAGGCGACGTTCTTGTAGGTGTCGTAGATGCTGTCGAGCGAGTCGCTGGGACTGTCGTGGAGATAGCACGAGGACATCTGCGGGTGCTTGGTGCCGGCGTTGAAGAGTGTGGGCGAGGACGGCATGTAGTCGAGCGAGGCGATGAGGCGGTAGAAGGCGATGGCCTCATGCGGAGAGCCGGCGAGGCCGCAGGCGACGCGGAGGAAAAAGTGCTGCGGAGTTTCGATGACGCAGCGCGAGATGGGATCGCGGAGCAGGTAGCGGTCGTAGACGGTGCGGAGACCGAAGTATTCGAAGCGGTCGGAGAGAGAGTCGTCGATGGCGTGGTTGAGCTTGCGGGCGTGGGTGGCGACGAACTCGGCTGTGGCCTTGCCGACGACGCCTTCGGCGTGGCCGTAGGCGATGGACTGCGAGAAGCTGTGCAGGTTGAGCGCGGAGACCTCCTTGACGATGGTGGCGAGGAGGAGGCGCGCGGCGAGGCGCGAGTACTGCGGCTCCTCGGCGATGAGGGAGGCGGCGGTGTCGATGGAGATGGTGTCGAGCTCGCGGGTGGTGGCGCCGTCGTAGAGGCCGCCGATGGTCTTGCTGGCGACGCGGATGGCATCGACGTGCGAGAGGCCATAGGAACTGCGCTGGACGGCGCGGACGATCTTGTTGACGTCGACGGGCTCAAGCGCGCCGTTGCGCTTGCGGACGTGCATGACGGGCATCTCCTCGCGGACGGGAAAGCCGGGAGTGATGTCGGCGAGTGTGGTCTGGGTGTGGATGGAGTCAGCGGCGGCCATGGGTGGTTCCTCCCAGGCCTCAGAGTGTGTGCGAAGAGACAGCGACCGCCGCGCGTGCTGTGCGGAGGACAGAGGGAAGCTGTCACCTCGCCTCCCCTCGGAGGCGTGTGCGATGTTTCCATGGCAGGTCTTCGGACTCTGCAGGTTCGGACCTAATGACCCTGACTTCCCGGTTTGTCCAACCAGTGTCTTCAGTTAGGGCGTTCGTACCTGCTTACCGCTGCGGGGCAGTTCCGGAGTTTCACCAGATTCCCTTTTCACTCCACTCTTGCGAGAGGAGACCGTGGAATAAAACGACTATAGCTTGTGGTCAGAGGCGGGGCAAGACTATAGGTTGTGGATATGTGAGGGAGGTGCCGTGGAATGTGCGCGAAAGAAATTTATAGCGAAACAGAAAGCTCCGCTCATGGGGCACATGGGCACCATGAGCATTCTGGTCATAGGAAGAGAGCGATGACCGGCGAGGTCGGTGCAAGCACTGCCGGGCTATACTCGGCTTGTTCCGGAGGATGTGCGATGGCGGATGTCGATGTTCTGTTGAAACCGCGAGAGGCTGCGGCAGCGCTGGGTGTGAGTTATCCGACGCTGAAGCAGTGGATACTGGCCGATAAGCTGAAGACAGTAAAGACGCCAGGGGGACACCACAGGGTGCCGGAGAGTGCGCTGCGTCCGCTGATGAAGACGAAGCCGGAACCTGCGATGAGGATTTCGCGCGAGCGGTACCGCAAGGTGAGCGGGCGTAATCAGCTGTTGGGCGTGATTGAAGAGGTGACGATCAGCGGGTTGATGGCGAAGATCGTGCTGAAGATCGGCGATCAGCGGATCACGTCGATCATTACATCGGATGCGGTGCGTGAGATGCAGCTGCGCAAGGGGCAGACGGCTGCCGCGCTGATGAAGTCGACCGATGTGATGATCGAACGGGTGTAGAGGGACAGACAGTAGTGCAGTAGGGTAGACAGTAGTGAAGAGCGCGTGGAAGCTTAGCCTTTGCGTTGAGACTTGCGGCGTGGGCTTGCGGGCTTGAGGGACTTTTTGAAGAGGTCCCAGTAGCGCTCGGTCTGGTCGGCGTAGTTGTGGGCGAAGCTGAGGATGGCGTCGTCGAAGCGGCAGTTCTTGCCGAGGTAGGCGGCGATGGCGACGGGGTCTCCGGCGCGAGCGTGGCCGCGGGCGAAGAGCTCGCCGCAGAGATCGGCGTAACCGAGCAGCGAGTCCGCAGTGAGAGTGGTGAGGTCGATGGATGCCTTGTGGTCGTTAAGCTGGCGGACGAGGTAGTCGCGGCCTTCGATGGTGGTGTAGCCGAGGAAGGGGTCGCTGGTGAGCTGCATGGCGCGCTGGCCGTCCATCACACGGTGACCGTTGTGGGTGTGCTGCGAGCCTTCAGGCAGATAGGGCGCGTAGGCGGAGGCGGTCTCCTCCTTGACCTGCAGGAAGAGCGGGTCGGACTTGCAGTCGTGCGTGCCTTCAAGGTAGATGACGTAGTCGTGCCAACCGACGGAGCCAGTGCCGACGACTTTGAAACCGACGTCAATGGGGCGGTACTTGTCGAGGAAGTGGCGGCGCTCAGGTTGCAGTGTCCGCGAGTAAGGGCCGAGGGAGGCGAGGACGTTGTCGGCTTCTTTGCCGGTGATGCGGCGGAGGAGTGGCGGGTCGGAACGGAAGTGGCGGTCGGCTGCTCCCTCCGGGGTTAAAACCCCTTTCTTACTTGCCTGTTTATGAGACCCAAGGCTGAAGCCTTGGGGTACCTGGGTATCGCCTGTCCCTTTCAAAGCTTTGGCGTTCGATGCCTTGTTGTTCTTCGCGCTCTTGCTGGTGGACTCGGTGAGGGATTTTAAGGTCTTGTCGACGGTGGAGCGCTCGGCCTGCGCGAGGATGGCGGGCATGGGGTCTATGTGGGCGAGGCGGTGGATCTGATAGCGGGCGAGTTCGAGGATGGGAAGTTCGGCGAAGGTGTGCATGTGCTCGCGATAGCGGGCGAGGAAGTGCGAGACGGCTTTGTGGCGCGCGGCGAGCTTGATGCCGGCTTCGCGGCCGCCGAGGATAAGGCTGGTGGCGAGGCGCTTGACGTCGAACTCGAAGGGGCCGCGGATGGTCTCGTCGAAGTCGTTGATGTCGAAGGTGAGGCCGCCTGCGATTCCCTTTGAGAGGCCTGCGGCCGGTGCGGAGAAGGCACCGAGGTTGGAGATGTGGGCGTCGCCGCAGAGCTGGGTGATGAGGCCGGTGTTGGGTTGGGCGGCGAGGTCGAAGGCCATGATAGGCACAGCTCCCCGGTAGAAGCTGAAACAGCTCTCGGTCATGCGCTCATGCTTGATGGCGACGAGAGACTGAATGCGGTCTTTTTCCGAGGCGCGGAGGAGCGCTATGGGGTCGTGCGCGGCGGCATGAATGTCGATGGAGGCGTGGGCGCGGCGCCCGAGCTGCTTGCGGGCGGCGTGGCCGAGGGCGGCGCGCTCGGAGGGCGGCAATGGCGGGGTGAGCGTGGACATGTCGTGGTTGCTCCTGCGGGCGAAACGGTGCCTGTGAAAGCTTATAGCGGATGGGGCTGCGGGTATACACTTTTGCTTTGGCGGTTCGTTTGGCCCAAGATTTGTGGCAATGCGAGCAAACTGCAGGTCTCTCCACTGCGCATCGCGGTGAAGCTGCGATGCTCCGGGTCGAGATGACACTGTATGGGGAGTACGAGCGATGAGTGTTAGAGAGCGCGAACAGTTGGGTGAGGTGCTTGGTGCGGCGGTGCCGGTGACGCTGCATGGGCGAGAGCTTTCGCCGAACCAGCGGATTGAGCTGAACCTAGATTGGGTGGATGAGGTTCAGGTGAATACAAGCGCGGTGGAGCGGCGCGCAGCGACGATTGGGACTCGGCGAACAGTGAAGAAAGAGTGGCAGGCGGCTTGGCTGCTGCGCGCGATTGCGTGTATGGATTTGACGACGCTCTCGGGCGATGACAGTGCCGATCGGGTGAAGCGGTTGTGTGCGAAGGCTCGACGGCCGTTGCAGGACCATCTGGTGAAGGCGCTGGGGATTGAGAAGCTTCATCTTACGACGGGTGCTGTCTGTGTGTATCACGCGTTTGTGGAGACGGCGGTGAAGGCGTTGGAGGGGAGCGGGATTCCGGTGGCTGCGGTGTCGACGGGCTTCCCTGCCGGGTTGAGCCCGTTGGCTGAGCGGGTGAATGAGATTCGGCGAAGTGTTGAAGCCGGGGCAAGCGAGATCGATATTGTGATTACGCGCGCGCATGTGTTCAACGGCGAGTGGGGTGCGCTGTATGACGAGGTTGCCGCGTTCAAGGAGGCGTGCGGGGCCGCGCATATGAAGGCGATTCTTGGGACGGGCGATCTGTTGACGCTGCGGAATGTGGCCCGGGCGAGTTGGGTGGCGATGATGGCGGGAAGTGATTTTATTAAGACGTCGACTGGCAAAGAAGCTGTGAATGCTACGCTGCCGGTTTCGCTGGTGATGGTAAGGGCGATTCGTGAGTATGCGGAACGGACGGGGATGTATGTCGGGTATAAGCCGGCGGGCGGGATCAAGACGGCGAAGCAGTCTCTGGATTGGCTGGCTCTGATGAAGGATGAGCTTGGACGGCCTTGGCTGGAGCCTTCGTTGTTCCGGTTCGGGGCTAGTTCGATGCTGGCGGATATTGAGCGGCAGCTGGAGCATTTTGTTACGGGAAGGTATTCGGCGACCTATCGGCATCCGATTGCGTGAGAAATATGGTGATACCAGCGTCACAAATAGAGTCGATGAAAGTATGGGTCTCTGCTGCTGCAATCGATCCATCCGTCGTTGAACTTCGAAGCTCGCTTGCGCTTTTTGCCTCGAAGCGATTCAAGAAGGTTGGAGATACTCTTCACGTTGTTGGATATATAGCCGGAACCGACAGAAAGACCGGAGTCTCCCCTTTCGGCTATGGGTCTGATGAGACGGTTGCGGTATCTATGCTGCTTAGGATTGCATCCGAGCTCACAGGTGCAAGCGCAGAGTTATTCACCACAAGCCGATGCTATGCAGCATCGGCCCTGCTTCGACAAATGGTCGAAGTCGAGTACCTTGCGTGGGCTTTTGAGTCGCGCGACAAAGATGCTGAGCAATGGATTCGAAGCAATGACGAAGAGAGACAAGACTTTTTTCGTCCGGCAAAGCTGCGGAAAGCTTCACAAGGAAGATTCCGGGGAAAAGACTATGGATATCACTGTGATCGCGGTGGTCATCCAACGCCTAGAGCTTCAATTTTGTTGACTGGTGACCCGGCCAATTCTCAGCTCTTGCTGTCGGACCTGCTCGGGCACGTAGGTAGAATCTGGAACCACATTGTGGGGTGGGCGATAGAACATGAAGAAAATTGGATTTCTGAATATACCGAAGAAATGGCTTCTAAATTTGAAGAGTGGAAAGCTCGAGATTTATTGGTCAAGCTGCCACCACCCCCCTAGGGTGTTAAGCGATCGGTCATCAGCATCTATGGATACAAAACATCCCCGAAATGATTTAGCGAGGTAGCAATGGCAAGCGGCGTAGTGGAGAAGTTTTATTCGATGGAGTACGGACCGGCGCCGGAGGATGCGAGCGAGGTGGTGAAGTGGCTCGAGGCGCATGGGCGGCGGTTTGGGAACTACATCGGTGGCAAGTGGACTGCCGTGGGTGCGGAGACGTTTGAGACGAAGAATCCGGCGACGGGTGAGGTGCTGGCGACGGTGGCTACAGCTGGGGCGAGCGATGTCGATGCGGCGGTAAAAGCGGCGCGAGCGGCGTTGCCGGGGTGGCAGGCGCTGACGGGGCATCAGCGGGCTCGGTATCTGTATGCGCTGGCACGGCAGGTGCAGAAGCACGCCAGAAAGTTAGCCGTGCTGGAGACGCTGGATAACGGGAAGTCGATTCGCGAGTCGCGGGACATTGATATTCCGCTGGTGGCGCGGCACTTTTATCATCATGCCGGGTGGGCGCAGTTGCGGGATGAGGAGCTTGTTGGGTACGAGCCGGTGGGGGTGGTGGGGCAGATTATTCCGTGGAACTTTCCGCTGCTGATGTTTGCGTGGAAGGTGGCTCCGGCGCTGGCTGCGGGGTGCACGGTGGTGATCAAGCCTGCGGAGTACACTCCGCTGAGTGCACTGGCGCTGGCGGAGATTGCCGATGAGATTGGGCTGCCTGCCGGTGTGCTGAATGTGGTGAATGGCGCGGGCGAGACGGGCGCGGCGATTACTAGCCATCCGGGGATCGACAAGATTGCGTTTACGGGATCGACTGAGGTGGGGCGGATTATTCGGAAGGCTACGGCGGGGACTTCGAAGAAGTTGTCGCTTGAGCTGGGTGGGAAGTCTCCGTTTATTGTGTTCGATGATGCGGACCTGGACTCGGCGGTTGAGGGGTTGGTGGATGGGATCTGGTTCAACCAGGGGCAGGTGTGTTGCGCGGGGTCGCGGCTGCTGGTGCAGGAGCGCGTAGCGGAGCGGCTGCTGGATAAGGTGAAGGCGCGGATGCAGACGCTGCGGGTGGGGTCGCCGCTGGATAAGGCTGTCGACATTGGGGCGATTGTGGATGCGGTGCAGTTGGAACGGATTGCAGGGCTGGTAAAGCAGGGCGTTGCCGAAGGGGCAACTTGCTGGCAGCCGGAGATGTCGATGCCGGAGAAGGGGCTGTTTTATAAGCCGACATTGCTAACGGATGTTTCGCCTGCGAGCACGGTGGCGCAGGAGGAGATCTTTGGGCCGGTGCTGGTGGCGATGACGTTTCGGACTCCGGCGGAGGCTGTGGAACTGGCGAACAATACGACGTATGGTTTAGCCGCGAGTATCTGGAGCGAGAACATCAATGTCGCGCTGGATGTGGCCGCGCAGGTGAAGGCCGGTGTGGTGTGGGTGAATGCGACGAACCTGTTCGATGCGGCATGTGGGTTTGGCGGGTATCGTGAATCCGGCTATGGGCGTGAGGGTGGAAAGGAAGGGATGTATGAGTACCTGGTGCCGGAGTGGGCGGAGGCAGCAACCACAACCGTAACTCAACAGGCTTCTCTGCAAACCCATGTCTCAGAAGCGAGACATGGGGCACCCAGTTCTTCGGAGCCTGCGCTTGGGATTGATCGGACGGTGAAGCAGTATATCGGTGGGAAGCAGACGCGGCCGGATTCGGGGTATAGCTATCCGGTGTATGGGCGCGGTGGTGAGCTGGTCGGTGAGGCTCCGCTGGGGTCGCGCAAAGATGTGCGGAATGCGGTGGAGGCTGCTCGCGGAATGAGTGCGAAGTGGGCCAAGACTGCGGCCCATGGACGCGCGCAGGTGCTGTACTTCCTGGCCGAGAACCTGATGCAGCGCAAGGCTGAGATTGCGGCGAAGCTCGCGGCATTTGTGGGTGAAGCACAGGCGGAGCGTGAGATTGAGGCGACGATTGAGCGCACATTTGCTTATGCTGCATGGGCGGATAAGTATGAGGGTTCGGTGCACAATCCGCCGATGAAGATGGTGACGCTGGCGATGAAGGAGGCTGTCGGCGTGGTTGGTGTGCTGGCGCCGGAGGATGCACCGTTGCTGGGGTTGATGTCGCTGGTGCTGCCGGCGATTGCGATGGGCAACACGGTGGTCGCGGTGCCTAGCGAGACAACTGCAACGCTGATGGCGGAGCTGTACCAGGTGCTGGATACGAGCGATGTTCCGGGTGGCGTGGTGAACCTGGTTGCAGGGCCACCGCTGTCGCTGGGCAAGACGCTGGCCGAGCATGACGATGTGGATGCGGTATGGAGCTTCCGCGATGAAGTGGCGAGTGCGATGGTGAAGGCCGCGTCGATTGGGAACTTGAAGCAGGTGTTTGCGAACGATGGGCGCGCAGTAGATTGGTTCAACGCGAAGGCCGAAGGGCGCTGGTGGCTGCGACATGCTACACAGGTAAAGAACATCTGGGTGCCTTATGGAGAGTAGCCGCCGAAATTTTCAGCGCTGTTTAACACATTGCGCGCATCGTAGACAGTAGTGCAAAGCAAAGACAACCCGCGGCTGCTGTTAGATTCCGTTGTGCTTGGGGTGGTAGGTGGCCTGAGTGCGCAGGTGTTTACGTGGATGCTGGACGCTTCGCAGAAGCTGTTTCTGCAGTGGATGGCGGGGTATACGCCGCCGGGGCTGCGTGGTGAGGGCGGCTCACCGAACCAGGTGATTGGGCCGCATGGGCTGTGGCTGGTGCCGGTGGTGACGACGCTGGGCGGGCTGCTTTCGGGATGGCTCGTTTATACGTTCGCGCCGGAGGCCGAGGGGCACGGCACCGATACGGTAGTGAAGGCGCTGCATTGGACGGGTGGGACGATCCGGGCGCGGGTGGCTCCGCTGAAGATGGTGGCTTCGGCGATCACGATTGGGTCGGGCGGGTCGGCCGGCCGCGAAGGGCCGACGGCGCTGATCGCGGCAGGTTTCGGGTCGATGTATGCGACGTGGTTGAATCGGCCTACGCGAGAGCGACGGCTGCTGGTGCTGATGGGTATGGCCGCGGGACTGTCGGCGATCTTCCGGTCGCCGATTGGGACGGCGTTGTTTGCGGTGGAGGTGCTGTACAGCGGGATTGAGTTTGAGAGCGAAGGGCTGCTGTACTGCATGTTGGCGGCGATTGTGGCGTATGCGGTGAATGGCGCGTTTGTGGGATTCAAACCGCTGTTCACGGTGCCGGGACAGTTTCCGCCAACGCAGCTGACGCACTACCTTTGGTACATCGCGCTGGGAGCAGCGAGCGGGCTGGTGGCGACGGTGCTACCGGAGGTGTTCTACCGGATGCGCGATGGGTTCCATGCGCTGCCGATACCGCCGTGGATCAAGCCGGCGATTGGTGGACTGCTGGTGGGCCTGATTGCGCTGAAGCTACCGCAGGTGCTGGCGGGTGGCTATGGCTGGATGCAGCAGGCGATGGATGGACAGATGGCGCTGCGGCTGCTGCTGATCCTGCTGGGCGCGAAGATGATTGCGTTTTCGCTGACGGTGTCGTCGGGCGGGTCGGGCGGTGTGTTTGCGCCGAGCCTGTTTGTGGGGGCGATGCTGGGCGGCGTGTTCAGTGGGCTGAGCCATCATGCACCGGCAGGGCTGGTGATTGTGGGGATGGCGGCGGTGTTCGGCGGCGCGGCGCGCGTGCCGATTGCGACGCTGCTGATGGTGGTGGAGATGACGGGTGGCTATGCACTGCTGGTGCCGGCAGGGCTGGCGGTGATGCTGAGCTTCGTGATCCAGAAGAACCTGTCGCGGTTTGTGAAGTACGGCAGCATGTATGAGGCGCAGGTGGCGGGGAGAGCGGACTCGCCTGCGCACCAGGCGGAGCAGGTGGAGGTTGCGATGCGGCTGCTGGAGCATGGCGGCATCGCTTGGCCGAGCGAGGTAACGCATGTGCATCTGGCGGCGCTGCTGCAGAGCGGACTGGAGCTGGACCTGCCCGATGGTTCGCGGCTGACGGCTGGTGTGCTGAGGCCGAAGAGCAAGTGGGCGGGCAAACAGATCCGTGTGCGGCCAGTGGATGGAGCTGTGAGCCACTCGCGGATTGTGTCGGTGCTGCGGGGGAAGAATGTGTTGCTGGCGAAGCCGGATTTAGTGCTTCTGCCGGGTGATCGACTGATTGTAGTGGTACAGCCGGAGGGCATTGATTCACTGGCGACTGAGCTTGCACCGATTGGTGAAGGCGATGGTGATGGCAGCCACCTCTCGCATGAGGAGATGGCTGCGGGCTGATCAGGCGTGGATGTTGAAGGGGACGCCGGTGAGTTGCTCGGAGACTGCCCATAGCTTTGCGGCGACGATGGGGTCCTGTGCAGCGGGTGCGATCTTTGCAGGGGCAGGATTGCCTTTGAGCTCCTGGAAGCCGTTGGGACCGTAGTAGCCGCTGGGCTGCGCGTTGGGATCGACTGCTGCGTAGAGCGTGGGCAGCGCGCCGTGCAGAGCGTCGTGCGAGAGGATGGGCTTCAGTACCATGCTCATCAGATTCATCATGAAGGAGCCTTCGCCAGGGCCGCTGGTCTGCAGGTTCGTGATGGCGTAGCCAGGATGCGCGGCGGTAGTGATGATTGGCGAGTTGATGGCGGTGAGTCGGCGCTGCAGCTCAAGCGCAAAGATGGAGTCGGCGAGCTTGGACTGCGCGTAGCACTGCCACATGGGGCTATAACGGCGCTCGGACTGCAGATTGCTGAAGTCGATTTTGCCAAACTTGCTGGCAGTGCTGGAGACGATGACGATGCGCGAGCCGAGCTGTTGCCTGATGGAGTTGTAGAGCAGCGCCGTAAGCGCGAAGGGGCCAAGGTAGTTGGTGGCGAACTGGCGCTCGTAGCCGTCGGGAGTGATCTCGCGCTGTGGGATGGCCATGACGCCGGCGTTGTTGATGAGGAGATCGAGTGACTGACCGGGAAAACGCAGGACGATGCGAGCGGCGAAGGCGTGGACGCTGCTGAGGTCGGCGAGGTCGAGGGTTTCCGCAATGAGCTTTGCATTGGGGACTTCGGCACGGATGCGGGCGATGGCGTCTTCGGATTTAGCGAGTGAGCGGGCGGGGAGAATAATCTCAGCGCCTTGCCGCGCGAGCTCGAGAGCGGTGTGGAAGCCGATGCCGCTGTTGGCTCCGGTGATGAGAACGCGGCGGCCTTGCTGTGACGGGATGTCTCGGGTGGTCCAGTTCGTCTTCATAAGGAGTACTATGAAGCAGTCAGTATCTAATGGCAATAAGGCACCTTTTCGGCTTGTACTTACCTTTAGGTAACTAATGAGGAAAATAAAGAAAGTGGCACGAAAAAAATCGAAGATCGACTGGGCAGAGGCAAATGAAGCGTGCGAAGCGCTGGGGCCAGAGATGGACTCTCTGGTGCGCGAGACGGTGACACGCATGGCTGAGAAGTGGACACTGTGGACGCTCGCGGTGCTGGCGGAGAATGGCGAGCCGATGCGGTTTTCGCGGGTGATGGAGCAGGTGGAGGGAGTGAGCCAGAAATCGCTGACGAAGACGCTGCGGCAATTGGAGCGCGATGGGCTGGTGACTCGGGCGGTGTTTGCGGAGGTGCCTCCGCGGGTGGAGTATGCGGTGACGGAGTTGGGGCTGGAGATGCTGGAACAGGTGCATCCGCTTTGGCTATGGGCGGTGGAGAACCTGGAGAGGTTTCGGGTGGCGCAGGCTAAGTTTGATGGACGGTAGGGTGCGTCAGATCTGCGAGAACGGTAGTGGACTGAGGTAGAGGTTGGAGATGTTGCTGACGATGTCGGCGTCGGTGTTGCCGAGTTTGTGGGAGAGCTCGTGCCATTCGGGATCGGCGGAGAACTTGGACCAGTGCTCGGTGAGGTCGGCGAGGCTGGGGAAGGTGAGCATGTAGGTGAGGTTGGGCATGCGCGAGCCGATGAGCGTGTTGCCGAAGAAGACCGGGTTGAGGCCGCTGCGGATGAAGATGGCGATCTCGGCTTCGTTGAACATCTGGATTTTGTGCTGGTGGGCGACCTGGCTGGGGCTTTCATAGGTGCGGAGCTGGAAGATGCGCTTGCCGGGCTTGGGTGCCGTGAGTTTGGGCCATCCGGTGAAGGCGGAGAGCAGGGTGCGTTCGGCGCGCTGGAAGGCTGGGGCTGAAGCGGGGGCGTCGCGGAAGCCGGCAGCGTTGCGGATGTATTCAGGGTCCGCGGCGAGGCGGGTGTCGAGGGAGATGAGGAGCTCGGCGGAGGTTGAGGGGATGAGCACATAATACGTTGGCGTTTCGGGGCCGATGTCGAGCTTGAAGGCTCCTATGGGGGAGCAGCCGAGGCGGTTGAGTGCGGGGATGAGGGCGCGCTCGAAGTAGCCTTGCGCAAGGGCCAACTGCGGGCCGTTGCGGAGGGTGTATTTGCGGAGCTCGTAGAACTCCTGCTGCGGCTGCGGAGGGGAGGCGAAGGAGGTTGTTGCTGCGGTGGCGAGGGCTGATTTCATGAAGGCGCGGCGTTCCATTCGAGGTCTCCGTTGGCGTCGTTTTTAGAGTACGACAACGTGAGCACCCTCCCCCCTTTTTTTGGGGGTAAGATCCGGAGCGGATTGGGGTTAAGAGTGTATCCCCTGCCCTGCTTGTTCCGCGGCGCGGGATGAGATGTACCTTTTATTCCAGAGATTGGCGATACCTCTTTATTGTAGCTGTGGTGTCAAGAGGAGGCTGGCGTGGATGAGGTAGCGTTTCTGCGGCGGGTGTAGTGGTGAAGGACCTGGAGGGCAAGGTGCTGATGGATGAGATGGTCGGACACATCTTCCGGGTGGAGGATGGGCTGATCCGGAGGTTTGATATCCGGGAGTAGCGGCTTGCAGTGGGAAAGATCCGAGATGAGGATGGAAGCCATGCGGCGGGCGGCAACGTCTAACCGCGAAGGCTGGCACTGAAGAGTGCAGGAGGTTGGATGGCGGGGTTTGAGAACGATCTGTCGGAACTGGTGTATGAGCTGAACCGTTCGACGACGGTGGTGAAGAGCCATGACCGTACGCGGCTAGATGCGTTGCTGAAACAGGCGGCGGAGCAGCGGGCGTCCGACGTGGTGCTGGTGGTGGGGGCGGCGGTGACTCTGCGCATCAATGGACAGCTAGCCGTGGTGGCGGGCAAGACGCTGACGGACGATGATATCCGCGAGTTGCTGCTGCCGCTGTTGAGCAGCGGGCAGGTGAAGGAGCTGGAGGCCAACCGGTCGATTGATTTTTGCTTTGTGCGGCCGGGGCTCGGGCGGTTTCGGGCGAACCTGCACTATCAGCGCGGGACGCTGGCGGCGAGCCTGCGGGTGCTGCCGCCGCAGGTGCCGACGATGGAGTCACTGCATCTGCCAGGAGTGCTGACGCGGCTTTCGGAGCGGCGGCAGGGACTGATCCTGCTGACAGGGCCGACGGGGAGCGGGAAGACGTCGACGATGGCGGCGCTGATCGACATGATCAATGCGCGGCGGCGGGAGCACATCATCACGATTGAAGACCCGGTGGAGTATCAGCATGCGAACCGGAACTCGATTGTGGAGCAGGTGGAGGTGGGGCACGATACGCCGAGCTTTGGGCATGCGGTGCGGGCGGTGCTGCGGCAGAATCCGGATGTGATTCTGATTGGCGAGATGCGTGATGCGGAGACGATGAGCGCTGCACTGACGGCGGCGGAGACGGGGCACCTGGTGCTATCGAGTTTGCATACGAACGATGCAGCGCAGACGATGTCGCGGATTCTGGACAGCTTTCCGGAGAGCAACCAGGCGCAGATACGGCAGCAGCTCTCGCTGGCGCTGCTGGCGGTGATTGCGCAACAACTGGTTCCGGCGATGGATGGCGCGGGGCGGTATCCGGCGGTGGAGATCATGCTGGGCACGCCGGCGATTCGGAACCTGATACGGACGGGCAACGACCATCAGATCCGGTCGCAGATACAGACGGGCGGCGCGGATGGAATGACTACGATGGACCAGTCGCTGGCGGAGCTGGTGCGGGCGCGGCGGATCTCGAAAGAGACGGCGCTGGCGCATTGCTATCACCCTGATGAGTTGCGGTCGTTACTGGGCCGACTCGGGTGATTTCCGACTGATTGGCGGTTTGCCCTGCCGGATGTCCACACCTCAAAGGCGAGATGTGGGGCACGGGCTTATCGACGACCATCGCACGGTCGCGTGGGAGAATAGAGGAATGGCTGGTGACGTGGCGGGTGAGTTTCTGTGCAGTATCTGTGGCGAGCGACATGCGTTGTCGCTGAGTTATAGCGTGAAGGCCCCGAAGCCCGCAGGCGAGGTTTCGGCGGCGGAACAGGCAGCTCGCGTGGAGATGACCAAGGACCAGTGCGTGATTGACGGTTCGAAGTTTTATCTGCGTGGGCGGATTCCGATTCCGGTGCATGGGCTGGAAGAGCCGTTCATTTGGGGCGTGTGGGCAGAGGTGAGCCCGAAGACGTACCTGCGGGCCGATGCGATGTGGAAGGTGGAAGGACGCGAGAACGAGCCTGTGTTTACAGGGTACCTGGCGACGGAGATGCCGGTGTACGGCAACACGATCGACCTGGAAGTGGATGTGCAGACGCAGCGAGTGGGGCGGCGGCCGCACTTCTTTGTGCAGGACCCGCTGCATCCGATCGCGGTGGAACAGCGGGAGGGTATTTCGCTGGGACGCGTGCAGGAGATTGCGGAGATGGTGCTGCATCCGGGAAGGCCATAGTGATCGAGGTTCATCCTGGTTCAGATAGCTACGGAATTCTGAGGTGTAGACAAAAACTCTTTACAGCCGTCTGATTGCCGATCCTCTGAACGAAGCAAATCTGCGCAGCGGAACGAAGGGCGTTCCGCTGCGTTATGCTGTCCATGCCCATGTCCTTGCAAATTCCGCCGGAGCCCGATTCGCTGCGCCGTATCGCCGTGCTCATTCCAGCATGGCAGCCCGCGCCCATTCTTCCGACGCTCGCGGAAGCTCTCCGTGCTGCCGGCATCGGCCATGTTCTGGTCGTCGACGACGGCAGCGACCCCGACCTCCAGCCTCTGTTCGACCAACTTGCGCGAACCGGCGTCACCGTCCTTCGCCACGCTGTAAACCTTGGCAAAGGCCGCGCCCTCAAGACCGGCTTCAATCACCTGCTGCTCCATCGCCCCGATCTCCTCGGCGTCGTCACCGCCGATGCCGACGGCCAGCACACCGTCGAAGACATTCTCAGCGTTGCCCGCGCGCTCGTTCTCAGCGCAGGCCGTCCTGTGCTCGGCGTGCGCGCTTTTTCAGGCGATGTGCCCTTCCGCAGCCGTCTGGGCAATACGCTCACGCGTTCCATCTTCACGTTCGTCACCGGGGTCAGACTCGCCGACACGCAGACCGGCCTGCGCGGGCTTCCGCCAACGGCTCTGTCCGGCCTGATGACGCTCGACGGCGAACGGTACGAGTACGAGATGACCGTGCTCGCGCATCTTTGCCGCGATGGCTCCAAACCCCTGCAGGTGCCTATCCGCACGGTTTACATCGACGCCAATCGCTCGTCCCACTTCAATCCGGTGTGGGATTCGATGCGCATCTACTTCGTGCTGGCGCGCTTCTATCTCTCGTCACTGCTGGCTGCGGCAGTTGACTTCGCCGGCTTCAGCATTGCCTTTGCCGCCACGCAAAACCTGGCCGTCAGCGTTGCCACGGGCCGACTCAGTTCGCTGGTCAACTTCACCCTGAACCGCCGCTTCGTCTTCCGCAACCGGGGCCCGGTCACTGCCGCTATCTGGCGCTACTATGCGCTGGTGGCTGTGATTGCGTGCCTGAGCTACGGCTTGATCTATGCGCTCACGTACCGGCTCGGCTGGAACGTCTTCCTCGCCAAAGTGCTGGTCGAATCCGCGCTCAGCCTGGTCAGCTTCTCCATCCAGCGCACCTTCATCTTTCGCCGTTCGGAGGCCGTGTGACCTTCCGCCGCCTTGCGATCCGCATGCTTCCAGCCCTCACTGCCGCCTGGGTCTTCGTCGAGCTCCTCAGTCTCCGGCTCGGCCTTTTCAATCGCTTCTTCTTCGATACCATGCATGCCGATGTGCAGGGCATCGATTACTTCTCGCTGCCCAAGGCATGGTTGAACCTGACCTCCGGCCACGGTGTTTACGATACCTTTTCGCCGCCCGCTTACGGGCCGCACTTCACCTGGTACCTCAGCCATCCGGCCCTAGCCGTCGTGCTGGGAAGCTGGCTCAGCAGGCTCGACCCAATGTCCAGTTACGGAGCCTTCACCTTCCTCTCGCTGGCGATGATGGCCGCCAGCGCCTGGCTGCTCGCCCGTCTCTCGACCGATCCACTTCACCGGCGCCTGATCTGGTTTCTCCTGCTCACGGCTTTTCCGACCTACTGGATGCTTTTTGTCGGCAATCCGCAAGCTATCCTCATCCTCGCGCTTGCATGCCTGTTCGCCGGTTTTTTTCAGCTCACCGCAATGCGGCCCAGCCATGAAAGCCAGGGAAGAGCCGCTGCGCTCCTATTTGCCGGACTTCTGCTTTCGCTCTTCAGCAAGCCGGTTGTCCTGCTGATGCTTCCGCTGCTGCTTCTGCTGCGCGAAACCCGCAGGACGTCGGCTTTAGCACTCGGCCTCTATGCTGTTGTCTCCGCGGCGTTCGAGTTCGTTCCCGTCCTCAATCCCAATCGCATCCAGTTCACCCGCGTTCTATGGGAGGCCGTGCATCCCTCCTGGGTTCGCGACCACATGAACATTTACGCCAACCACTTCCTCCTGACACCGCCGATGAAAGACAACAGCGTCCACTGGCTGAATCTCATTGCACAGTCGCAGTTCCGCCTTCAACACATCGACATTTTCTCGCTGCCTGTGATGCTCGATACGCTCTTCCAGACCCACACGCCCGGCTGGCTCTATAAGCTTCCTGTGCTGGCCGTTCTGCTGCTGGCGATTGCGGTCGCCCGCACACACGACAGGCAGCAGCGCTTTGAGGCCGCGCTCTTTCTGCTCCTTGCCACCTCGGTCACCTTCTTTCTCGCCTATCCGACAGTATGGGAGTACCAGTTCACTTCCGTTCTTCCGGTAGCGGCCACGCTGCTGCTTCTGGGCGAGCGCGGACTTCTTCCACGGCGTCTTGCCGCATGGCTTCTCGCCCTGTCGTTCTGCGCCTGGCTGCCCAGCCTGTACGTCTTTACCGAAGGCCGACCACTCACCCCCGCAGTCGAGACGATGGTTCGTGTGGACCGCGTCGTTCCCGTGACCGCGCTATTTCTGCTTCTCTGCGCGGCAGTCTTCGTTCGCCTCAGACGCGCGCGCGTGAGTCGATGCCCTAATGTTGCTCCAGCTTCTTCTGCGATTCCGACCACGCGAGGTTGTTCTTCGCCAGTTGGAAGTCCGGTTTCAGCGCAATTGCTTTCTTCGCCGCTGCAATCGCATCGTCCCAGCGATGCATCGCCTCATTCGCGGCTGCGATGTTATTCCAAGCCTCGGCCGAATGCATATCCAGCGTCAGCGCCTGCTGGGCCGCCTGCAGGCTCGCCTCGAAATTCCCGGCCTGGTTCAACGCCAGCGAGCGGTTGATCCACTCCGCCGCCGTCATCGGCTCGGTCCCGGCCCGCGCCTGCTTCTTCTGCTCATAGAGCGTCAGATTGTTCTTCGCGATCTGCAAGGTGGGGTCGAGCACCAGCGCCTTGTTCACATTCGCAATCGCGTCGTCCCATCGGGCCATCGCGCCATACGCCGCGCCGATGTTGTTGTACGCCAGTGCCGACCTGGGATCGAGGGCCAACGCCTGCTGCGCTTCGGCTATCGCCTTCGCATACTCACCGGTCCGATACGCAGTGAGCGACGCATTGATCTTTGCCGCTGCCGATGATGCCGGCATCCCTCGGCCCCGCAGCATGGCGAGCGCGATTGTATCTCCGGGAACAGCACGCAGCGTTTCGACAGCCGCCTGACGCATCGCCGCTTCATCCCCTGCCTGCTGCAGCGCCATCAACAGCAGATCGTGATTCATTGGACGCGCCGGGTCCAGAGCCACGGCTGCGCGCTCCTGCACCACGGCCTCCGCGATTCGCCCCTGCGCCAGCAGCCAGCGTCCATAGAACGCATGCGTCTGGTCATCCTTCGGTCCCAGCAGCGCTGCCCGTTCAAAGTGCTGTTCCGCCTGCGCCTGCCGTCCCATGGCGCCGTACACCACTCCCAGGTTTATCTCCAGTGTCGGATAGTTCGGCGTGTAGCGCAGAGCGCGCGTGAAGTATTCCAGTGCTTCCGCATACGCGCCTTTGTTCATCTGCGTCAGGCCATAGATCATCAGTCCGCGGCCGTTGTGCGGAGACTTCACCACGTTGTCCCGCCACAGCGACTCCTCCGTATGCCATACCTGGTTGCGCAGCATGACGCCATGGGCATACGCAGCCAGCAGCAACACCACGCAGACCACGCCGACCGTGCGCACCCGCGGCAGCTTCTCGGGCCCAAAGACGCGCTCCAGCGCCAGCCAGGCCGTCCACACCACAGCAAGCATCAGCCCCGGAAATGAGAAGAACATGCGGTGATCGTTCTCCACCTCCGACAGCGCATAGACAGAGGTGGGAATTTGCGTCACCACAAACCAGATCAGCCCGAACGCAACCGGATACAACCGCTTTTTCCGCGCCGACCACCAGATCGCCACCAGCAGCAGCGCCGTAAACACCAGACCGGCCAGCGCCCGCGCATTCAGTCCGCCGAAAGGTTGCAGGTCCGAGTCCACGTTCAGGTGCACCGGAAGAAACAGCTCACCGAAGTACCGCAGCCAGACGTAAGGCTGCGTCAGCCTGTAAGCCCACGGTGAAAGAATCGATGGCGCGAAACTTTTCGGAGTCATGGCCGACTGCAGCCAGAGTCCGGCGACCGTTACCGCCAGCGAAGGCAACATCGCGACGGCACTCTTCCGCCCTCGCCCGACTCCTTCACCGGCCTCAAAGAACCACACATAGGCCATCAGCAGCACGGGGAAGACCGCCGCCGGAGGCTTCGATAGCAACGCCACCACGAACGGCAGCAGATACAGCCCCCATCGCCGCAGGCGCGGCCAGCGTATCCAGACCACCAGCGCCGCCACGCAGCCGAGCGTGCAGTACACGTCGCCCCGCTGGATCACATAATTCACCGTCTCGGCCATGGCCGGGTGCAGCCCGAACCACGCCACGGTTCCCAACGCCAGCCAGGGCGTGGCAGACGAAGGTTCCGTCCTTTGCAGTATGTCTTCATACAGCAGAAACAAACAGCCCAGCAGAATCACGAACCACACGAACGTGCTCAGGTGGAACCAGAACGGGACATACCCATGCCCCAGCGCATAATCGAACGCCAGCGAAGCCGAGACCGCCGGCCTATACGTGCGATTGGCGGGAAGCACGCTGAACAGGGTGGCGTCAGTAAAAAAACGCGGCACATTGCCCATGCTCCGCACCGCGGGGTTGTCGGTAACGGTGTGAAAGTCGTCGAAATGAAACGCATTTTCAAACGAGTTCGCATAGGCTGCCATGACCGCCAGCAACACCAGTACGCCCACCATGTATACGTTTCGATTCCCAGACTGGCTCAATTTCTACCTCGTAAGCTGCTCAACGACGTCGGAGTATTTTCTCAGATCGCGCAATTTCGAGGCGTCTTTAACATTTCTTTTGACACCCACACGGTTCCCGTATAATGTTTCGCAAGTTATCTTCAAGTGCAGCTGCCTTACTCATTCGCCGCAGTAAAGGCGTTTGCTTCAGGTGCTCATGGTTGTTGAGTCGTTTCTCTGATGAGTTCCCGCAGGCGCTTCGTTTTCTGGCTGCTCGGCGCTCGCATGGGATGAGGGAGTGTGTGTTTTGAAACCTTCTGCCGCGTTTCGCCTGCTTTCCATTCTGGGCGCGTCATTGTTCGCTGTAGCCGTCGCACATGGTGCCGATCTCGCCCTCACTGCCGATGCGAACACCAGCGCCCTGCGGCCCAATGCGAACTTCGGTTACCTGTCCAACCTGTACGTGGACAGCAACAGCACGACCTTCATCCAGTTCGATCTCTCCGGCCTGCCTGCGGGCATTACGGCCAGCCAGGTGTCCAAGGCCACGGTGACGCTCTTCGTCAACCGCATCACGTCCACCGGCCAGATCGCGGTTTCGCCCGTAACGTCGGCCTGGACCGAGTCCGGCATCACCTACGACAATTCGCCCAGCATCGGCTCCGCCCTCACGACGTTTTCGCCGGGAGCGTCGGGCGTCTTCATCACGCTGGATGTCACCAGCCTCGTCCAGGGCTGGGTCACGAACCCCGGCACCAACCACGGCATCGCCCTGTCCTCGTCTTCCGGAGCCAGCGCCGTCTTCGACAGTAAGGAAAATGACCAGACCAGCCACCAGGCCGATCTCAACGTGACCATCACCTCGATGGGCGCGACCGGAGCCACGGGAGCTATGGGCGCTACAGGTTCGCAGGGGATTCCGGGTTTACCGGGAGCCACAGGCGCACAGGGAAATCAGGGTGCGCCGGGCGTTGCGGGTGTCACAGGGGCTACTGGCGTTGCAGGTGTCACGGGGGCCGTAGGTGCTACGGGTGCTACGGGCGCGCAAGGAACCACTGGCATTGCGGGTGTAACCGGCGCGACGGGTACCACCGGCGCTGTCGGCGTGACGGGAGCCACCGGTGCCACAGGTATGACAGGTTCGCAGGGCGCTACTGGAATCGTGGGCTCTACAGGGAGCACAGGAGCCACGGGTGTGACGGGCGCGACGGGTATGACAGGTGCCACGGGGGCTACAGGCATAGAGGGCTCGACGGGGAGCACGGGAGCGGTGGGAAGCACGGGAGCTACGGGTGCCACGGGGGCTACGGGCGCCACGGGCATGACCTACATGGGCTCCTATGACGGTTCCGTCACCTATTCTGGGGCCGACGTCGTTCTCTATAACAACCAGCTCTATTACGCCATCCAGGCGAGCCCGTTTTCCGCTGTTCTTCCCACCAATAGCGCCTACTGGACCATTCTCCTCCCGCAGGGAGCCACCGGCGCTACAGGTGCCGATGGCATAAGCGTGACGGGGGCAACAGGAGCTACAGGTCCTTCCGGTAGCACCGGTGCCATCGGTGCTACCGGTTCCACCGGCCAGGCGGGCGTCGATGGCACAGGTAGTAATCTGTCGCCATGGGGCGGGACCATCGCCGATGGCACCATGCTTTCGTCCTCTTCGACGAAAGTTTCCTACGTGACGGCGACGGACCCCATGAGCCTCACCCTGCCTCCGGCTACTCTCGCGGGGCAGGAAATCAAGATCGTCGATCCCTATCAATCCTCCAGTTCGAGCGGATTCACCGTGAACGCCGCCTCTGGCGATGTGATCTATGATCCCTGGCTTGGATTGGGGAACGCTCCTCAGACTTCAGTGCTGGAATTTAACGCCATTGACCTCATCAGTGATGGAAACCACCACTGGTATGTCTACTTTGGCGGCTCGCCCACATAAGCCTCGATCTGCATTCTTTCAGGTCACGGAAGTAAAGCTGCTGCGAAGAGTTTCATTCACAGCGAAACCGAAGTGCTAGCGAAAGGAGTTTCAAAAATGAGCGATCCGTATCTCGGTGAAATCCGAATGGTCAGTTTTCAGTATGCCCCGTACGGCTGGGCCTTGTGTAATGGGCAGACTCTGCCCGTTGCACAAAACCAGGCGCTGTTTTCGCTGCTTGGCGTTACCTATGGAGGAAATGGCACCACTAATTTCAATCTGCCCGATCTGCAAGGGCGCATTCCCCTTCATGCGGGTGCCGGTCCCGGATTGCCGCCGTATGACATCGGCCAAAAGGGCGGCGTCGAATCCATGGCGCTCACCACGGCCCAGTTGCCGCCACACACGCACGCGGCGACTTTCACGCCCTCCGGCGGAGGGGGAACGCCCACGGTGAATGTCAGCATTCAGGCCGGGAATCAGACGGCTCAGGCTTCGGCTCCTTCCACTCCTTATCTGGCGGCAGGCAGTGCGCCCAGTCATGTGGCTGCCAGCCAGCCCCTCTACGCTTCCAGTGCCGGCACCAATCCGCACAGTCTTGGGGGTGTTTCAGCATCGATCTCGGGTCTTTCTCCCGGAGGTGGCACAGTCACGAACTCTCTGACCGGCAACGGGCAGCCCTTCAGCATCGAGCCGCCCTATCTGGCGGTGTACTTCATCATCGCTCTTCAGGGTGTCTTCCCCACGCGGGGGTAACCGCGCGTGGCTGTGCGGCACTTGCGGCGCACAGTCTGTTTATCTCTTCGGGCTCAAAGGACAACAGCAAAACGGCATGGCCGCACCTCAACAATTCGGCGCAACCCGCTTCCTGCGTGAAGGCAGTGTTTCTGACACTGCCTTCCTTCGCCGCCTCTTCGCGGAGACGGCCACGCGCTTGCCGGGTCTTCCGCCGCAACAGGTCGCCCTGTTTCAGGACATGCAGTTCCGCGGCCGCCAACTCACCTACTCCCAGCGGTATCCGGATGCCGTTGAGTACATCCTGCTGCACGACGGGGAAACGGCGGCGGGATGCCTGCTCGTTGCTCCGGCTCCCGGTTCGCTACGCATCGTCGACCTCGCGGTTTTGAGTGAATACCGCCGTCAGGGTCTTGCCACAGCGGCGCTCCTTCATCTGCAGGAACGCGCGTGTCAGGACGGCCGCAGGCTCGACCTGCGCGTTCAGAAAACCAACCTTGCGGCCCTTGCCCTCTATGGACGCGTGGGATTCCAGACGGTCGCCGAAGATTCGCTGGATATCGAGATGTCCTGGTATCCGATCCGTATGGCGTTTGACACGTCTTTCCCCATGGAAGCGAAGAAAGAGGTTCCATGGCCTGAGGCCCGCATACAACTCCCTCCTGATCAGGATTCAGCCTCCAATATTCTGGGAGATCAGGAAACTGCGCTGGTTTCCTCGCGGAAGTTGCTCTTCAGCCGCTTTCTTCTGAAGACTTTGAAGAAAGCGGGAGGAATAGGGGGAACACTCTTCTTCGCCGGCTCCCTTGCCGCCAGCGCGCAGGGCATTCTGACGGTTACGCCTTCGCAAACGGTCACCACAACAGCCGGAACCGGGCAGGTAGGCTACAGCGGTGACAGTGGCCCGGCCGCATCCGCCACGCTCGCGTCTCCCAGTGCTGTCGCCTATGACGCACAAGGCAATCTTTTCATTGCCGACACAAGTAATCACGTCATTCGCGAAGTCGCAAAGAGCAACGGCGCGATTACCACGGTAGCCGGCAACGGCATCGCGGGTTTTTCCGGAGATGGCGGCGCCGCAATCTCTGCTCAACTCGACACGCCGACTGGCATCGCAGTCGACACGAGCGGTAACCTCTACATCGCCGACAGCCACAACCAGCGCATCCGCGAGGTCTCCGGCGGAACGATCACCACGGTCGCGGGCAACGGAACGGCAGGCTTCTCGGGCGACGGCAGCGCAGCCACCAGCGCCGAGCTCGACCTGCCCAGCTCGGTCGCGGTCGATGCGAGCGGCAGCCTCTACATTGCCGATACGGACAACCAGCGCATCCGCAAGGTCTCGGGCGGAACGATCACTACCCTCGCCGGAACTGGGGAGCAGAACTACGCCGGAGACGGAGGCGCAGCTACCAGCGCCACGCTGGACACACCCACAGGCATCGCGGTCGACAGCGCAGGGAACGTCTACATCGCCGACCGCCATAACCAGCGCATCCGCGAGGTCTCGGGCGGAACGATCGCCACCCTCGCGGGCAGCGGTCCCGTCACCTTCGCCGGAGGC
Organism: Granulicella sp. 5B5; assembly: GCF_014083945.1. GTDB lineage: Bacteria > Acidobacteriota > Terriglobia > Terriglobales > Acidobacteriaceae > Granulicella. Next base: position 3,664,548 of record NZ_CP046444.1, on the reverse strand, counting down.
TACGCAGGCGACGGCGCAAACGCCACAGCCGCAAGCCTGAGCAAGCCGACCGGCGTAAGCGTCGACGCCGCGGGCAACGTCTACATTGCCGACACCAACAACCAGCGCGTCCGCGAGGTCACTGCCGGGACCATCGCCACCGTGGAAGGCGACGGCCAGCAGGGCTTCGACGCCGACGGCAATGCAGCTACGGCAACGGCCCTGAACGAGCCCACCGACACGGCGACGGACGCAGCCGGAAACCTCGCCATCGCCGATAGCCTGAACGACCGCATCCGGATGGGTGGTGAGCCGGCACTTGCCTTCGGTTCCTCTTCCGTCGGGCTCACCACAGCAGCTCAGTCCATCACGCTGGGCAACACCGGTTCCGGCCCCCTGACCGTCGCCGCTCCAACGCTAAGTGGCCCCTTCACGTTGGCTCCCGGGGGGACCTGCTCAGACGCCCCAATCACGCTTGCCGCCGGCGCTAGTTGCACTCAGGACATCGCCTTTAGGCCCACGGCCGCAGGCGCGGCTTCAGGCAGCATCGCCTTAAGCGGCTCTGGTGTGGTGACGCAGATGGTCCTGCTGACAGGCACCGGCGTTCAGGCGACAACCGATGTGACTCTCATCTCAAGCATGGCGGCGCTGTTCGTCAACGAGCCCATCACCTTTACGGCTACCGTGGCTCCTACCGTGGGCACGGCCGTCCCGAACGGAACCGTCACGTTCTATGCCAACGGTACATCGCTTGGGACAGAGCCCCTCAGCGGTGGTTCCGGCTCGATCACAACGAGTTTTGCGACCGCTGGGAGCTATGCCATCACAGCCGAGTACACAGGCAACGACAACTTCAGCACGAGTACGTCCGCCACGTTGACGCAACTGGTCGGCGACTTCAACTTCACGATTGCTAACAGCGGAAACGCGAGCCAGACCGTGAACCCGGGTGATTCTGTGACGTTCCCGTTCACCGTAGCACCTCTGAACGGACCGTTCACCTTCCCGATTACGCTTTCGGCCACCGGCCTGCCTCCGGGAGCCACGGTCAGCTTCAACCCCTCTGCAGTGACACTCGAAAGCTCGCCGGTTATGTTCACCATGACCGTCCAAACGGCAGAAACGTCAGCCGCCCTGCGGAAATTCAAGCATCTGGGACCACTGGGCGAAACGATGCTTGCTCTGTTGCTGCTGCTGCCGTTTACGACGAAGCAGCGCAGACGCAGCCGACAGCTCAAGTTGCTCCTGATGCTGGTGGTGAGCGTCCTCGGCCTCGGCTCGATGGCGGCACTCTCCGGTTGCGGCTCGAACTCCGGATTCTTTGGCGAGCCGCAGAATACCTACACGATCCAGATTTTCGGAACCGCTACCGGCGCGAATGGCGCCTCCTTGCAGCATGTAACCACTGTCAGACTGACGGTGGAGTAAACGGAGCCCAGACAGATTGAATGCCCGTAGGATCATCCCCGCGCTATTGCTAACGTTGCTGTTCGGCATAGCCATGCCCGGCCTTGGCCAGCATCAAACGTCGAAGCTGGACCTGGGTGTGACGTATATTGCGGAAAAGTCTCTTAAGGCAAGCACCGATCAAAACTTCTGGCTGAACGGCGGCTCTGTCGAGCTCGGGGTAAATCTTTGGCACGGCTGGGGCGTTGCCGCCGATATCGCAGGCAGTCACACGGGCTCGATCGGCAGTAGCGGCATTCCGCTTTCGCTAGTTACGGAAACGTTCGGTCCGCGATATCGCTGGCATGCGGAGCACAGGATCTCGGTATACGGTGAAGCCCTGGTGGGTGAGGCAAATGGTTTCCGCAGCTTATTTCCGGTAACAACCGGTACTCAAAGTGACGCTAACAGCCTTGGGCTCCAGATAGGAGGCGGTCTTGACTACCGTCTGAAGCGGAGTTTTGCCGTTCGTCTTATGGATGCGGCCTGGGTGCGGACGCAACTGCCAAATGCAACGGACAACGTGCAGAACACTCTCAGGCTTGGGGCTGGGCTGGTTATCCGTTTTGGGCATTGATGGTGGATCGGTGCCCCATCCCAACCATTAGGTCGGCTTTGATTAGTCCTCAAATTCCGAAATACTTGTCCTCTCGACCGTAGGCCGTCATCCGTGAGGGCAGTTAGAAAGCGATGGGCAGTAGAGTGAGGCTGACGCAGCCAGGTTCTTCGGCTGCGGTCCTGTTGGGCCTTTACTCAGAATGACGGGCCTTGTGGGTGAGGATGGCGATGGCTCAGGGTCAGATGCTGAGGACGGGGAATGGGGAGTCTCGGATGACGGCGTAAGTGAGGTCTCGGAGGCGGCCCAAAGGGGTGGAGTGGGGGCTGCGGCCGATCATGAGGAGGTCGGCGTCGAAGTTGCTGGCGGCGTCGAGAAGAGCCTGCTTGACGTTGCCGAGAGAGATTGTGACGGGGGCTTCGACGCCGACTTTTTGCTTGAGCTCGTCGAGCTCGCGGGTGGCGCGGTTGCGGGCGATGGACTCGATGGTGCCTTGCAGGTCGAGCTCGATGGGGAGATCTTGCTGGTTGACCTGAACGGCGTGGATGAGGGAGATGTGGCCGCGAGCTTCGGTTGAGACCTGGGCGGCGAAGCGGAGGACTCGTTCGGAGTCGGCGGTGAGGCCGAGGGCGCAGAGCCACTCGCGGTGCTCGATGGGGCGCGGAGCAATGGTTTCGGCGTGGCGGCTGGTGAGGACAGGACAGGCGGCGGAGTCGAGCACCTTGGCGGTGGTGGAGCCGAGGAGCGTCTGGCGGAAGATGCCGGCGTGCGTGGGCATGATGATGAGGCTGGCGCGGATGTCGCGGGCGGCCTGAGCGATCTGCGTGGCGGGGTCGCCGAGGTAGACGAGGCGGGTGGTGGTGGCGAGCGGGAGGTCGGCGGTGAGGTAGGCGCCGAGGCGCTCGCGGGCGGCTTGGAGCTGGTCTTTGGCGACGTCTTCGATGGCGCGGAGGCCGAGCTCCATGCCGGTGTAGAGGTTGAGCTCGGCGACGTGGACGAGGGTGACGTGCGCGTGGAAGATGGCGGCGGCGCGCTTGACGTAGGCGGCCATGGCGGAGGATGAGGGCGAGAAGTCGACGGGAAAGAGGATGCGATCGAGCAAAGACATGAGGAGCTTTGTGACCTCCGCTGGTGAGATGAGCGCGGCGGGGCTGAAGGCTCGGGCAAATTTCGCGTGAGTGCGGGCTATGCGGTCTGCTGGAGGAGATCGAGGGCGCCGCGGGCCTTGAGGGCTTCGGCGACGGAGTGGCCGAGGTCGGTGGCGGCGATGCCGATGGGAGCCCGCTGGATGATGTGGGCAATCTGTTCGCCGTCGGGAGAGACGACCATCGCATGGAGATGCCACTGGTCGTCGGAGGCGTGGCAGTAAGCGCCGAGAGGAAGCTGGCAGCCGCCGCCGAGGGCGTCGAGGACGGCGCGTTCGGCGGTGACGGCGTACTCGGTGGCGCAACAGTTGAGGGCGCGGATGGCCTCGTTGAGAGCCTCCGGGGCTAAAGCCCCTTCCCTCTGCCCTGATGCAACGGACGGGCTGAAGCCCGTCCCCTTCAAAGCGTGAGGACATCGAGTTTCGAGGGCGAGGGCTCCCTGGCCGGGGGCGGGGGTGAGTTCGTCGATGGAGAAGCGCTGGTGGACGTGCTGGGTGCGGCCGAGGCGGTCGAGGCCGGCGGAGGCGAGGATAAGCGCGTCGCACTGGCCTTCCTCCCACTTGCGGAGGCGGGTGTCGATGTTGCCGCGCATCTGGACGAACTGGATGTCCGGGCGGAGGGCGAGGATCATGGCCTGGCGGCGCGGGCTGGTGGTGGCAACGCGGGCGCCGGAGGGGAGCATGTGCAGTCCCCAGTGGTCTTCGCAGACGAAGGCGTCGCGGGCATCGGCGCGCGGTGGGATGGCGGCTAGGGTGAAGCGGGGGTCAAGCGTGGTGGGGAGGTCTTTGAGCGAGTGCACGGCGAGGTCGACACGGCCGTCGAGGAGGGCGTCTTCGATCTCCTTGATGAAGATGCCTTTGGAGTCGAGTGGCGTGCCGTCGGGGAAGGTGGAGGGGGCGACGAACTGCGGGTCCTGCATGCGGTCGCCGACGGTGCGGATGACCTCGATCTCGACGGTGTGGCCGTTGGCGCGAAGTTGATCGGCGATGTGGTTGGCCTGCCAGAGCGCGAGCTGCGAGCCGCGCGAACCGATGCGTATGGTGGATGTGCTCACAGTCACTAGGATACTCGGGTGAAGCGGCGTAGGCTGTTGATAGTGGCTGCGTACGCTGCCGATGATCGCGCGGAGGTTGATGTTTGCTGTGCGCGGGGCTGACCGTCGCTTTACGATAGAAGAAGAGGTGCTGGATGCGAGTTGTTGCTGTTGGCTGCATGGCGTTGATGCTGGGGGTAGGCGCGGGAGTGATGGGGGCGCAGGGGTACTCGGCTGATAAGCCGCTAGGGGCGACGGCGCAGGCACCGCCGGCGTATCTGAAGCATGCGGGGATCGAGCAGAAGCTTGGGCAGACGCTGCCAATGGCGGCGACGTTTACGGACTCGACGGGAAAGACGGGGGCGCTTTCTACCTGGTACGACGGCAAGCCAGTGGTGATGGCGATGGTGTATTACAAGTGCGCGATGCTGTGCCCGCAGGTGCTGCATGGGCTGGCGACCGGGCTGAAAGCCACGACGCTGACTGCGGGCAAAGACTACGACGTGATGGTGTTCAGCATCGATCCGACGGACACACCGCAGGATGCTGTGGGGCAGAAACAGCAGTTTTTGAACGAGGCCGGGATGACCGGGCAGGCGGATGCTGTGCATTTTCTGACTGCGCCGAAGGCTTCGATCGATGCGTTGAGCGATGCTACGGGGTTTCACTTTGTGATGGTGCCGGGGCCGGATGGGAAGATGGACCAGTATGCTCATTCCAGCGTGATTATGTTCGCGACGCCGGATGGGAAGATGTCGAAGTACCTGGCTGGGGTGAGCTATGAGCCGCGCGACCTGCGGATGGCGCTGCTGGATGCGAGCGAGAAGAAGATCAGCAACCCGGTGGACCTACTGATCCTGTACTGCTGCAACTATAGCCCGACGGCGGGCAAGTACTCGGTGTCGGTGGTGCGGATACTGGGGATTGCGGGGATGGTGACGCTGCTGATCGTGATCGGGATGGTGTATCTGCTGACGCGAAAGCCGAAGGGACACGTGGCGTAGAGGAGCCTCCCCTAGTTCGGCTGCGCGAGCGGGAGTTCTATCTGGAAGCTGGTGGACATGCCGTCTGGAAGGTCGCCGCTTTCGACGTGGATGCGGCTGCTGTTCTTTTCGACGAGCTCGCACGTGCCCCAGAGGCCGGTGCCGAGTTCGGCTTTAGGCTGAGAGCGCCGGTCCATACCTAGCGTGTGTCGAGCGCACTGGCGAGCTTGACCTCGAGTTGAGCCGCGCTGGCTGACGAAGCTGACGGCGGACATGCAGCAGACCAGGACCCCGTAACGGAAGCGGTCGGCAAGTGTGAGCAGAGACGGGTCGAGGCTTTCGCAGAGGAAGTACCAGCGTGAGAGCAGGATGCTGCACATGCCGAACAACGTCGGCCCCAACCGCCCATGGAGCTGACAAGGCCATCACGATGAAGTAGAGCGACAGCTAGACGATTACCGGGATGCTGTGCGGTCAGTCTCCCGTGTCATTGGAGCGGGGGAGGCTGCGGAGCGCCGCGATCTGCGGATGAAGCAGCTTGTTAGTGATGGATTTGGTGAGGCGGTCGATGGCGGCGAGCTGGGCTTCGGAGAGCGGTTCGGCGGCAAGCTGCTGGCGGATGCGGGCGATCTCGGCCTGGCGGGTGGCTTCGGCTTCGGCGAGGAGCTGCTTGATGGATTCGGTGGCAGGGGCCTGGGAGAGACGTTCGGTGTAGCGGGCGACTTCGCTGGTGACGATGGACTCGGCGGCTTCGGCTTCCCTGCCCCGGCTGGCCTGGTTCTGCATGGTGACGCGCTGGAGGTCGTCGATGTCGTAGACGAAGCAGCCTTCGACTTTGTTGACTTCGGGGGCGACGTCGCGCGGGACGGCGATGTCGATGAAGAAGACGGGACGGTTGCGGCGGCGCTGCTGCAGCGAGCGGGCGTGATCGGGGTTGAAGACCTGTCCGGCGCCAGTGGAGGTGATGATGATGTCGGCGCGGTAGGATTCAGCGTGCAGGAGATCGAAGGGGATGACGCCGGTGGTGATAGCAGGTGTGCGCAGGGCGTCGGCGATCTTCTCGGCGCGGGCCTCCGTGCGGTTGGAGACGAGCAGCGTGGTGCAGCCCTGCTGGATGAGATGGCGCGCGGTCAGGTCGGACATTTTGCCGGCGCCGACGAGGAGGACGGTCTTGCCGGCGAGGGAGCCGAAGATCTCGCGGGCGAGCTCGGCGGCGACTGATGCGATGGAGATGGTGGAGCTGCCGATGCGAGTTTCAGTGCGGACACGCTTGGCGACGGAGAAGGCGCGCTGCAGGAGAGGGTCGAGCGTTGAACTGGCGGCGTCGGTGGAGCGAATCGCGCCGACCTCGCGGGCGATGGACCAGGATTGTTTGACCTGGCCGAGGATCTGGGCCTCGCCCACGACCATCGAGTCGAGCGAGCTGGCGACGCGGAAGAGATGGCGGATGGCTTCGCGCTCACGGAACTCGTAGAGGTGCGCCTGGATCTCGGTGGCGGGGATGTTGAGGTAGTTGTGGAGGAACTCTATGGGGCTGGGCGTGGCGCCGGGGTCGTGGACGGTGAGGAGCTCGACGCGGTTGCAGGTGGAGACGATGAGGGCTTCGCGGATGCCGGGCTGATGGGCGAGGGTACGCGTGGCGTCGGCGAGACGGGCGACGGGGATGGCGAGGCGCTCGCGCACGTCAATGGGCGCGGTGGTGTGGTTGACACCGAGGAGCAGCAGCTTCGCGTTGGACCTGGTCTCGGACATGAGTATTACGTTTGCGTTGCCTCCGGGCTGAAGCCCTTTTTATTTCTGCTCATGATGGCGGGACTGAACTCCCGCCCCTTCAAAAACGGCTAGGGAGTCCGGAAGCTGTGGACGGTGGAGAGCGAGTTGGCGGCCCAGACGGCGAGCACGACGAGGAAGACGAAGCTGGAGAGATAGACCGCGCGGCGTCCGCGGAGACCGCTGTGGCGGCGGATGAAGATCATGAGGACGTAAGCGACCCACATGGCGATGGAGAGCAGGACCTTGGGGTCGGCGAAGAAAGCAGGGCCCGTGGTTTCAAGCGCGAGGACCGAGCCTATGAGCAAGCCGGCGGTCATGCAGGGCAGGCCGAAGCGCAGCGAGTTGAGGGCGATCTGGTCGAGGGTGTCGAGCGGCGGCAGCCAGGCGCGTATGCGCGCAGCATACTTGCTGGAGGACGGGCGTGGGACGCGCTTCTGCTTGAGGCGGCGCTCCTGCACGAGATAGAGCACGCTGGCGATGAGCGAGAGAAAGAGCGCGGCGTAGGCGATGAGCAGCAGCACGATATGCAGAATCAGCCAGCCGGTGCGGGCCTGGTCTCCGAACCGTGGGGAGACGAGGGTTTCGTGGCCGGGGTGGAAGGCTGGGACGATGGTAAGCAGGACCGCAATGGGCAGAAGAAAGATGCCGAAGGCGACGGTCTTGTAACGCGCGGCGAGGACGAGGAAGCCGGCGGCGAGGATGAGGCCGAGGAGCGAGAGGGTCTCGTGGGTGTCGACGGGGAGGGCGCGGTGGGCTGCGTAGAGGGTTTCAGTGATGGAGACGAAGTGGAAGAAGGCGCCGGCGAGCGCGGCGGGGAGAGCGATGTGGCGCCAGCGGGGGCGGTCATAGAGCGCGGCGGGCAGGACCGCAAGAGCGGCGATGCCGTAGAGAAAGACCGCGAGCCTGAGCCAGAGGAGTGCCATCGATATACGTTCGCGTAAAGAAAGGGCGCGAAATAACAGTATATCGCTGTGGCCGCTCAGGATGTCAGAGGGCGGATTTGCTGGCGTCGTAGGCCACGGACTGCTCGAGGTAGGACTGGAGCTTGGCTTCGATGAGGGAGAGCGGAAGGAGGCTGGGGCGGTCGATGATCTCGACGGTGAGTTTGCCGTCGGCGTGGGTGTAGGAGGCGGTGATGCCGTCCTTGGTGAGAGTGCCGGTGGGGCCGGTGAGATGGATGCCGTTGGCGCGGAGGCGCTCGGTGGCGGAGGCAAACTGAGAGTCGGACATGGGGACCTGAATCATTGAGGGACAGTGTACGGGGATTTGCGGTGGAGTGAGAAGTGACGGCCATTCTGTTCTTCGCTTGAACTAGTTTCTGACCAGATTTCATCGGGGCAGTGGGGTATTCTGAGCGTTGGTTGAGACACGCGAGGGCGATGGCTACAGAGACGAAGGAAGTGGGGAGCGAGAGCGGACTGACGCCGGCGATGCGTCAGTATTTCGCTGCGAAACAGGCGCATCCGGATGCCCTGCTCTTCTTTCGGATGGGCGATTTCTATGAGTTGTTCTATGACGATGCCCTGATTGCGGCGAAGGAGCTGCAGCTGACGCTGACCGCTCGCGACAAGGCCAAGAGCGTACCGATGTGTGGGGTGCCATACCATGCGGCGGGGACGTATCTGCAGAGGCTGCTGCGCAAGGGGTTTCGCGTGGCGATCTGCGAGCAGATGGAAGACCCCAAGCTCGCCAAGACCGTGGTGCGGCGCGAGGTGACGCGTGTGCTGACTCCGGGAACCGCGGTGGATGCGGCGCTGGATGCGAGCGAGAGCCAGTGGCTGGCGAGCGTGGCGGCGGTCGGAACGGCAACCGTGGGCGTGGCGGTGATCGATCTTTCGACGGGTGAGTTTCGTGCGACGGAGTTTGCGGGCGCAAGTGCCTGGGCGTTGGCGTTGGATGAGCTGGCGCGGATGCGGCCGGCGGAGATTCTGTTTGCGAAGGGTGCGGGGTTTGGTGGGACAAGCCAGAGTGTTCGGCAGGGAGTGCTGAAGGGAGCTGATGAGGCGGCTGCGCGCGAGGGTGAGGCGGTGATGGATGGGACACCCGATCTTTCGGGGGCTCGGACTGAAGTGGAAGAGTGGGTGTTCACCGAGGAGTATGCGGTGCCGCTGTTGCGGCAGCAGCTAAAGGTGCACTCGCTGGATGGGATGAGGTTGACGGGTCATGGCGCGGCGGCAGTGGCTGCGGGTGCGGTGGTGCATTATCTGCGCGCGACAAAGCAGGGGGCGCTGGAGCACCTGGACGGGCTGCGGTACTACGAGCGGCGCGACTGCCTAGAACTGGATGCGGTGAGTGTGCGGAACCTGGAACTGGTGGAGCCGCTGTTCAGCGCAGAGGGGCCTCAGACAACGTTGTTCTGGACGCTGGATGCGTGCTGCACTCCGATGGGTAAACGGATGCTGCGCGCGCAGTTGTTGCGGCCGATGCAGTCGCTGGAGGCGATCAATGCGCGGCTGGATGCGGTTGCGCTGGCTGCGGCAGATATTCGGCGACGCGAAGGTGTGCGGCGGGCGATGGATGGTGTGCTGGACCTGGAGCGTCTGCTGGGGCGTGTGGCGATGGAGACGGCTGGGCCGCGTGAGGTGGTGTCGCTGGGTGTGACGCTGGCGCGGCTGCCGGGGCTGCGGAAGGCTGTCGCGGAGTTTACCAAAGATGGCGGGCGGTGGGCGGAGCTGGATGCGGCGTTCGATGCGCTGGAAGACTTGCAGGAGATGGTTGCGCGGACACTGGTGGAAGAGCCTCCTGTTTCGCTGAGCGATGGTGGCGCGGTGCGCGCGGGTGTGGATGCGGAGCTGGATGAGCTGCGCGGGCTCTCGTCTTCAGGAAGGCAGCGGATTGCGGCGATTGAAGAGCGAGAGCGTGAACGGACAGGAATCACGTCGCTAAAGGTGCGGTTCAACAGCGTGTTTGGCTACTACCTTGAGGTGACAAAGGCGAATGCGAAGGCCGTTCCCGCCGACTATGAGCGCAAGCAGACACTGGTGAATGCGGAGCGGTTTACGACTCCGGAGCTGAAGGAGCTGGAGACGAAGATTCTGACGGCGCAGGAGCGCAGCGGCGAGATTGAACGGCGGATCTTTGGGGAGCTGCGGCAGCAACTGCTGACACATGCTGCTCGGGTGCGGGAGACGTCGCGGCAGGTGGCGGAGATTGATCTGCTGGCGAACTTCGCGCACATGGCTGCGCTGCGTGGATGGACTCGGCCGACGGTGGATGCGAGTGGTGTGCTGGAGTTTGTAGCGGCGCGGCATCCGGTTGTGGAGCGGAGGCTGGAGGAGCAGGGTGCGGGGCGGTTCGTGCCGAACTCGCTGAGTTTGTGTGGTAGAGATGACGAGGGCAGAGAGCCTTCCCTGCTGCTGATTACCGGGCCGAATATGGGCGGTAAGAGCACGTATCTGCGGCAGGCGGCGCTGCTGACGATCATGGCGCAGTGCGGGTGTTTTGTGCCGGCGGAGCGGATGCGGCTGGGTGTTGTCGACCGGATTTATACGCGGATTGGTGCGAGCGATAATGTGGCTCGCGGCCGGTCGACGTTCATGGTGGAGATGACGGAGACGGCTGCGATTTTGAATACGGCGACGGCGCGTTCGCTGGTGCTGCTGGATGAGATGGGGCGTGGGACGGCTACGTATGATGGGCTGTCGCTGGCGTGGGCGACGGTGGAACATCTGCATGATGCTGTTGGGGCGCGGACGCTGTTTGCGACGCACTATCATGAGCTGACGCTGCTGGCCGAGCAGCTGCTGCGGTTGAGGAACGTGCGTGTAACGGTAAAGGAAAACGCGAGCGGGATCGTGTTTCTGCATACAGTGGAGGCCGGGGCGGCGAACAAGAGTTATGGCATCGAGGTAGCGCGGCTAGCGGGGTTACCGCAGGCGGTAATTGAGCGAGCCCGCGCGGTGCTGAAGGTGCATGAGAAGGCCGAGACGCAGCAGGTGCGTGAGGCTGTTCCGGAGAAGGCGAGTTTGCAGATGACGATGTTTACGCCACTGTCGCAGCGGATTGTGGATCGGATTGAAGAGGTCGATGTGGATGGGTTGACTCCGCGGGAGGCGTTGCAGTTGCTGGCGGAGTTGCAGCGCGAGTTGAAGGGAGATGTAGCTTGATGGACGTTGCGAAGACGCCGAGCTCGGCGAAGGCGATGATCGTGGCCGGGGTGATGAGCGGGACCTCGGCGGATGGAGTGGATGTGGCGATCTGCCGCGTGTCGGTGGGACGCAATGGGGTGGCTCCAGTGAAGGTGCTGGGACACAGCAGGTTTGCGTATGGCAAGAAGCTGCGCGCGATGGTGCTGGCGGCGGCAGGCGGCACGAAGATGAGTGCGGCGAAGCTGGCGCAGTTGAGCTGGAAGCTCGGCGAAGAGTATGCCGCGTGCGTGGAGAAGGCGGCGAAGGAACATAAGCTGAAGCCGGAACTGGTGGCCGTGCATGGACAGACGATTCTGCATGATGCCGATGAGGGGATGACGTGGCAGATTGGCGAGGCCGCGGTGATCGCTGAGCGGCTGCGGCTGCCGGTGGTGAGTGATTTCCGTCCTGCGGATATGGCTGCGGGTGGGCAGGGTGCGCCGCTGGTGCCGATGCTGGACTGGTATCTGTTTCGGCATGAGACGAAGAACCGGCTGCTGCTGAACCTGGGCGGGATTGCGAATGTGACGGCGCTGCCTGCGGGCGGGTGTGTTGACGATGCAATGGCGTTCGATACGGGGCCGGCGAACATGGTGATCGATGCGGTGATGCAGCGGCTGTATAAGCGCGAGTATGACGGCAGCGGGAGAACGGCGGCTCGGGGCAAGGTGCTGGAGGATGTGGTGCGGAAGATGCGCGCGACGAAGTACTTCAACGCGAAGCCGCCGAAGTCTTGCGGGCGTGAGGAGTTTGGTGAGGCGTTCGTCGACAAGCTGATCGCGCTTTGCGAGAAGGCCGATGCGGAGAAAGAAGACATTGTGGCTACAGCGACTGCGTTGACGGTGGAGACGATTGTCGATGCGTACAGCAAATTTTGCTGGCCACATCTAGGACAGGTCGCTCCGGGAGCGAAGGCTACGGAGATGTTTGTTGCGGGTGGTGGCGCGAAGAACAAGACGCTGATGCGTGGACTAGCGGAGAAGTTTGGCGCGCTGGGTGTGAAGGTGGCGACGACGGAGAGTGCTGGGCTGGCTGTCGAAGCGAAGGAGGCCGCGGCGTTTGCTTTGCTGGGGTGGCTGACGTGGCATGGGTTGCCGGGGAATGTCCCGAGTGCTACGGGGGCGAAGCGGGCTGTGGTGCTGGGGAAGGTTTCGTATGGAGGGTGAGCGTCAAAGAACGTGCGCTCGCTGTGCGAGCGAGAAGCAGGTTCCTCGCTGCGCTCGGAATGGAAGAAAGAAAAGCAAAGGCGCAGCCGCCGTAGTCGCCGTTCTGCTTTTTACCCTTACGTCCTGCAAAAGCCCTATCTACGGTGCTCATCGTGGATGGGGGCAAGAAGAGTCGACAGTACGGTTTTTGATTGAGAGTTCGCCGAACAGTTTGGATCTGCGGCAGGGGACGGATTCGCAGAGTGAGCGGATTGGTGAGCTTATCTATGACCCGCTGGTGCGGAAGGATGACCACTTTAATCTGAAGCCGTGGCTGGCGACGAGTTGGAATCGTCCTGATCCGCTGACGTGGGTGTTTCATCTGCGCGCGGGGGTGCGGTTCCATGATGGCAAACCGATGACTGCGGAGGATGTGGCTTGGTCCATTCGGAGCATGACGAATGGGGCGATCCTGACCGCGAAGGGTGGAGCGTTTGCAGATGTGATCGCGGTGAGCGTGCGCGATCCGTTGACGGTGGTGGTCAAGACGAGCAAGCCGGATGAGAGCCTGCTGTTCAACTTGAGCGATGGACTGTTTGGCGTGGTGGAGAATGGCGCCGGGTCGAATGAGGGGCTGCATCCGGTGGGGACGGGGCCGTTCAGGTTTGTGGAGCAGGTGCAGGACAAGGAGGTTGTGATTGAGCGTAACCCTGCGTACTGGGCGGGTGCGCCTAAGATTGAGCGGGTGCGGTTTGAGGTGACTCCGGACAACATTACGGTGGCGCTGGAGATGCGCAAGGGTTCGGCGGATGTAGAAAGCAATGTGCTGACGCAGGACATGGTGCATGCGCTGCGCGGGGTGCCGGGGGTGGTGGTGGAGACGGGGCCGGGGGCTCGGGTGGATTACGCGACGTTCAATGTGACCGACCCGGCGCTGCGCGACAAGCGTGTGCGGCAGGCGATTGCTTGTGCCATCGATAGAGATGCGCTGATTGCCGCGTTGTGGCGCGGGCGCGCGGAGAAAGCCGAGACGCTGCTGCCGCGTGGGCACTGGGCGGCGGCGGGGGACGATCAGCTGCCTCAGTATCCGCATGATGTGGAGCGGGCGAAGCAGTTGCTGGATGCGGCGGGGTTGAAGCCGGACAAGGATGGCGTGCGGTTGCGGTTTACGCTGAAGACCTCAACCGATGAGACGACGCGGCTGGAGGCACAGGCGATCCAGGCGCAACTGGCGCAGGCGGGGATCGCGCTGTCGCTACGGCCGGCTGAGTTTGGGACGTTCTACTCCGACATTACGAAGGGCGCGTTCCAGATGTATATGCTGCGGTGGATCGGGTCGAATGAGGACCCGGACATCTTTCGGTATACGAGCGCGACGGCGAGCTTTCCGCCGAAGGGAGCGAACCGCGGTCGGTTCAGCGATGCTCGCGTGGATGCGCTGCTGAAGCAGGCTGGCGAAGAGACGGATGAAGCGGTGCGGCGGCGCGAGTATGTGCAGGTGCAGCAGATCCTCGCGGATGAGCTGCCGACGATTCCGCTGTGGTATCCGGACAACGTGGTGGTGCATTCGAAGCGGCTGACGGGTGTGACGCTGAATCCGGGTGGCAACTTCGATTTCCTACGGACGGCGGAGCTGGCACCCTAGTCCCTCCCCCCGGGTACTTTTCGATCCAAAATCCTGATGGATAGCGAGTTAGGGGCGGACTTGTGAAGGTCTGATCGAAGGCTTGTTGGAACAGGCTCGCGCCTTCGGCGCATCGCTACTAAAAATGCGGGGGTTTCTCCGCTCCGCATCGCGATAAAGCCACGATGCTCCGGTCGAAATGACAGAGTTTTTGGGTGACAAGAGTTTTTGGGCAAAGCCCACAGCACTCTGTATGCAGCTCTCTGTATTAAGTATAGAGAGTTCGTGCGGAGAAAGTGCTGTTCCTTTGGTGCAGTTGCGGAGGCTGCCGGGCCATAGGGGGTTGACAGCGTTTTGGGAGGCTCTGATTCAGTGTGCGAGCGTCCCTCCGCGGCTGAAGCCGCACTGATTCCGAGGCCTTACGGCTGTGGGTCCATAAGTTTGCGGGTGAGGTAGATGTAGGTTTCGGCGTAGGTGCGGGCCTCTTCGTTGAGGTCGGCGCCGGCGCCGTGGCCGCCTTCGGTGATCTCGTGATAGAGGAAGGGCTCGTGGAATTCCTCCATCTTGGCGGCGAACTTGCGCGCGTGTTGCGGGCCGACGCGGTCGTCCTTGGTGGTGGTCCAGATGAAGGGTTCGGGGTACTTCACGCCGGGCTTGAGCTGGTTGTAGGGTGAGATTTTGGCGAGGAAGGCGCGCTCTTCGGGAACATCGACTGAGCCGTACTCGCCGACCCAACTGGCGCCGGCGGCGATCTTTTCGAAGCGGAGCATGTCGAGGAGTGGCACCTCGATGACGACAGCGTGCCAAAGGTCGGGGCGCTGGGTCATCTCGACGCCCATGAGGAGGCCGCCGTTGGAGCCGCCCATGATGCCGAGGTGCGGAGTGCTGGTGATCTTGCGTGCGATGAGGTCTTCGCCGACGGATGCGAAGTCGTCGTAGATGCGCTGGCGGTGGGTCTTGAGGCCTGCCTCGTGCCAGGCGGGACCGAACTCGCCGCCGCCGCGGATGTTGGCGAGGACGTAGACGCCGCCGTGCTCAAGCCATAGCTTGCCGAGGTAGCCGGAGTAGGTGGGCGTTTCGGAGACCTCGAAGCCACCGTAGGCATAGAGCAGCGTAGGGTTCTGGCCGTTGTAGACGATGTCCTTGCGATGGACTACGAAGTAGGGGACCTTGGTGCCATCTTTGGAGGTGGCTTCGAGCTGCTCGACGACATCTTTTGAAGCGTCGAACTGCGCGGGCTGAGTCTTGATCTGTTTGATGTCGCCCTTGGAGGCGTCGCCGAGCCAGAGTGACGACGGTGTGAGGAAGCCGGTAACGGCAAGGACGAAGTCGTCGTTCTTGTCGTCGGCGGAGACGATACCGACAGTGACGTTTTCGGGCAAGGTGAGCGGCTTCTTCGACCAACCTTTCTTCGTGGGCGTGTAGACGTAGGCGCGGCCACGGACGTGGTCGAGGGTGGTGAGAATGAGGTGCGATTGCGTGGTGCTGGTGCCCTGCAGGAACTCCTGCGATGTGGGCGCGAAGATGATGGTGGGTTTGAGATGCGCGGGGTCGGCAAGGACGTCTGCGAGGTTGAGTTGCAGGAGCGAGCCCTGGGTGTAAGTGGTCTTGCTACCGGCGGGGGTCCAGTCCTGGCGGATCTCGAGGAGGAGACGGCCGTCGAGGAGGCCGTCGATGCCGGACTTTTTTGGGATGGCGAGTTGCGCGATCTTGCCGTCGGGGGTGTAGAGGTAGTCCTCGCTCTCAAAGAAGGTGACGCCGCGATGCAGGAGCGTGATGGAGTGACCCTGAGCGTCGTGGAGCGTGTAGGCGGAGTCGCTGATGTCCGTTGGGCGGCCGCGGAAGATCTCGGTGGCGGAGTCGAGCGGTGTGCCGCGCTTCCAGAGCTTGATGATGTACGGGTAGCCGGAGGCGGTCATGCTGTCGGGGCCCCAGTCGCGGGAGACGAGGAGCGTGTCCTTGTCGAGCCAATCGACGTCCTGCTTGCTGTGCGGGAGCACGAAGCCGCCATCGACGAAGTTGCCGGTGTGGAGATCGAACTCGCGGAGTGTGGCGGCGTCCTCACCGCCGGCGGAGAGCTCGACCATGCAGAGGCCGTCGCCGGGATAGAGGCAGTCGAGGCCGTGATTGACCCAGCTGACGTTCTCTTTTTTGCCGAGGGCATCGAAGTCGATGACAGTGTGCCAGTCGGGCTGCGGCGCGAGATAGTCCGTGAGAGAGGTCTTGCGGAGGATGCCGTGGGTGTGGGCGGCGTCGCGCCAGAGGTTGTAGACCTCGTCGCGACGCAGGCCTGGGATGGCGAGACGGTTGGGATCTTCGGCGATCTTGAGGGCGGCGGCGGCGTAGGCGGCGAAGCGAGGGTCAGCTTCGAAGACCTTCGCTGTGGCCGCGTTGTGCTCCTTGACCCAGGCCATGGCGCGGTCGCCGTGAGCGTCTTCCAGCCAGATGTACTTGTCGTTTGTCGTCGAGTCAGGGGTGGCGGATTCAACCTGCTGGGCGCGGACGGCAAGGCTGCCGGCTATGGCGAGAAGGGCGAAGACGGCGAACGAACGTGGGTGCAGCAGGCGCATGGAGCCTCCAAAGAGTGAGGAGCGAATCGAAGCCCAGTGTAGACGGAAGGCGAATCGCAGTAAACGCGAGCCGTTTATCGGGCGAGAAGGAGGGCGTAGCAGGAGGGCTTAGTAGCGCAGTGCAAGGTGCCAGGACAGATGCGAATGTGTTCGCAATTTTCTGGAAACAGCGCCCGTTTGCCGCCACGCGGCCTTCTATAGGCAACACATCGCGCAGCGCAGTGTTACCCCAGGGATTCGTGACGATTGGAAACAATATCGTGCCCACAGGTGCTGTGCTGGAATGCTCAGACACAAGGTGCAGGTGGTGAAAGAGTTAAAGAGGATTGATTCCGGTGGATTCAACCACTGCTATTCGCGCCCAGGCGCCCTTTGCTTAGACCGGAAAGTCGATTTCCTTCAATGGCCGTAATCAAGACGGTCTCACGAGAACCAAGGGAGAATGTAATGTCCACGATGAACTCAGTTGTTGCTGTGTACGATAGCCACCAACAGACGGAGGCAGCCATTAAGGAACTGCAAGAGGCAGGCGTCGATATGAAGAGTCTGTCGATTGCCGGCAAAGATACTCACACAGACGAGCATGTCGTCGGCTACTACAACGCCGGGGACCGAATGAAGTACTGGGGCAAGATGGGTGCGTTCTGGGGAGGATTCTGGGGCCTGTTGTTCGGAGCGGCGATATTTGCCATACCCGGATTCGGACCCGTCCTCGTTGCTGGGCCATTGGTCGCCTGGATTGTCGCCGGACTTGAGGGCGCGGTTGTTGTAGGTGGCGTCAGCGCCGTTGGTGCAGGACTCTTCAGCATCGGCATTCCCAAGGACAGCGTTATCAAATATGAGGTTGCGCTGAAGACCGACAAGTTCCTGCTCATAGTGCATGGCACTCCCGAAGCGGTAGATGCGGCGAAGCACATTATCGAAGGAACCGAGCATCACTCGTACACCGTGCACGAAGACCTGGTTTCGGCGTAATCGAAGTGTACGAAACACGTGCCGTCGTCTGGGGCCTGAATTGACGGAAAGGCCCCAACGATGGGCACATTGAGTAGAAGGCTGATCTAAATGCGGACAAACGGCTCATTTCCAACTCTGATATTCATTGTGATTGCAGGTATAGGCGCAGCTCTTGGCTTTAGTCTGCACGCGGCAGGGTACGAATATCTTGCATTTATCGTCTTCGGTATGGCCATATTCGTGGCTGCGGTTATCTCATCTGCCATCCGAGTGGCCGACCAATGGAGCAAAGCTGTTGTTTTGAGGCTTGGAAAGTTTCGTGCTTTGCGGGGGCCCGGACTCTTCTTCATCATTCCACTCATCGACACGATTCCCTACTGGATCGATACCCGCGTCCTCACCAGTTCTTTCAAAGCGGAAAAGACCCTCACGAAAGATACCGTTCCAGTGGATGTCGATGCGGTGCTGTTCTGGAAGATCGTAGATCCGGAGAAGGCGGCACTCGCTGTCGCGGACTACCAGAGCGCGATCGGATGGGCATCTCAGACGGCCCTCCGGGATGTGATCGGCAAGACGATGCTTTCGGACATGCTGGAAGGACGCGACAAGATCAGCGCCGTGCTCCAGACCATCATTGATGCGCGGACCCAACCGTGGGGGATTAGTGTGCAGTCGGTCGAAGTGAAGGATGTCTTGATTCCCGCATCGCTAGAAGACGCTATGTCAATGCAGGCTCAAGCCGAACGAGAGCGTCAGGCTCGGGTCATCCTTGGCGAGTCGGAGCTGCAGATTGCGGAAAAATTCGGAGAGGCAGCCAAGACTTACGCTAATAATCCGGTTGCGCTCCATCTGCGTGCAATGAACATGCTGTACGAAGGACTAAAGACGAATTCGACCATTGTCATTGTTCCAAGTTCTGCAATCGAGACTATGCAACTAGGTGGGCTTGCCGGCCTTACTGCCCTGACGATGGGACTTGGGCCAGAGAAGACGATCGAGGAAGCGAGTAGCGATCCAGCAGGCGATAGCACACCCACACAAGCACCCATCGTCGCAGCATTACCGGCATCCTCTTGAGAGTCACGGCAGCCAGTATGAGCTGGCATCCACACATGTCAAGGGTCGAGTGAAAAAGCCGCTCCCAATCACGACGCTGTTTGTGGATGTAGGCGGGGTATTGCTCACCAACGGATGGGACCATCTTGCGCGCAAACGCGCAGCGAAACACTTCAAGCTGAATTGGACGGAGATGGATGAACGTCATCGTCTCGTCTTCGAGACCCATGAAGAGGGCAAGCTCTCGTTTGATGAGTATCTGGGATGGGTGGTGTTCTTTGAGAAGCGGACGTTTACCCGGAGCCAGTTTCGTAACTTCATGTTTGCGCAGTCGAAGCCGCATCCAAAGATGCTTGAACTTGTGACGGAGCTCAAAATCCAGCACGGACTGAAGATCGTCGTCATTAGCAATGAGTCGCGGGGGGTCAATGCGTATCGCATTCGCGCCTTCAGGCTCGACCAGCTTGTAGATACTTTCATCTCTTCCTGTTTTGTTGGAATGCGGAAGCCCGACGTTGAGATCTTCCGGCTAGCTCTCGACCTTGCCCAGACCGCCCCAGCACACGCAGTCTTCATCGACAACACGCCGATGTTCGTGCAGATCGCAGAGCGCCTGGGGATGCGAAGCATTCTTCATGTCGATTATGAGTCCACTCGTGCAAAACTAACTTCGCTCGGGTTGCAGACGAGCGACGCAACCTAGCCGTGTCACCCGTTGGAAAAGGAGATTGAGAAATGCCGACCAACATACTCACGACCGAAAACCTGCTTCATGAAACGCCCGATGCAATCGCCAAAGAGGAGTCGCTGAAGGGTGGCGCGACGCTCACTCCGGACCTGCTTCGCCGGATGAACGCCTATTGGCGGGCAGCCAACTACGTTTCTGTCGGCCAAATCTATCTCTACGAGAATCCTCTCCTGAAAGAGCCGCTGAAGCTCGAACACATCAAGCCGTTGGTTGTCTCCCATTGGGGGACAACGCCGGGGCAGAACTTCATCTACGTGCATCTGAATCGGATCATCAAGAAGTACGACTTGAATATGTTTTACGTCGCTGGTCCCGGCCATGGTGGCCCCGCGATTGTGGGCAACGTGTATCTCGAGGGCACCTGGAGCGAGGTATATCCGAATGTCACCCAAGACGAAGCGGGGTTGAAAAAGCTTTTCAAACAGTTCTCCTTCCCAGGCGGCATCTCCAGCCACGTTGCACCGACTACGCCTGGATCGATTCATGAGGGCGGTGAGCTAGGTTATTCGCTTAGTCATGCTTTTGGGGCAGCATTCGACAACCCGGACCTGGTTGTTGCGTGCGTGATAGGGGACGGCGAAGCAGAAACGGCGTCGTTGGCGACCTCATGGCAGTCCAATAAGTTTCTCGACCCCAGGACCGATGGGGCGGTGCTGCCGATCCTGCACCTCAATGGTTACAAGATCAGTAATCCGACGGTGCTGGCTCGCATTGAGCACGAGGAACTGAACCAATTCCTGAGAGGCTGCGGGTGGACGCCATACTTCGTAGAAGGCGATGAGCCGGAGAAGATGCATGAACTCATGGCCGCTACCATCGACAAAGCTATTGAGGATATCCATCGCTTCCAAAGCAATGCGCGTACCGGTAACGATACGACCCGGCCTCGCTGGCCGATGATCGTGTTTAAGTCACCGAAGGGCTGGACGGGACCGAAGGTCGTCGATGGATTACAGATTGAGGGAACATTCAGATCGCATCAGGTGCCGCTGCTCGTCGATCCTCAGCATCCGGATCATGTAAAGCTTTTGGAAGCCTGGATGAAGAGTTATAAGCCTCAGGAACTCTTTGATAAAGATGGCCGCCTTATTGCAGAACTGGCAGAGTTGGCTCCCAAGGGCAACCGCCGCATGGGAGCCAATCCCCATGCCAATGGCGGCATTCTGCTCCACGATCTCGACATGCCCGATTTTCACGATCATGCTGTAACTGTGAATTCTCCGGGCGCGGTGGAGGTTGAGGATACGCTCGTGCTGGGTTCGTTCCTTCGGGATGTTGCCAAGCTGAATCAGGACAAACGAAACTTTCGCGTATTTGGTCCCGATGAAACGGTCTCGAATCTTCTCCAGGCCGTCTTTGAGGTCACCAACCGTCAATGGGATGCGCGTGCGTTCAGGAATGACGAGTTCCTCGCACCGGAGGGCCGCGTGTTGGATTCGATGTTGAGCGAGAACCAGTGCGAGGGTTGGCTGGAGGGCTATCTTCTGACCGGCAGACACGGTCTGTTCAACAGTTATGAGGCGTTCATTCGCATCGTCGACTCGATGTTCAGCCAACATGCGAAGTGGCTTAAGGTGTGCCGGGAACTGCCTTGGCGACGGGACATTTCGTCACTGAATTATCTGCTGGCTTCGCATGTCTGGCAGCAGGACCATAACGGATTCACTCACCAGGACCCCGGCTTCCTCGACCATGTCATCAACAAGAAGGCCGACATCGTGCGCTGCTACCTTCCTGCCGACGCCAACTGTCTCCTATCTGTCTTCGATCACTGCCTGCGCAGCCGGAACTATGTCAACGTGGTCGTCGCGGGAAAACATGCGCTTCCACAGTGGTTGACGATGGACCAAGCAGTCGTACATTGCACGGAGGGAGTTGGTATCTGGCAATGGGCCAGCAACGATCAGGAGAGCGAGCCTGACGTCGTTATGGCCTGTTGTGGAGACACGCCAACACTTGAGATCCTCGCTGCAGTCTCCATTCTTCGCGAACATCTGCCGACGTTGAAAATTCG
The DNA here is from genome assembly GCF_014083945.1 of Granulicella sp. 5B5. GTDB lineage: Bacteria > Acidobacteriota > Terriglobia > Terriglobales > Acidobacteriaceae > Granulicella. Next base: position 3,643,392 of record NZ_CP046444.1, on the reverse strand, counting down.
TGTCGTCAATGTCGTCGATCTCATGAAGCTGCAACCGAGCACCGAGCATCCCCACGGCTTGACGGAGCTGGCCTATGATTCGCTCTTCACCAAAGACAAACACATCATCTTCGGATTTCACGGTTATCCATGGCTGATCCATCGGCTCACCTACGCCCGGACCAACCGCAACCTGCATGTGCGTGGCTACAAGGAAGAAGGAACGATTACAACCCCCTTCGACATGCGTGTTCAAAATGACCTGGATCGTTTCCATCTCGTGATGGACGTGGTCGACCGAGTACCGAATCTAGGCTCCAAGGGCGACTACTTGAAACAACAGATGCAGGACAAGCTCATTAAGCACAAACACTACATCGACGCTCATGGCCAGGATATGCCGGAGATCCAGAACTGGAAATGGAGCGCCACACAGTGAACACGCAGATCCTTGAAGCAACCGCCAAGTTGATGGTCGCCGATGGCAAAGGACTGCTGGCGATCGACGAAAGCACCGGAACCTGCAATAAGCGGTTTGCCAAATGGCAGATTCCACAAACCGCGGAGGCTCACCGGCAATACCGAGAATTGATTGTCAATACGCCGGGGTTGCACGAGTCAATCAGCGGCGCAATCCTCTACGACGAAACGATTCGGCAGAAGAAGGACGATGGCGCTCCTTTTGCTAGGGCCCTCGCTGCAATCGGAATCATTCCAGGCATCAAAGTCGACCTCGGAGCCAAAGAGATGGCGTCCTTTCCAGGCGAAAAGGTTACGGAAGGTTTGGACGGCTTGCGCGCTCGTCTAACGGAATATCTGGAGATGGGCGCACGTTTCGCGAAGTGGCGAGCGGTTTTCGCTATCGGCGATGGGATTCCGAGCCACGGGTGCATCGAGGCGAATGCACACGCACTCGCCCGCTATGCCGGGTTGTGTCAGGAGGCAGGCCTTGTTCCGGTCGTGGAACCGGAGGTCTTGATGGAGGGAGACCACACTCTGGAGGTTTGCTCCGAAGTAACCGAGAGAGTTCTACGAACTGTGTTCCGAGAGCTTTACTCGCAACGGGTTAAGCTTGAGGGAATGATCCTGAAGCCTAACATGGTGCTTCCCGGTCTGACTTGTCCGAGACAAAACACGGTCGAGGAAGTAGCCGATGCAACCGTAGGCTGTTTGTTGCGCTCGGTTCCTGCCGCCGTTCCTGGAGTGGTCTTCTTGTCGGGCGGCCAATCCGGCGAACTTGCTTCGGTCCGTCTCAATGCGATGAACGTCCGATACAAGTCGCGCCTTCTGTGGGAGTTGTCGTTCTCCTTCGGTCGGGCCATTCAGGAACCGGCTTTGGAAATCTGGCATGGCGAACAGGCAAATGTGATTCCGGCACAGGAAGCTATCTACCATCGCGCCAAGTGTGACCGGGCTGCTCACCTGGGCAAGTACGACGGGGCGGTAGAGGCGGATCATCGCGAGAGCGCTACGCATGATATGGCGACTAACGCCTACGCTGGGAGCGCGAAATGAAAACGCACATACGTCAGAAATTCATCGTCGGGAATTGGAAGATGCATACGACTGCCTTCGAAGCGGAGCAGTTAGCAAGGGGTATTATCGATGGCCTTGTCGTCGCCGACCATGTCACAGTCATTCTCTGTCCACCATTCCCCTATCTTGCTCTTGTCGGCGACATGCTTAAGGGTAGTCAGGTCGCCCTTGGTGCACAAAATATGTACCCACAAGCCGAGGGCGCGTTCACGGGAGAGGTTAGCCCAACGATGTTGCTCGATCTCAGTTGCGGATACGTTATTCTGGGACACAGCGAGGGCCGGCACAAGTTAGGCGAATCCGACGAATTTATCAACCAGAAAGTAGTGTGTACGCTGGCGGCAGGATTGGACGTAATCCTTTGCGTGGGCGAGACGCTGGAACAGCGCAAAAGTAAACAGACGGAGGCGGTGCTCGACCGTCAACTCTCGACGGGATTAGCTGGCGTTCCAAGCGAGGCTCTATCTCGTCTCAGCATCGCCTACGAACCGGTATGGGCGATCGGCAACGACGAACACCATGCCACTCCTCAACAGGCGCATGATGTGCATTTGCTTATCCGGCGAAAGCTTAGCCAAGTCTATGGAGAGACCCGGGCCCAAAAGATGACTGTTCAGTACGGAGGCAGCGTCGAACCGGAGAATGCGGCCGCATTCCTCGGTCAGCCAGGCATAGACGGTGTCCTCATCGGGGGGCGCCAGCCTGAAAGCCGATGAGTTTCTCGCAATCGCTCAAGCCGCCATAAGTGTAATTCATGCCGAAATGCAACCGGCATGAGAAACGCCTGCTCAATTCTCAACACGGATGCATCAGAACGAACCTAGCTTGCCAATCTAGAGCTTTGCGGATTTCAGGCGCAGTGCATTGACGATCACTGAAACGGAGCTGAAACTCATGGCCGCCGCGGCGATCATGGGGTTTAGGAGCAGTCCAAACGCTGGATATAAGACGCCTGCCGCTAACGGGACACCGAGGGCGTTGTAGAAGAAGGCAAAGAAGAGATTCTGGCGAATGTTATTCATTGTGAGGTGACTCAATCGGCGAGCCTTCACGATGCCCCGGAGGTCACCTTTTACCAGCGTGATCCCGCCTGTCTTCATGGCGACGTCCGTCCCTGTCCCCATCGCAATTCCGACATGCGCCTGTGCGAGGGCTGGAGCATCGTTGACTCCATCTCCCGCCATGGCGACAATTGCGCCGGCGTCCTGTAGCTTCTTCACAGCCGCTGCCTTTTTATCGGGCAGCACGTCGGCTTCGAAGTCGATGCCAAGCTTCCGTGCGACCGCTTCGGCAGTCGCATGGTTGTCACCCGTGACCATGACCACCTTGATGCCTTCGCGCTTCAACTGCTCGATGGCTTCGGCCGTTGAGTCTTTGATCGGATCGGCCACGGCAATCAGGCCTGCAAACTTTCCTCCCAGCGCGATATACATAACGGTACGACCCTCTTTCTGGAGGGCTTCGGCTTTGGTCCGCAATGGTTCAGGAGAAGCACCAAGATCGGTCATGAGTGCCGCATTTCCTATGGCAATCTGCTTGTCATTCAAGGTGCCCTTAACGCCTTTGCCCGTTACCGACTGAAAGCCTTCGATTGCAACTAGCTCAATGTTCTTTTCCTTGGCTGCCGCAAGGATCGCTGCGGCAAGAGGATGTTCGCTGGCCTTTTCAAGACTGGCTGCCGCTTGCAACAAGTCGGCATCTTTCACGCCTTCTGCCGCAATCAGTTCCGTCAGCTTCGGCTTGCCTTCAGTCAACGTGCCTGTCTTATCGACAACAAGCGTGTCTACCTTCTCCAGGATTTCGAGAGCCTCAGCATTGCTGATGAGGACGCCTTCTCCGGCGCCCCTGCCAGTGCCAACCATGATCGCCATGGGCGTTGCCAGACCAAGGGCGCAAGGACAAGCGATGATGAGTACGGCAACTGCATTGACCAGCGCATGAGCGTAGTGTGGCTGCGGCCCGTAGATTGCCCATACCGCAAAAGTAATCACTGCCGACACGAGGACCGCCGGCACAAAGTAAGAAGCCACCACGTCTGCAAGTCTTTGGATAGGAGCGCGGCTGCGCTGGGCCTCGCTCACCATTTTCACGATCTGAGCGAGCAAGGTGTCGGCCCCAACACGCTCCGTCTTCATGACGAAGCTGCCGGTGCCGTTGATCGTTCCTCCGGTGACCTTGGCGTCGACCGTCTTTTCAACCGGAATGGGTTCTCCGCTGACCATAGATTCATCGACGGAGCTGCTGCCTTCGATCACCACGCCGTCGACCGGGACTTTTTCGCCTGGCCGGACACGGAGCTTGTCGCCCACCTGAATAGCATTCAAGTCCACGTCCTGCTCCGTACCATCCTCGGCGATGCGGCGTGCTGTCTTCGGTGCAAGTCCGAGTAGCGCTTTGATTGCGCCGCTGGTCTGGCTCCGGGCCCTCAGCTCCAGAACCTGCCCGAGGAGAACGAGCACGGTGATGACGGCTGCCGCCTCAAAGTAGAGGCCGAGCTGACCCGACATATCTCGAAATGATCGGGGAAAGAGCTGTGGCAGCGATACTGCCACGACGCTGTAAAGGTAAGCCGACCCGGCACCAATCGAGATCAGCGTAAACATATTCAGGTTGCGGCTGATGATGGATGCCCAGCCTCGTTGAAAAAAAGGCCAGCCTCCCCAAAGCACGACGGGAGTCGCGATGGCGAACTCGAACCACCCGAGCAGTTGTCCTTTCAGAAGACGCTGCAGACCATGGGCAGGAAGAATATCCGAGACCATGATGGCTAACAGCGGCAGGGTTAATGCAGCACTCACCCAGAATCGGCGCGTCATGCTGTCGAGTTCGGGATTCGTCTCGTCGATGGTGACAGTCAAAGGTTCGAGCGTCATGCCGCAGATTGGGCAGTTGCCCGGCTCATTCCGCACGATCTGCGAATGCATTGGACAGGTGTAAGTTATCCTTTGATCAGCCATTCCTCATTATCCTCCCGATATTTCGATAACTTAGAGCGGCCCACATCATTGCGAATCGCCGTTGAGCGAGGCGAAATGAAGCATAACGATTGAATGCGGATTGACCACATAGGTAGAGCCCATTATCTCCGAACCTCTCTCTACCTCAGCGATATCATCCGGTGATCCGAGAGACGTGTCTATCATGCGAATCCATCGCGAAGACGATCCGGGTAGTGGCGGAATCTCGAACTCCAGTGCGTTCCAATAGGAGTTGATCGCGATGTAGCGCATGTTATTCAGTGCATGGTTATGGAATGACACGGCGATCGAGTGTGAGTCGGCTCCCCAATCGGGTTTGTCCAGCACCGTTCCGTGCCACTTGATGTGCGCATTGCTAAGGTAATCCTCAAGCGGGATAGCGTTGCCGCCCGCCCCCCGATCGAAGTGCTGGCGAAGGCGAATCAACTCCTGGACGAAGCGAAAGATCTCGGCATTGGTCTTGCACAGGTCCCAATCGAACCAGCTGACTTCATTGTCAAGACAGTACGCGTTGTTGTTGCCTTGCTGCGTGCGCCTTACCTCGTCGCCCATCAACAGCATCGGAGTACCGACCGAAAACAGTACCAGCGTGAAGAAGTTCTTGATCTGCCGGATGCGGAGGTGTTCCACAGCAGGGTTTGTAGAGGGACCTTCAGTACCGCAGTTCCAGCTCAAATTAGCGTTGGTTCCGTCGCTGTTCTGGCTCCTGTTTTGATCATTGTGCTTTGAGTTGAATGAGACCAAATCGTTGAGGGTGAAGCCATCGTGGCAGGTGATGTAGTTGATGCTTTGACCGGTGGGACGATGGCCACATTTGTAGATATCTGGACTGCCGATGATCCGGTTATGAAGCTTCCATGCAGTATTCGAATCGGCTTTCAAGAATCCTTTGACATCATCGCGATAGGCACCGTTCCATTCCTTCCACTTGTCCTGACCGAAGCTTCCTACCTGGTATAGCCCTCCGGAATCCCACGCCTCTGCAATGAGCTTTGTGCCGGCCAATACGGGGTCGGAGTCGATCTCCCAGATGATGGGTGCGTTGAGCTCGGGCTCTCCGGAATCGCTCCGAGAAAAGATGGAAGCAAGATCGAAACGGAACCCGTCTACGTGCATCTCTGAGACCCAATACTTCAGGCTATCGAGGATGAGCCGCTTTACTACGGAGTGGTTCGACTTGAGAGTATTCCCAGTCCCGGTGAAGTCCGCGTAGTGTGCGCGGTTGTCCTCAAGCATGTAATAGAAGGTATTTTCCAGCCCTCGGAAGCAAATTGTTGGACCACGCTCATCGCCTTCCGCAGTGTGGTTGTAGACCACATCGAGTATGACTTCGAGGCCAGCACGATGTAGCGCCTTCACCATAGTGCGAAACTCATCGAGACAGTCGACCGGATCATCGGTGTTGGTGCTGTACGCAAGGTGTGGAGCGAAGAAGGAGACTGGATCGTAACCCCAGTAGTTGGCCAGCCCAGACGGTGCGTCCGCAGAATCGAATTGGAATACAGGCAGTAGCTCAACGGCTGTAATGCCAAGAGATTGAAGATAAGGAATCTTCTCAACAACGCCCAGATACGTTCCTCGGTTGGCGGCGGCAACGCCGGATGATGTATGACGGGTAAAACCAGCGACATGCATCTCATAGATGACCGTGTCCCGGAAAAGACGGTTGATTGGCTTGTCGTCCTCCCAATCAAATAGCGAGAGATCTGCGACCACGCTCTTCATCGATGTCGAAGCATTGTCACCGGGCATACAGGCTGCAGCGCGGCTGTAACTCTGGCCGACCGAAACTCCTTTGCCGTAAGGATCGAGTAGGACTTTTTGAGGATCGAAGCGCTGACCCGCAGCAGGATCATGAGGACCATCCGCGCGGTACCCATACAGTTGTCCAGGCTTGATTCCGGGCAGAAAGATATGCCAGTAGTGTGAGGTGCGATTGCGCACCGGATCGAGGGTGATGGTGCGGGTGGCAGCGCGATCATCTGCGTGGTCGAACAGGACCAATTGCATGCCGCAGGCGCTTGCGGAGAGGATGCTGAAGTTCGTTCCGTCAGGGTAGACTGTTGCACCCAACGGGTAGGGGCGGCCTCTGTCGTCCGTTATGTCTCTCATCGCTGCCAGAGGATCTGCCCTGCTTCGAGGGGGACGAACGCACCGGTGTGCGATGGGACTAGGCGTGCCGTGTAGTCGGCGGCTGGGCGATTTGCCGGGCAACAAACCGAATAGACGATGGTGCCAGACGGCTCCGTCGAGGATTTGCAGGCAGGCAGGATCTCCGGTTTGTCCCCGCCCTCTCCAGCCGGGTCGGCATAGAGCTCCACTCTGAATTGATCCGGATGGAGTCCTCCGGAGACGACGGGGATATGGAACCGGTGTTGACCATCCTTTGTCTCAACGGTGACATTGCCGAAGCGGAGCGTGCTCCACTGCTCGGCGATACTGCGCTGCCACTGCAACAGACCGACGCCAGCGTTGCCATCGTTTGCGGCGCGTGCGTTGTATCCTGCGGCGGCTGGCAGGTAATGATCGTTTGTGTATTCACGGATTGCCCGGCTTGCCGAGAACTCAGGGGTAAGCGTCGCCATGCTTTCGCGGACGCGTGCAAGCCATCTGGAGGGCCGTCCTTGCTCATCCCGGTCGTAGAACTCGGGAACAACCTGCTGCTCCAGCAGCGTGTAGAGACTTTCCACTTCAGAGGCGTCCCAGGCAGCGTCTTCGCCATGTTCTCTACCGTCGCCGATGGCCCACCCGATCTCGGGGACATATGCCTCTGCCCACCAGCCGTCCAGCTCGGAAATGTTGAGCCCTCCATTGGCCAGAACTTTCATTCCACTTGTCCCACAGGCCTCCCACGGCCGCCGCGGTGTGTTGATCCAAAGGTCCATGCCTTTGACCAGTTCCTGCGCCATCTGCATGTCGTAGTCGCTGAGGAATACAACATGTTGACGAGCCTCAAAACGCTTGATGAAATCGTTCCACTGCTTGATGAGCGCCTGCCCCGGCACATCCTCGGGATGAGCCTTGCCGGCGAGGATCAATTGCACAGGGCGTCGCGAATCCGTGAGTAGACGTATGAGCCGCTCAGGATCGTAGAGCAAGAGATCGGGGCGCTTATAAGTTGCGAAGCGGCGCGCAAATCCAACCGTAAGGACATCGTCCTTGAAGATGTCCGCGACGTTCAAGTGAGAAGTGCCCTCGGTTGAGAGCTGACGCGCGTAGCGGTCACGTACCTGGGTGAGCATCGCTTTCCGCGCTCCAGTGCGCATGTGCCACAATTCGCTGTCGGTCAAGCGACGGACATCGTCCGCGAGTGGACGGTCGTCTCGCCAACGGTCCGCACCGCATGCCTTGGTCCAGAGGACATCCGCTTCGGCCGAATCCCAGGTTGGCACATGAATCCCGTTGGTGACAGAACCGACGGGGACTTCCGTCTGAGGCCATCGCGGGAAAAGAGGCTGAAATATCTGTCTACTTACCTCTCCGTGCAGTTTGCTGACGCCGCTGACCTGGCCACTGCCGCGAAGCGCAAGGTAGGCCATGTTCAAAGGCTCTGAGGCATCCTCAGGGTTCTGCCTTCCCAATGCGAGGAGCTCCTCCATGGAAATTGCGAGTTCGTCCTTTGCGTAGTGGCCGAGATATTTCCAGCAGAGTTCCGGGGCGAACCTGTCAAATCCTGCGGGGACAGCCGTATGGGTCGTGAACAAGTTTCCGGCCCTGGTGATGGTAAGCGCGACTTCAAACGAAACACGATGATCTGCCATGTAGTACCGGGCGCGTTCGAGCACAGCGAACGCCGCGTGGCCTTCGTTGAGGTGGCAAACTTCGGGATTCAGACCAAGCTCTCGGAGCAGACGCCAGCCGCCAATACCTAGAACGATCTCTTGTTTGAGCCGCATCTCGGCATCGCCGCCATATAACTCGCTCGTGATCCCGCGATGAGCAGCGGTATTGGCGAAGTCATTCGCGTCCAACAGAAAGAGCTTCGTTCTGCCGACAAGCGCCTGCCAGCAGCGCAGCCAGATCTTTGCGCCCGGTAGCTGAATCTGGATACGCAGCCACTCTCCGTTCGCACGCCGAAGGGGCTGAATGGGCAGTTGCCCCGGATCGTTGACGGGATAGAGCGCACGTTGATTACCGTCAACGTCGAAATCCTGCCGGAAGTAGCCCTGCCCCCACAGTAAGCCGACTCCGACGACCGGAACACCAAGGTCGCTCGCTGCCTTCATCTGGTCGCCCGCGACATTTCCCAGCCCGCCAGAGTAAATCGGCAGCGCTTCGGTCAGCAGGAACTCCATACTGAAATAGGCAATCGTTGAGAGCGCTACTCCGGGATGCGTCTTCTGAAACCACGCGTCAGCCGAGAAGGATTTGTGCTTGTGCTGCAGCAATGCGGACAAGAGCCCTTGAAAGTCAGGCGTCGCCAGAAGTGCGTTGATCTTGTCTTCTGAGACCGTTTGAAGGATCATCCAGGGGTTCTGCGTGGTCTGCCACAAATAACTGTCCAGAGCTTCCCAAAGCGCATCCGCCATATGGTTCCAGGACCAATGCAGGTTCAGCGCTAGCTCGTTCAGCTCGTCGATTCCCAAAGCCTGTGCTGGATTCTGCTGACTGGAAGTGCTGAAGTTTGAATCACTCACGTTATCTCCTCAAACTCTTGAGTCGTCATCGCCAATGCCGCAAGATGCAAAGACCAGCTTGCGACGGTCTGCTCTCCAGGCTCCATAACCGTTAAATGATCTTTCTGTGAAAGCTTTCTGCGCAAATCTTCAGATAGTTTCCGTTCCCGCTGCCTCTGTTCGTTCGTTGCGGCGTCTTCAGATCACCGCACGATCACGAAGTTTTCGGGCGCTCCGAGTGTTCCAACTGAATCATATGCTCCGCCTCCAGCCAGTCCTGATCCTGCTGGCTCTCTCCGCGCGCTCGCTGCTGAAAGAGCTCATACGCCTCTTTGGATATCTCAGGTCCGAGGTCGACCTGTTTCTTCGCCAGCAGTGGCAACGCAGAGGGATCTAGGATGCGGTAAGCCAGCAGCTTGATGCGGTCTGTGAACAACGCCCAGACAATTGCATAAACCCAGACAAAGCCGGCATACTTCCAGCCTAGCGGTGTCATGAAGAGGCCGTACACGGCGATCAGCGTGGCGACGATCTGTGTGCCAAGTACTGCCATCCACAAAACCTTCGCAGGCTTGATCGTCCAGAATGGGCCTCGCGTGCGCGTCAGGAAGATTGTGAGATGTCCGGCGACAGACAGTTTCAAATACATCAAGGTCTGGGTATGTGCGCGGTCCATATGGAAGACTCGTTCGCCAAGCCAAAACAACAAGAAGGCTGAAACGACGCCAATGACGCCCAGCACGGTCGAAACGCCCAGCACTCGCCGCATGTTCCATGCCTCAGGATTGTTGCTGTAGCGAACATTGTCGTATGCGATCGAAAGAATGGCTCCGTCGTTGAGCAAGGCAATCATCACGATCATGACTGCGGTAACGGGATAGAAATTGAACCAGAGGATAGCCACCGTCATAAACAGCACCACGCGCAGCGTCTCTGCGATCCGGTACATGGAGTAACTGTTCATCCGCTGGAAGATCTTGCGACTCTCCTTAATTGCATCGATAATGACCGATAACCCTGGCGCCAGTAAGACAATGGACGCCGCGGCACGCGCCGCATCCGTTGCACCCGAGACGGCAATGCCGCAGTCCGCCTTCTTCAGCGCAGGTGCGTCGTTGACGCCGTCCCCGGTCATACCGACGATGTGACCACTCTTCTGCAGCGCCTCAATGATGAAGTACTTGTGGGCTGGAAAGACCTCCGCGAAACCATCCGCCTTTTCGATGGCCTCGGTGGTCTGCGAGCTCGGCTGCTGCTTGGTATCTCCCAGAGCATTTGCATCAACGATGTTGGTGCCCAGTCCCAGCTGCTTACTCGTCTCGCGCGCGATGGCCGCCTGGTCGCCCGTCACCATCTTGATGCTGAGGCCCATCTGCCGGGCGCTTGCGATCGTCGCCTTCGCCTGCTCACGCGGCGGGTCGAACATCGGAATCACGCCGGCAAACTGCCAGTTCCCTTCCTCATCCGCGCGACAGACGCCAAGTGAACGGAAGCCGCGGCCCGCAAATTCATTGACGGCCTTCTCTACACCAGGCTTCACCGCATCGGCATTTTTTGACATCGCAAGGATGACCTGGGGCGCTCCCTTAGACACGAAGAACTGCTTGCCGTCGCCACCCTTTACTGTTGCCTCCGTTCGCTTGTGCACAGGGTCGAAGGGCGTGAAGTGCAGAATCTGAAAGCTCTTCAGCGCGTTCGCATCCTTCACACCGCCAATCACCGCGAGGTCAATGGTGTCCTTGTCTTCAGCACGCGACGCAAGCGCCGCCCACTCGATGACCTGATCGGCAGGAATGTTATTCACCGTAAAGGGATCGCCGAGCGTCAGCTTGTTCTGTGTCAGTGTGCCGGTCTTGTCCGAACAAAGAACGTCAACGCCTGCTAACTCCTCAATTGCCGAAAGCCTTGTAACGATGGCCTGGCTCTTCGCGAGCAGACGCGCGCCGACTGCCATCGTTACAGAGAGAACCGTTGGCATCGCTACTGGAATCGACGCAACCAGCAGAACCAGACAGAACTCCAGCGTATCCAGGACGGGATTATGACGCAGCAGCGAGACCGCGAGAATGATCGCCACAAGAGCGACAGCGAGAACAATCAGGTAGTCACCAATCTTGAGGACAGCCCGCTGAAAGTGGCTGATCGTGTGCGCCTGCTGCACCAACTCCGCCGTCTTGCCGAAGTAAGTGCGCGTGCCGGTGGCATAGACCATCGCGTCGATCTCGCCCTGCCGCACAATCGAACCCGAGAAGACGGCCTCACCCGACTTGCGTGTGACGGGAAGCGATTCGCCCGTCAACGCCGATTGATCCACCTCAACCGGATCGCCGTCCAACAGCCGCGCATCCGCCGGAACAATGTCTCCAAGTCGCAAGCGAATCACATCCCCAGCGACCAGCTCATTCGCCTTTGGAGTCGCCCATTTGCCATCACGCAGAACAGTCGCGTCGTTTGCCAGTTTGGCCTTAAGGGCCGCGATCTCATTCCCCGCCTGGTGTTCTTCCCAGAACGCCACGAGCGCATTCGAGAACAGCAGCGCAAGGATGATGAAGAAATCCAACCAGTGCCGCACCACCCCCGAAAGAATAACGGCTGCCTCGATCATCCACGGAATTGGTCCCCAGAAGTAGGTCAGAAACTTCAGGAACGCATTGGTCTTCTCGACTTTGAGTGCATTGGGGCCATCCGTCGTCAGCCGCTTCGCAGCCTCGGCCTGAGTCAGACCTTTCGAAGAAGACTGGAGTCTGGCCTGTAGATCCGCCATCGGTATCGACTTTAAGTCGTCCTTCGATGTCGGATTTGCCTCGGGCTTCAAGTCTTCTTTGGCATCAGCCTTCGGCTTGCCGTTTGGGTTGGGCTTTGCATCGTCTTTTGAGCCATTCTTGGTTTGGGGTTCTTCTGTCGTCGGATTCACGATAGACACTCTCCTATTCTTAATGGCTTCAGTGAGGCTCGTTGAGTAGTCGAACTTCTCAAAGTATGGTCCCCCTCGAGCGACACACGCTGTGCCATTTTGCTCATAGAGAGAGAAGTAGCCTGTAATTGCTGAGTAATAATTCCCTGGCAAGTACTGTTCTCCCACAAATTACGCCTGGGCTCGACTTACGCTGTTTCTGCATCCAAGTAGTGAGTGCAACTTCACAGTGAGCGCGACGCGATAAGAGTATTCGCGACCGAGACCTAAGCATATGAAGGGGACAAAATGGAACTAGGGATGATTGGGTTAGGCAGGATGGGCATCAATATGGTGCGGCGTCTTCAGAAAGCCGGACACCATTGCGTCGTATACGATATCAACGCTGACGCCGTGCAAACGCTCGCAAAGGAAGGCGCAATCGGCGCGACATCTATTGAGGACTTCACTCATAAATTGAAAGAGCCGCGCGCGATTTGGATGATGGTTCCCGCCGCAGTCGTCGATTCGACCTTGAAGAGTCTTATTCCCCATCTCACAAGCGACGATGTGGTGATCGACGGCGGTAACTCCTACTATCATGACGACATCAGTCGAGCAGCCGAACTCAAGCCGAAGGGAATTCATTATGTCGATGCCGGCACCAGTGGTGGGGTATGGGGATCGGAGCGGGGCTATTGCCTGATGATCGGCGGCGATGATGATGTAGTCCAACGGCTCCAGCCTATCTTCATCGCTCTTGCTCCGGGAATCGAAGAAGCGCCGCGTACGCCCGGCCGCGAAAAGATCGGGGGAACCGCCGAGCACGGCTATCTGCATTGCGGCCCAAATGGCGCGGGGCACTTCGTGAAGATGGTTCACAACGGGATCGAGTACGGGATGATGGCCTCTTATGCAGAAGGCTTGAATATCCTCCATCATGCCAACGCCGGTAAGCAGAAAAGTACCATCGATGCTGAAACCACTCCTCTGCGCGATCCCGAGCACTATGCCTATGACCTGAACCTTGCCGACATCACCGAAGTCTGGAGGCGTGGCAGTGTTATCTCTTCCTGGCTTCTGGATCTTGCTGCTGCGTCCCTCCTCGAAAGCCCCGATCTAGCGAAGTTCGAGGGCAGAGTTTCGGACTCGGGAGAGGGACGGTGGACGCTCAAGGCGGCAATCGACGAATCCGTACCCGCCCCGGTGCTGAGTGCCGCTCTGTTCGAACGTTTTAGCTCCCGTGGCGAGGACGACTTCGCCGATAGAGTTCTATCCGCACTGCGGTATGAGTTCGGCGGTCACAAGGAAAAGAAAGCTGGAGGCGCCTGATGGCTGTTCCCCGTTCTGATGTGCTGGTACTCTTCGGCGTGACCGGTGATCTCGCACACAAAATGATCTTTCCTGCGCTCTATGCCATGGCGAAGCGAGGAGTGCTTACAGCCCCCGTCATCGGAGTTGCCTTGCCGGCCTGGAGTTTAGAGCGGCTGCACAAGCGAGTGACAGACAGCATCGAGCGATCGGGCGGCGTCGACAATAAGCGCGCGCTCAAACACCTGCTCTCGCTGTTGACCTATGTAAGTGGCGATTATGAGAACCCGGACACTTTCCGCGCCATTGGGAAGGCACTTGGCCCTGCGCAACATCCAGCCTACTATCTTGCAATCCCACCCGTGCTCTTCGGGACGGTCATCAAGAGCCTCGGCACAGCAGGTCTTGCGAAGAACGCTCGCGTCATCGTAGAGAAGCCATTCGGACGAGATCTGGCTTCCGCACGCGCACTCAATCGTATTGCGCACTCCGTGTTTCCGGAAGATTCGATCTTCCGTATCGATCACTTCCTCGGCAAGGAAGCGATCATGAACATCCTCTATTTCCGCTTTGCCAATTCTTTTCTGGAGCCTATCTGGAACCGCAATTATGTGGCCAGCGTGCAGATCACGCTGGCTGAGACGTTTGGCGTGGGTAAGCGCGGCAAGTTCTATGAAACAGCCGGGTGTTTGCGCGATGTGATCCAAAACCATCTCTTTCAGATCGTTGCGTTGCTGGCCATGGAGCCGCCCGCCACCAAAGGTTTCGGAGCCGTTCATACAGAACAAGCGAATGTCTTTCAATCCATGCGGCCGCTCACGCCGGATGACCTAGTACGAGGTCAATATGAAGGCTATCGACAAGAGACAGACGTGGCCCGGAACTCCGACGTTGAAACCTTCGCCGCGATTCGGCTCTTCATCGACTCATGGCGGTGGGAGGGTGTGCCGTGGTATCTGAGATCCGGGAAATATCTCCCGGTCACCGAAACCGAAGTGCTGGTCGAGTTGAAGCCACCGCCTCAGAAGCTCTTCGCTGACTCGGTCTCGGCGGACGGCCCCGGCAATTATCTACGGTTTCGCATCTCTCCCCGCTCAGACATTGCTCTTGCAGCACGGGTCAAACTCGCCGGGAACAGCTTCGTCGGGGTTCAGAAGGAGCTGCGTCTGCTCGAACAGCGACTAGGAGAGGAAACCCCCTACGAACGGCTTCTAGGTGATGCCATGATCGGCGATGGAGCGCTTTTTGCGCGCGAGGATGCAGTTGAGGCCGCATGGGCGACGGTGGACCCTATTCTGAAGAAGCACCATCGAGTTCGTCCCTACAAACGCCACACATGGGGACCGAGGGCCGCCGATCTGCTGATCGCCCCTGATGGTCACTGGCATAATCCAGGCCGCAAAGTGACGAAAGAATGATGCAACTGCATGAGATATCCATGACGAATGACCGTAGCTGCTTCGAGGCAAACACATGAAAGCAACTCAGAAACTTCATGAAATGGGCCAGTTGGCTCGATAACATCACCTGCGGCCTGCTTAACAGCGGCCCTGCGCCAATCCTGTTGAGCCTCCCGAACCAATTTTCCGGATGCCAGGTGTGCAGGATACGGTCGTTCTCAAGATGATGGAATTCGCGCAGGGCAACATCGACTGTTTACCTGTCGGCGGAACGTCGAAAACCAATACAAAGCTGAATATGCTCAAGCGCAACGCGGCGCAACCGAAGTTCAAGAAGCGCTAGAGTCGCGTTCACAGCAGGGCGTTCAGGGCCGCTCTGAGCTTCGTCCTGAAGAGGACCTGTCCGCCGCGTGCTGGATGGTTGATGGCTGCCTTGTTCAGGACATTCAACCCTTCGTCTCTCAGAGCCTCGACACAGACATCGTAGGTTACCGCGCCAATCAATAAAACTCCCGTTGTTTCCGCGCTGCAAAGCAACCTGACTTTTGCTTTTAGTGCAGGCAAAGCCTCTTGCATGAGCGCAACCTTCAGGGCCGTATTCGCGCCTTGAGGCATGGGTTGCTCGCAGGCGTCAATCAAATAGAAGCCGTCCGACTTGAACCTGTTGAGCAGTTCAGGTTTTCGGAGTCGTATCGTTCTGGATGGAAATCCATCCCGGCATCGCTCCCCAGAGTACCCAACTTCAGCAGGGTATAGGGTCTTCATCATCTCCAGGAAGAGGGTATCTCCCTGCCGGAGACCTGTGAAATAGAAGAACCTCTTGCTCTCGCATGCTGGCGGCGCCTCAGCGACAAATAGTATCCGCACCGCGGCGGGGTAATACTTCCTACTTGCTAGAGCAAACGAGTTAAGGTAATTCATCAAAATGTTCAAAGCCGTGTAGTTGCCAGGCTCATCTGGCAGTTAGGATAGCGATTGAGGGTTGTCTATTATTGAGGACTCGCCCCGGCAATCTTCCCAAACAAACCTGCGGCAGCGTCTAGATTCTCCTCCAACCGCCCAGCCTCATTCATTCCCAGGGCCCCCGCCAACTTTCGATTTAACTCTTCTCGAACCTCGACGCAAGCGGTCTTCACAGCCTCACCGCGTTCGGTCATCCGCACCACCTTCGCCCGCGTATCGGTTGGATCCGGAACCTGCTCCAGATATCCCTGCCGCTCCATCAGTCGAACCAGTTGGCTTATCGCCTGTTTGGTCACGCCAGCCCGCTGCGCTAGCACCGTTGACCGCGTACCGCCTTCATCCATCAGCCACAGCAGGCTCGCCGACGCAAACGGAAAATCATCGTATCCACGCAGCGCCAGCCGGGCTGTCACGGCGGCCGTATGCGCTCGTGATGCCATCATCAAGCTTCGAGCGACATTAGGCAGAACTCTCCTCATTTTTAGTAAACCTTCTTGACCAATTCCAGTCGGTATGACTAGCTTGAATCAGATAGTCAACACGCTAGACTATCTGATTAGCCGGCGCGAGCCGCTCTCGAAAGGAATCATATGCCTACGCTGCTCAACATCCAATCAAGCCCTCGTGGCCGTAGCTCAATCTCGCGTACGCTCAGCCATGACTTTGTCACAGCATGGCAAACAAAGCACTCTGACGGAAAGGTCGTTCTGCGCGACCTGGCCGAAAGCAACTTACCGTACGTCAGTACCCCATGGATTACCGGCATCTTTCCCCGAGGACAAGCACACACCGGGGATGCAACGAGCTTTGGCTGTGTCCGACGAGTTGATCGCCGAACTCCTCTCGGCGGACGAGATCCTCATCGGAACCCCCATGTACAACTTCACCGTGCCCGCCAATTTGAAGGCCTGGATCGACCTCATCGTTCGCCCTCGCGTCACCCACTCCGGTCCGCCCGAACGCAAAGGTCTGGTCACTGGGAAAACCTGCAAAATCATTATCGCCTCAGGCGGCATCTATGACGAAGGCCTGCCTGCTTCCGCATCCGACTATGAGTCTGGTTACCTCAAACGCATCCTCGCCTTTATCGGGATCACCACGGCCGCAGTTTCCTTCGGTTCAACGACCGTCGAAGAGTTGGTCGCGCAGTTTCGTCCTGCCGTCCTCGCAGCCACTCGCTAACGGCGATCATGATGGCAGTCATAACAGGTAAGTCGGTGCTC